>NZXL01000015.1 GCA_002697705.1 Methanobacteriota archaeon
GCCCTTCTTTGCACCATCGATGTGACCTTGTTCAATCGCTTTCTTTGCGTTGTCCCAAGCACCACCAGCATTAGCCATGAATAGTGCCATTAGAACACCTGTGACAAGAGAACCTGCAAGCATTCCACCAAGGGCTTGTGTTCCAAGAACAAAACCAATAATCACTGGTGCTGAAATTGCTACAACACCTGGACCAATCATTTCTCTTAGAGCAGCCTGTGTAGAGATATCGACACACTTCTTAGAGTCTGGTTTGACTCCTTCCTTACCTTCTAGAAGACCGTCAATTTCTTTGAATTGTCTGCGGATTTCTACAACCATGTCGCCTGCAGCCTTACCAACTGAGGTCATTGTCATAGCAGCGACTACGAATGGAAGTCCACCACCAATAAGAAGTCCGATAACGACCATTGGTGCTGTCAAATCAAGAGATGTCAAATCATCGCCAACTGCTGTAGTATATGCTGCAAATAGAGCAAGAGAAGTAAGAGCTGCTGAACCTATTGCGAATCCTTTACCGACCGCTGCTGTTGTGTTTCCGATTGAATCTAGTTCATCGGTAATTGCACGGACATCGTCTCCTAGTCCGCTCATCTCAGCAATTCCACCAGCGTTATCTGCAACTGGACCGTAAGCATCGACTGTCATTGTAACACCAACAGTTGCTAGCATACCCATAGCAGCCATAGCAATACAGTATAGTCCAAGACCCTCGATATCTTTGCCACCGCCAAGTTCTCCAAATTCATTAGCACCAAGAATACCAACAGCGATTAAGACAACTGGGATGAATGTAGACATCATACCAACAGATAATCCAGCGATTGCATTTGTTGCTGGTCCTGTCTTTGACATCTCTCCAATGTGAGGAATTGCCTTTGTCTTGATTCCAAATACTGGTTCGATACCAGTATAGTATTCAGTTACAAGGCCGATTAGAATTCCAACAACGCTTCCTAGAACAACCGAGTGCATTACACCGTATTCTACATCGATGTATCCCTGTTGAATAGCAGCATAACCGCCGATTGCGAAAAGACCTGCACCAATGAAAGTTGTATTTCTTAAAGCAGCCGCAGGGTCTTTGCCATTCTTTAGGAAAGTCATTGAGAAGACACCGATAATGGAAGCGGTGTATCCAATGAATCCAAGAAGTATTGGTAGAAGAACATAATCTGAAGCATTAGCGAGTGAGGCTCCTGTTTTATCGGTGAATTCGTTAGCAATAATCATTGCAGCAATGATTGAACCAACAAAAGATTCGAAGATATCTGCGCCCATTCCAGCAACGTCGCCGACGTTGTCACCGACGTTGTCAGCAATAACACCAGGGTTTCTTGGGTCGTCTTCAGGAATACCTGCTTCGACCTTACCGACTAGATCAGCACCTACATCAGCAGCCTTGGTGTAAATACCGCCACCGACACGAGCGAAAAGAGCGATTGAAGAAGCACCCATTCCAAATCCTGCAGCAGCCTGAATATCAACAAGTCCAGTTCCTGAGGATGCTGCATCACCTGCACCAAGCCACCAAGCAATCAGTGAGATACCAAGAAGACCAAGTCCTCCTACTGAAAGCCCCATAACAGCTCCACCATTGTAAGACACTGCTAGAGCAGCGGGTTGGCCACCTTGCTTAGCAGCCATTGCGGTTCTACCGTTAGCCGAAGTTGCAGCACGCATACCGGAGAATCCAGCACAAACCGATGCAAGAGCACCAGCAAAGAATGCGATTGTGGTATCTGCCTCTCCACCGTTGAGGAACCACAAAAGAAGTCCGACGACTACAACGAAGATACCAAGAACACGGTACTCAGCCTTAAGGAAGGCCATTGCACCATCTTGTATTTCGTTTGTAATATCGGCAACTGTTTCATTGTCAATTTCTACTTTATTCACACGCATGTACAGCATAAAAGCGATTAAAAGTCCAACAAGACCTGCTCCGGCTGCGATTAAGGGTATATTTTCCATCATAAAGAACACCTATTGAGCCGGCGACCAAAGAACCCCTCATAAGTGGTTCGCAGGTTTTTATGACAAAACTGTTCATTGATATACTAACGATTGAAAGCCGAAAGATATTATCGATTTAATGACATTATTCAAGAATGATGGCTTCGAGGGCCTAACATGGCGATTAGTGCTGAACAGGTCTTGGCTGAGATCGGACCGGTTCAAGAAGTCCTTGATGCGCACGACGGAGTTGTGACTGTTCTAGACACTTCAGATGGCAACATTATGCTCTCTTTGGACGGTGGATGTACAGGTTGTTCATCCACTCCAATGACTGCAATGCAGATATTTTATGCATTGATGAAACTAGATACTGTTAATGATGTTATTTTTGTAAACGGCGAACTACCAGAGTACATGAGGGATTTCATCAATCAAAAAATGGCTAAGGAAGCGGCTTCAAACGAAAATTCATCATCTGATGAAAACCAACCTCGTGGAGAAATAATCTGATTACTCTTCTTCGGATTTTTTCTCAATGCTGTGAGGATTTGCTCCAAATGAAACATTTGTTCCTCTAATGTTTAATCTAGCAGATATTGCTAAGATGATACAAACTAATGAAAGTGGTTTAGGAAGATAGTTTGACCCCCAAAGAGAACCACCTGAAAGCGATAACCACCAAAGTACACCTGCAGCAAGTATCAATGTCAAAGCGATGGTGTTTTGTGCCATTAGTTCGGCTTTTTCAGAACGAGAAAAGGTGGCGATGAAAGTAAAAAGAATAGCAGATATACCACATAATGCCTCTGCAAGGTGTTCTATCAAAACTGGGTCAACACCTGCCATAGTATTGCCAGCAGGTCGTGGTTCTTAAGCAATCGAGGGGCAAGGTTTGAGAAGTACCAGTTCTCGTTTAGTTCATGGCTGGTGGCGCATTTGTACTCCCTAAGCCGCGCCCAAAGGGCCCACCATATTTTTCTAGAAACCAAGTTGCCCAAGCACTACATCAAGTAGCAGTGCTTTTGGAGTTAAATGGCGCTAATGTTTTCCGTGTCCGTTCATATCAAAATGCAAGTAGAATGCTTGGTGGACTAACCCAAGACCTCGGAGAATTAGTTGCCAGTGGTGAATTATTTGAACTCAAAGGAATCGGTAAAGGACTCGGTTCTGCACTTTCCCAAGCAATTGGAGAAGGTCGATGGCCCGATGACTGGATAGCATTACACAAAGATACACCTGAAGGGATGATCGAAATGTTAGGCATCCCAGGCCTTGGTCCTAAAAGAATCAAAATTATGAATCAAGAACTTGGTGTTGATTCTATTGCAACACTAAGAGAAGCAGCAGAAGATGATTCGATTGCTGGACTGAAAGGTTTTGGGGCCAAGTCACAACAAAGAATGTTGGACGGAATTGAACTATTAGCAAGGTTTAGGTCAAGAAGAAGACTAGACATTGGGCTAAAATATGGGGAGGCTTTTGAACAAAGAATTGCAAAAATACCTGGTGTGCAAAAGGCCCAACTTGCAGGTAGTGCAAGAAGAAGAAAGGATACGATTGGAGACTTGGACCTTGTTGTTGCCGTCCACGATAAAGACAAGGAAAGTGTATCCAATGCAATTTTACAGTTACCCGGAATTGCCGACATCAAAGGTGCTGGCGATTCAAAAATTAGTCTAATCTTAGATACGAGTATCTTTGACGAAAACTTCTCAATCGGTCACATCGATACAAATGTTTTGGACGCAATCGGTGGTGATGATTACGAGCAACTTGAGGCTGGCGGAACAATTGATGCTCAAGTTCGTTTGGTTAGCCTCGAAGTTTTCCCATTCACCTTAGCATACTTCACCGGAAGTAAAGAGCATAATATAGCAATGCGACAAAGAGCAATCGATAGAGGACTAAGGCTCAGTGAATTTGGATTGATTCCTGAAAAGGATGCTGGCGAGTTGAAAGGTATGGCAGCAGCCGAATTTTCTCTTTCTGCAGTTGACGAGAATGAAATTTATCAACATCTCGAACTTGACTGGGTAACACCAGAACTTCGTGAAGATACAGGAGAAATTCTTGCTGCTGAAAGTGCAAACCTACCACAACTAATCGTTCAGAGTGACATCAAAGGTTCCCTTCACAATCACACGACACTGTCTGATGGCGAGGCAAGTTTGGAACAAATGGCTGATGCAGCGAGAAAGATTGGATGGAATTGGCTTGGCCTTGCTGACCACTCCCCCACATTGAAAGTAGCTAATGGAGCAAGTGCTGAAGACCTATTGGCACAAGGAGAACTAATCAAGAGATATAATTCTGAGTGGGCTGAACAAGGAGTAGATTTCAGACTATTTCATGGAGTTGAGTCCGACATACTTGAAGGTGGAAAACTAGACCATCCAGATGATGTCTTGGCTGAGTTAGACTATACTGTAGCCTCTGTTCATGCAATGAATAAGTGGAAAGGTCGTGACGAGCAAACCAATACAGAAGAATTGATGAAATGTATCGACCATCCTTCGACCACAATTCTTGGACATCCAACTGGACGTATCTTACAAGGTCGGGACGGGTATGAAGTAGATATGTTCGCCATCATTGAATATATGGCAGAGTACAATAAAAATGGAGAAATGAAGGCCGTTGAACTCAATGCAAGTCCTTACCGTCTTGACCTTGATTGGCGATTATGTAAATTTGCTAAAACAAATGATGTCCCAGTGATTATCAATCCTGATGCTCACTCAATACGTGGTCTAGGCGATATTGCTTATGGAGTGATGGCTGCAAGAAAGGGTTGGTTAGAATCTGGAGATGTATTGAACTCACTTAGCGGGGAAGAATTAGCAAACCGCCTCAAATAGAATACATTCATCATGGTCGGCGATTTGCGTACATCATGCGCCTTCTTAGGACTCTGATTATGGGGAGTATGATGGTATTGCCGGGTTTGTTCTTGGCACTACTTATCTGGTACATTGCAGGGAAACCTGAAACTGAACCACTCGAATCTCTAATCTGCAATGTAATACCTCTAACATCAATCGGTCTTGGCCTGTTTTTCGGTTGGAAAACCGGCGGGGAATATGCCAATTAGGTCTGATCATTATGTCAACCCAATACTCTATCGAAGATTGGGAATCAATCGTCAAACATTTCAAAACCTTATTCAACGGAATGGGTGAAATCAATCACACAGATAAATCGATTAGATTTTCATCTGTTAAACCAAACGTGACGACAAGTATTTCTATCAACAAAGATGGAAGTTTTGATGCATCGATGCCCTTACATGGCATAGGAGGAATTATTGAGAATGTTATTTTCACGGAAAATAGCGTCCAATTAACTGGTGAATCTTTGAATTACACTTATAGAATTCCTCCTGAAATTCTCAACAAACGGAAGTAGTGATTGATTTGAAGCGTTCACAAAAGGCTGAAAAAATCGTTGAGATGCTGGANGAATTTTACCCTGAAACTCCCGTCCCTTTAGACCACGAAAATACATTCCAACTATTGGTAGCCGTTTTGATGAGTGCTCAAACAACTGACTTGAAGGTCAATCAAGTGACACCTGCACTTTTCAAAAAAGCACCTGATGCTAAAGCAATGGTGAAATTATCTGTTGAAACAATNCTAAATGATATTCGTCAAGTTGGATTAGCACCGACTAAAGCAAAGAATATTCATCGCTTATCAGAAATGCTGGTAGAACAATATGATGGTGAAGTACCTAAAGGCTTTGAACCATTAGAGGCATTACCAGGTGTTGGACATAAAACAGCTGGAGTAGTGATGGCACAAGCCTTTGGAGTACCTGCATTCCCAGTTGATACTCACATCCATAGACTTGCAGCAAGATGGGGCTTATCCAATGGCAAGAATGTCGAAAAAACTGAGAAAGATCTGAAGGCTGTTTTTCCAAAACATTTGTGGAATAAACTACATCTACAGATAATATTCTTTGGTAGAGAATACTGTCCGGCAAGAAATCATGACTTGACAAAATGCCCAATCTGTTCTTGGACAGCCACTAAAAAGCGTATATTAGAAGAATCTAAACGTTGATTAGAACAATCCAATATTACTTGAGGCCAAGTTGGTTATGACAAGTATTCCACCAATAATAACAGCAATACGTAGCGCTGTGTGGTGAGCATTTCCATCATATCCTTCGCGAATGAAAGCATAGCCAATCATTCCAAGGGCTACTGACTGCATCATTGTTCCTAATGCACCTAAGGTACCCACCAGAGAGTTATGACTTGTAAGAGCATCTGTATACTTTTCTACATCATCATAATCACTTGCAATAGGTTCTCCGGTAAGATTTGGAATCTCGGTTAAAATNGCTGCTGCTACAACTAGAATAACACCAACCATCAACCATCTTTGGAATGAATAGGCTCCATATTTTTCAAGGAATTTAGGTTGAGGCTGATATGCTGCCATAGGCTGCATAGGTTGGGGTTGCTGGGCTACTACAGGGGGTGAAGGGGCTGGTTGCATAATNTAGGATACACTACTCAATCTATCAAGGTTTTCAAATCTAAACCGAGAATATTGAAGAGGCGGCATCGAGTATCACTGAGGTAAAAAATGAGGCAAGTCCGGCTATCCAAAGGAGGTTTATCGACTGACCCAGTGCACTGGTTTTACCTCCACCTCTTAGNCTGGTAGCNATCATTGANACCGCNATAACTTGAACTAGAATTAATATTGAAACTACAAGTTTGAACATCCTAATATTTTCACCCACCGAACTAGCATCTTCCATCACAGGTAAAGCAACACCACCACCGAAATCTGAGAGTGCTGAGACATCAGTATCTGCAAGTCCACTTGCGACACCAGCAATAGCCTCGCCTAATTGAAGAACGATTGCTATTGTTACGTTGAGGCTGGTTACGCTTGCAATCAACAATCCAATTGCTACACCCCACATTGTATTAGCAGATAATGAACGACGACGCCTAAGNGAAAGAAGACTACCAACAGAACGAGAAACCATTTCAGCAGTTTCTGCTGGTCTTCCAGATGACTGAGAACCCTCGATGTAAATACGCATATATCTTGAAATTACAGATGAATTAGTATCTGCGTTAAAGTAATCCCAAGCACGGTCAGAATCGATTCTAGTCGAAAGACGCTTCTCTAAACGGTCGATAGAATTGTCTAACATACCAAAATCAATTCCTCTAAGCGCTTTGATTGTAGCAGANGGTTCGGATGATCGTGCTTGGGCTGTACCCCCCAATGCTCTAATAAAATCAGGATATGTTTCATCACGGCGCAAAACTTGGTTTTCTTCACGCCCAACCATAAATGCTGGGAACATTAGAGGAGTTAACGGGATTGCAATAATCAATAGACCATATTTATCCCATTGTTCAGATAATCCCTCCCATGCAGTAATAACAGAAAATACCATTACAACTGCTAAAATAATGGAAAAAGAACCAGATATCAAAAATGCCCTTCTAACATTAACTCTAAATGGTGTATCCATCTCATCCCTTGCAAAGGTTTGGTCTTCGGGAATAGTGGCTCTAAANGCAAATACAGCACCTGCTTGAACAATAACGAAAATCAAGCCAGACAATAGTAGGAAACGGATTCTACTGAAAACTTCAATCGGAGTTGAATCAGGCGAACCTACCTCAAATAAAACCATGTGAATACCAGCGATAACCAGTGCGAAAAGACCTGCAGAAACTAAAGACACATAGATTTCTTTTAGTGTGTCAACAGATTCTAATCTTGTGTCATACAATGTAGTATATTGCTCTGCTACCGTTTCCTGTTCAGCACGCATGAATTCATCAATTGGCTGACCTGCTTCGATAGAGAAAGCCATTCGGTCTAGAAAATCGGTCCATAACGGACTTGGACTTTGCTGAGCAACAATTCTTGCAGCCTCTGGTAGTGATGTATGCCACTTATCGACAAGTGTCTCAATTCTCTTGACCTCTGAAGCCAATTCTCCATAATCACTCATCTGTTTTAGAATATCAAATATTGATTTTGCGCCGACTTCACCCAGAGATAAAATACCCATACGTGTGATGAACATATGCATTTCTTTTTCAATACGAGTAGCCGAACGTTGCACTTCCAAAAACGGGAAAGATAGTGCTGCTAATGCCGAAATTAGTGGGAATGCTAAAATCATTAAAACTCCAGCAAAACCTTGGAAAAGTGCCCCTTCCCCTAAACCTCCAGTCAGGAAAATTAGGGTTATTGCTGTAATAAGACCTATCAGGCCTGCGCCGCCAACAAATAGAATCAGGAAACGCAAAACTGGAATTTCTAAGCGACGAATGGCCACTTGCCAAATTGGCATTCTTTCCATGATTACACCTCCTAACTATGATTGACTCCAGTCCATGTGTCAATTGCTCTATCAAAGGACTCAAAGCCATTATTATAATAAATTCCAAGTAAATCAAAGACATCATCATAATGTGTTAAATCTCTATCCGCCATCTTTTGAAGTGATGCTGCTCTGTTAAGCATCTCATCATAGATGTCACGCTTGTTAGCAAAACCAGCCATAGCCGCAATTTTGTTTTCCAAAAGGTGGCTTTGGAACATACCGCGGAAATAGTGCTTATCCTTGACAGGATCCCATTCGAACATACCACGAGTCAATACACCGTCGCTGTGTTTATTGTAACCGATTACTTCGTCAATACCTGTAACACGTCTTGCGATTCCTCCACCAGGCGCTTCAACAACTTCTTGGAAAATTGCGAAATTCAAGTTGTCGAAGAAACGAATTGGAACATTGATTGGGTCACCAGTAAATCTTTGGATCATTTTTACGATTGAAGATGCGTGGAAAGTAGCGATAACCGGGTGACCTGTCTGCATCGCTTGGAATGCTGTTGCACCCTCAACACCACGTATCTCACCGATAATGATGTATCTTGGACGACTTCTTAGAGCGGCTTTGAGCAAGTCGAACATTTCAACTCTTGATTCCTCGTTCTTTGAATCACGAGTAACAAGTCTTTGCCAAATCTTGTGCCTAACCTTAACTTCAGGAGTATCTTCTGCTGAGTAAATCTTGACATTGTGGTCAATAAATGGTAAAATTGCATTCAAAGTAGTTGTCTTACCAGATGCTGTTTCCCCGGATACCAGAACTGACATACCATATTCTAAGCAGATCCAGATATATGCTGCTACTTGAGTAGAAATAGTACCCCATTTGATTAGTTGGATAATTGAAATTGTTTCTTCCGCGAATTTACGGATAGTGAATGACGGACCCAGCATAGATACGTCATCTGAAAATATGATATTGATACGCGAACCATCCAAAAGTGCACCATCAATAATTGGTTTGTTGTCTGAAACTGGACGCCCAATACGCTCGGACATCGCTCTTAGATATCTTGAGAGAATCTCTCTTTCACGGAATCGAATATTAGAAGTGACCATTCCAAACACTTTGTGGTCCATGTGAATATGCTTTAGACCGATTGAGTGTATATCTTCCAGCATTTCATCCGAAAGAAGGGGTTCAAGCGGACCATTTTTAATTAAATCTCTAATTACGATATATTGTAGTCTTGCTCTTTGTTCTGGTGTAACAACAAGTCTCTTATCGTCCATACCGATCATTTCCCAGAATCTTCCTTGCCGACGGACTGTTGAGCCAACCTCGCTGTCTAGCATTGTGAATCTATCAACCATTTGTTCCAGAATATTCTCAAATTCTCCATCTGTGGTAAAAGTAGGAGCTGTTGGTGCTTCTTGAAGTAATGTCTCCACTAATTCACGTCTAATGTTTTCTTCTTCTTCGCTTAACTGTGGTTCTAGTCCGAACCAAAGAATTTCTCCTCCTGCACCATCATCATCTTCCGGAGGTTCGTAAATATGAATAAAAATAGGTTCTTTAGCAGAATAAATTAGGTTATACGGGCGTTCTTTTTTGGCATCTCGGTCTAATGGACCATAATAAATCGGTCTAGAGCCATATCTTGATTCGAAATCACGAACCCAATCTCCAACGTGTGGAAAAGCAGCCATTACGCTGTTGAGGTCACCCTTTGCAAAACGTGGTTCATCTGGCATTGAATCCCTCCTCAACTTACCGCCGTAATATCAACGATGAAGCCCATGCTAGGCTCAACACGCCATCCAACAGATGTCTGTACAGGCCCAGCGGCTCTTAAGAATCTGGTAACTACGATATTTCTCTTGAGGTCTCCACCTATGAGATTAGTCGATAAATCCAATACGACTTCAGAAGATGCTCTCATTGAATGAAGTAACTTATGATCCATTTCATCTGGGTCGACACACAACATAATTGAGCGCCCTTCAGCTGAAACCTTACGTAATCTTTGCATCATTTCAAATCTCTGAGTTTCTCCAAGCGAGTCAGGCATCAATGCACTTGCAGAATCAAGAATAATTACATCTGCTTGCTTTATTGCATCGCTGTTGAGCACTTGCTCTAAACCAACCTCTGCTTTGGATTCTGCGATAGTTCCAAATCTACTGAAAATCATTAACTGACCATCTCTAAGGTGTTCGGTGACTCCATATCCAATAGATTCCATCTGTTCGATCCAACCTCTGGTAGTAAGTTCTGTAGTTATAACTAGAATTTTTGTACCATTCTCTAACATCCCATGAACGAGTCTTTGAGCGATTAGAGATTTACCAGCACCTACAATTCCTTGAATCACAAATAATGAACGGTTTGGAAGTCTAAGCCCCATAGTATCTGCAAGTGAATCAGTTTCTACATCAAATGGGAAACCATCCTCGACAGGCTTGTGAGGGATAAATAGTGGGTCTTCTTCAGACGGCATTTAGCCTCACCTCCTCGGTTACAATAGTCTCTCCGGAGTATCCACCAACATCAATAGAAATTGCTAGTACTGTCAGTGATATTTCAGTATCATCAGCAAATCCCCAAGCACCGGACATTTCTACTTCAAGTAGTTGGCCAGAAGCCCAAGTAGTTCCTGCTGGAAGTACTATCGTAGTGGTTTCAGAATCCGGCACAATCTCGCCATTTAACTGAATGAATAATGATGATTCATCAAGTTCATATTCACCTGTATTTTGTAGATAGAAGGTAATTGTTTCATCAGTAGGTAAGGTGTCATCATATTCCACATTGGATAAATCTCCAGCAAACGCCATTTGAGTATTTGTATCCGCTTCATCTCCTCGACGTTGTTGGTCAAAGGAAGTCGCCATTTCACCCCATTGTGAAATCAAAACTGCTGAAACGCCACCAGACACTAAAAGTGCTGTTGCAAGCAAAATGAATGATGAAGCCCCACCGTCTGCCATGAATTACACCTCAGTCTAGAGCCCTCGCCAAATTATATCCATGAGAAGAAACGGCCATTGTATCGAAAGTCGAGGAACCAAATCCTCTCCATTCAATACTGACTGTTTCTCCAGAGTACCAATTTGAGGTCACTCCTGTAGTCAGTATATCCATAGTTCTAGCATTTGTTCCATCAACAAAGAACCATACTTCTTCTTGTGGAAGAGTTACTGGACCATTATTGGTCACATTGGTATGTATGACTGTTCCCAAAGTTGCAACTATATTAGCGGGAGATGTAATTCCTGGTTGTGGACCATCAATCTGAATAGTTGGAGGGGACGAGTAATTACCATGACTGGTGATTGTCACGGGATTAACTATTCCTCCTGTACTATTTACACTGAAAGTCGCTGAAAAACCGCCGGCCACTGCTGTACTTAGCGTACCTGCTGTGTAACCTGCGCCAGAATCTACAATTGTCAAACTAACAACTGCTCCTTCCCATATTGTAGCATCATCAATTGTGAATGAAGGTAACGGATCATTGGCCGAATCAAGAGCATCTAATGATGAATCCATCCTAACATCTAATGTGGTAATTGCTAAAGCAAAAACTACCATTAGGGATGTACCCACTATTAGTCCTCCTATTCCGACCGATGCGCCCATTTCACTCTTCACCTCGAAGATTCTTTACTTCGCGCCAAGATGTAACTAAGGCAGAGAAAGTAAGCAACTCTCGATGAGAGAGGTGGTCTTCCAATGCCTCTTCTGTTTCTCCTGGGGAAGCAAGTTGAACAATTGCCAAAACCGAATTACCTTCATCACTGGATAGCATACCTGAATTGATAGCCTTCTGCGCAAAACTAACTGCTGCCATTCCAGACATATTGTCTAGAAGAAGTGCTGCAATTGTTGGCGCTCCAACTTGGTTTGCCTGAGTCGTTGGTCCCGATGAAGGGGCGACTAGGAAAGGGTTGGCTGCTAGTGCTTGAGCTTCGTAAAGTTCCACTAAAGGCGCTTCATCCTCACCTTTGAGACGTTCTACACCTCCGCTAGTGATTACTTCACCATCAGATGTTACAATTCTATCTCCAACGTATCCGTCAACATCATCTCCTTCAGAAATTATCTCTCCATCTTCACCGATTTTCGGTGCGTTTGGATTAATAGAGATTCCTTCTTCGATACGGACTTCAACCATCCTTAGTACATCCTCGACCATGTCGAGGCGACTACTGATCAGTCTCTCAAGTCCTGAAGTGTCGACTTGTGCATTGACAGTAGCAGGTTGCGCTGCAACAGGATTCATGCTAGAAGCAACTGTTGGAACACTACCAATACTGTTCAATTTTGCTCTTGTCGGACCTGGGGATATCGTCCATGCATCTTCCTCACTCAGTTCTCCCTCTTCAGGGAGAGGCACCTGTTCGATGGCAACATTTGCCATTATCTTCAAGCGTTCTTCACTAAGTTCGGCGTCTGCATCTCTGATATTTCCCGAGTTATTTCCAAATGGCCAAGCCATTGTAGTACCTCCTTGCCGTCGAGAATAAATCCTCAACAGCAAGCAACATCAGATAATTGGTGAGCCGTCTTGAGCATTGTTGATTGTCAAAGTCTCGTAAGTAGTTCCACCCTTCTCAACGTGCAAGAACAATGTTGCAGCTGGAGGAGATTGTCCGTTAACACCTGCGGCAGTACAAACACCAGGAGCAATCATGATCTTGTAAGCGTTTTGAACTGTCATTTGTCCATCACCGCCAGCAAATCCAGCTGTGGATTGAAGTTGTACATCATTAGCAGTTAATTGGTTAGTCTCATAACCAATACCAACATTACAGAACAATTGGTATGATACATCAATAGTATTGATTGCATCGCTACCTGCACCAAGTCTAACGTATAGTATGTACTGACCGGTGTTTTGGACATATCCTGCTTGAACGGTAATCTTACCAGATAGTTCATCAGCTGTATCATCACCAGTTCTTTGAGCATTTTGCTGTAGTTTTTCAGCAGTTTGTACAATAACGGCAGATGCTACTGCTGCAACTAGAATTAGAGAAATGAATACAATCATTGCACCAATACCGATAGCAGCCCAGTTGTCGTTAACTTGAGTTTCGTTATTAGACTTCAAATAATCACCGCCCCTGTTGCAGTAGATGCGCCATAGTTCATTACTTCATATGTGAAACCAGCGTTTCCTGCTTGGAACATCAAGTAATGTGCAGTATTTGCTGAGTGTCCACAAGTAACTAAATTTAGTTGTATCTCATATATTTCACCTGGGTCAAGTGTTGCTGTTGCTGTTGTACTAACCGGTTGAGAAGCCGTCATATCATTGGCATCAGTTCCAGCCTGACATACTATATTCCAAACTGCATCAGCAGGTACTACAGACTCAGAGCCTGGGGCTAATTCGAATGTTACTCGAATTGTGGCACCACCAGAAATTACAGCGCTTAATGGCATAATCTTACTTGCCATTTGCTGTTGTGTCTGGTCACCTGTTGTTTGTGCATTCTGTTGCAACTTTTCAGCAGTCTGAATAATGACCGCTGAAGCCACAGCTGCTACAAGAATTAGCGCAATGAACACAATCATTGCACCAATACCCATGGCAGCGACAGTATCGCTATTTTCGTTCTTTATTTCTTTATTATTTTTCATATTTTTTTCACCTTTTTTGTTTTTTTCTCGTCCTCCCGCTCCTTGCGGGTGGAATATGATGTGGGCTTAGGAGCGACCTCCTCTGCCCATGTCGATGGTTAGTTGCATTCTGATTACTGCAACCTCATCGGGGGATAGACGTTCCACGAATGGAACCTTGGCCGTGGTATAACCCGGAGGTAACCACGGAGTGAGTACGATATCTGAGAGTGGTTCCATAGAACGATTTTGCGCACGGATTGTAACCATTATCTCTCCAGAGCGCATTTCATAACCTGTAGAAACCGCTAATTTACGAGACAATGGTATTTCATCAGCACCAAATCTCTCAGCGGATTTAATGTCGAATCTAAGTGGAAGATTGCCACCAGGCGCGATAATTGGAAGGTCTACTGAGTTCGGTTCAGAATACCATCCTTCCGGAACAGGAGGTGATAATCTCATTGAAGGCATTGCAATTGGCCCGTCATTGATCAACCTAACAAGTAAGACACCTGTGTCACCACCTGCTGGCCATCTAGTATCTACTCCAAGCCAAAAGTGTCGGAAAAAGAACGGATTTAGAGTAGATGTATTGCCGCCAATCAAATCGTCAACCAAGTATTCAACTTCGTTTGCTGCTTGACTGACATCTCCTATTTCGGCAGCAGAAGTAGCATTTCTTAATCTCAAAAGTATATTTTCAACTTCATCTTTCTCGACTTTCTTTTCCTTTAGCAGACGGTGTAGCATAGCAATACTGCGCCTTAGATAAAGGACATCTTCCTCGAGGTTAACAAGTGCTTGTTCCGCCTTGAAAACACTCTTTTTAGCACGACTTAATTTGTGCATAGAGAGGTACTTCTTGGCTTCCATTATATCTATCTCTGTTGCAGCAAGCGAGTTAGTATCCTCTTGGATAACACTTTGAACTATGTTTTCAAGATTGTTGGAAGCATTACGAATACGTTCATTCGAATTTTCAGGAGCAGGTGTTGTTTCTTCGATTTCTTGGTGAACATTTTCTTCTACCACAGATTCCTCTTCTACTACTTCTTCTACTACTACTTCTTCTACTTCTTCTTCGGTTTCATCAGTTTTGTTTAACTCGCTAAATTCAACAGCATCTTCATCTATTTCGTCCTCAACATAGTCACTGCTAACCGACGGTTTATCGTATAGTTCTGTAAATTCCAAAGTCTCTTGTTCGTCCACATTCTGCTCTTCTTCTTGACCAGGAACTATGATGTCATCAATATCTATATCTTCGACTTCAGGCATCATCTCTCACCTCCTCGTCGCTAAGTATTGCATCGATATTCAAGTTATCTAGCATATTGGAATCTGGTATTGTCGATAAATCATCGAATATTTCACTTAGGTCGATCCCTTCATTAGCCAAATCATTGAGTAATCGGGCAGGGTCACTAAGATCTCTTTCAATACGTGTTGCTTTGACTTCAATATCAGTCAGTCTTCCATACAGGCCACCATAAAGGCTGTCTGCTCTTTTAACTAGAATCCAAACCCCGATAGTCACTATACCCACATATCCGCCTAGAGAAACAAGGTTAGATTTATCCATTTCAAGTTGAGGAGGAATTCCAAGAACAACTCCTAACATCCCAAGGAGTGGAAGTGAGAGAATTATTCTTAGTTGTCTACGGCTGTCAGCAAGAGCTTGGAAATGGTCGGCATAAAGGGTTGAAACACCCTTACGTGCTCTTTGATAGTCTTCATGTATCAATCTAAATTCATCTGTGCTATTCCAAGTCATCTTCCAAACCATCAAGGCGGCAACTAACAATACAAATGGTCCCCAGAATAGAATATTGATCAAGTGGAAGGCAAATCCTAATCCTAAGATTCCAGAATAAACTGCGAATAATCTAAACTTCTCGTTCTGGCCGGTTAAACGACCAAGAATTAGAGATAGAAGTGTGAAAACGACAAATGCTACGAAACTTGATGATTGGTCTGGAGACCAAGAGTATACTTCATCTTCGTAAACTAGTCTGTCATTTCCAACTACATTCTTTGATAACAATGATGTCTCTAAATCAATAACACAAGTGCCGTCAATAGATTGCGCCCACCAATCTATCTTTTCAGTAGTCAAATTCCATTCAACTGTGATTTCTTCATCTGGACCTAGTTGANTAATCGGCATTGGAGATGTGNTGATAGTAGAACCTGAACAAGTTGCTTCTGCTGCAAATATTAGTGCTTGAGATGTCCCCTCATTTCTTATTGTAGCACTTAATACTGAATCTGTGCCCTCTTGGAATGTTCCTTCGCTAATCCAAACTCGCTTGACTGCAGGGTCTGCATAAACATCTAATTCAAATCTAAATGTTTCATTGAATGATTCTGTATATCCTGCATTCTCGTCTGGATGGAATAATTTGAACTTTAAGTCCCAACCATCTTCTGTAATCAAGTTTGGCTTATCAGGCATATCGACTGAGATTCTAATCAAATTAGGATTCCAAGCAGTCGAAACTGGGAGTGTGTATCGATTATTACCCGTTGTTTGGCCACAATCTACATTGATTAGTGGTAATGAATGGGTTGTAACTGAACCATTCGCTTCATCAATCATTAGAGTGAAGGTCCAAGGATAATTTGCTTCATCTAATCCATTTGCATCAAAGTCAAACAGTCGTGTGGCAGAACATAGTTCAAACTCATATGCAACTGAAGTGGAAGGACCCCTTGGTATGTGAGAGTAAATCATGTTCACTTCGACAGGCCCACCATCTTGCGGAGGCTGCAAAACATAGTCGCTAATCTTGAAAAATCTTGACATTTCCAATGTGGTGTTGAGATATTCAATACCCTCTACTGAAGGGTCTTGTGGAGTCAACGTCACCACTAAATTGGAAGTCAAATCAAGGTCGGGAGTTGGATCATTTGAAAGAATAATAAATTCAAAACTATAATTTGAATTACGAGGCAGAACTAGTTGAGATGGACCTTGTACAAATACCCAATCATCGCTGTAAACATCCAAACTAGAATCGCTATTAATATTGAAGCCAGATTTGAATATTTGATATGTCACATCGACTGTAACGTCTTTATTTCCAACATTTACTATTGTTGCTTCCCATGTCCTGTTAATTTCTCTGCTGAATTCCATCTCATCTGGCCAATCTCTAACTTCGAGCATAAACATTGGAGAAATAATCAACTTTACATTCGCTATTCCGGCTGTTAAATTTGTTGAAGGATAAGCCAGTCTAATTGTGAGGTTATGAATAGAACCATCATCAAGCCCTTCGACCTCAGATAGTTCAGGAACCGTGACTGTAACGCTACCTTGTATCACTTGGTCCTTGATTAAAGTCATCGACTGCGATTCAGGAACCACTTCCCAACCGCCCTCTACACTTGCGATAACATCGAAGTTTTCGGCTAAATTACCAAGATTTGTTACTGTGAAATTTACTACTTGCTCCTGGCCAGGCAATATTCCCATTTGTTGTGGTGCATCGATAAGAAGAGAACGTTGTTCGCTAACATTTGCTACAATATTAGCAGATAAATTCACCCCTGTATCTGTTGAGACCCAAACTGTCGCCATGTAAAAGGAATCTGAATCGGCATCTGCTGCCGCACTCATACGAATCTTGATAGAATCTTGAATCCCTGGTGCGATAATAATTTGATTAGGTGTTTCAAGACTAAAATCTACTGCTCCTGATTGTGATTCGTCTAACCATATCGAGTATGTAGCAGGAGCATTACCAGTATTTGTGACATAAACTCTAGTTAGTGGAGTTTCCATTTGTGAAGTATTAATCGGGACTGTTTGATTGGTAGGGGTAAGTGTGGCATTAATGAAAGGACCAACTCTAATATCAACGGTTTCAACACCGATAAACATGCCTGTGTCCTTGTCTTCAATCTTGATGTTAACTGGTTGAATGGTGTAGGCTTCAGCAAATGGGTCTGTAGTTACTGTAAGTCTGAAATTCGTGATGTGGGAATTGCCCAATAATGGATAATCCGCAACATCAGCGGGGAGGTTATCAATCGTGTTAGAAGTTGAAGTTGAAGTATTGAGAGAAGCGATCCAACCATTTGGCAAGTCATCTAGAATAGAAAGTCGGTAAGATGTTAAATCATTACCTGTATTTGCAAAAGCTAAATCATGCCATTTCGCTTCACCAAGAGGTACATCGAATGGGCCCGAGTCAATAATCTCTGCATCTTGTATTGAAGGGATTACAATAGTCATGTTCCTTGTTACTTCGGAGACTAGAACATTAGGGATTGGTGGTCCATTAAGAGTTGGAGTGGCAGTTAGTGGTATAGTTAGAGTTCCTGCCAAAGGATAATCGTCATAAGGACCTTGAATACCTAAAGAAGTGGTACTACTATCTCCTAGAGACATCCCTGTAAACGACCAAGGACTTAGGTTAGTAGACCATCTGTCAGCTTCTGAAAATCCACCACTGTTCAATGGGGCAAAGGAGAGATTACCTACTGTTAGTACCGAATCTACAGTATTGGATAAAGCGCCATCTAGATTATGCCTAACTTCTACAGATAGAGGTAAAAGTTCATCCCAACCATAACCATTCTTAGCAGCAATAACTTCTTCCACTGTTAATTCTAATTGTTCATCGTTGAGACCTGGGTCTACTACAATTACGGGCCTAACTTCAATTTGACTTGTTGATATGGAAGGCAGTCCGCCAGTACTTGGCATTGCTTGAACCCAGACATTTAACACATCTCCAGCACGATTGTATTCAGATAAATCCAATGGCTTTTGAATTGCTGGCACTGTAATAGAGACTTCGAAGGTAATCGTCTCAGAATCATTTACTACTCCAGTAAATGGGGTGGAAAGTTCAACAGACCAATTACTAGCATTAACAGAAAGTCCGGCTGTCAAAGAAAATGTGCCCGGTACATTCCCTGTATTGGTAAGTGTAGCAGTGAAATTAACTTCCTTGCCGGGAGTCACTGATGTCGTAGTTGGCGGCATTGTAATGGTTGCTTCAAACAATTCTCCTGCCATTACTCTAGCGGTCGAAGTAAGAGTATAGCCGTCGCTAGACTGTAAATCTAAAGTAATTGTTTCGATTTGAGAGCGTAGAGCATTGGATGGAACGGTCACCGGCACCAAAATAGTTTCACTAGCGCCTGGAGCAAAAACATCGGTACCAAGGAATGGAGAATGTGGTTGATTCCAACCTAGGACGCTAGAGACGGTGATAGAAAATGAATCACTTTCAATCCCTTTATTGGTTACAATGAAGGTTAGCGTGGTGGTCAATCCTGGCTCGGTTGTCCGGTCAGCAGGAGTGGATAATTCAGAGACATAATCAGAGAATTCAATGTTTCTTTGTTGAACGATATCAGAATCNGTCCANCCATCTGNGCCATTGAAAATCACTTTGGCNGTAAGCCCCCAAACACCTGCCATTGACCCGCCATTGAAAGATGTCGACAGATTTTCGCTCACTGCAGGAATGTAAAGTGATCCCGGACTTAGGACAATTTCACCAGACCAAAATGTCTTGACATTACTGGGGTCTAAGGTATTGATAAATTCAAGTTCGAAAACCGCTGAGATGTCTTTTATGCCGTTGTTGATGACAGTTGCATTGAATACTTGAGCGCTGTTTGCTACTCTGGCAATCGTAGAACCGCCAGTAGGCAAAGGCACAGAATCGCCAAGGGCGTCACCCTTCTGGAAATGAGGAGAAGAAACATTGAAGTCGAGGCGTTTCTCATCGTTAGCAGAATTTGGATCGTTGGTTAGCGGCACTACTCTTGCAAATAGTGTTTGTAAATCGCCCGGCGAAGCAGTCCAAGCAATTAGGACTGGATTGGATGACGAGGTCTTTGGAATATTGCCTAAATTGATAGTCTTGACAATTGTTTCTCCTGCCAAAGGGGAGCCTCTGTGAACTAGAGAAACCGATGTAACTCCATCTGCTGAACCTGAATTAGAAACTACAATTCTTGCAACATGGGTCGCGTTTTCAACTTCCATACTTGTTCCGTCAACAACAGAACCTGCGCCATCCAAAGTAAATAGTGAAACGCTGAAGTCTGGACTGGAACGAGCCGATGTACCTTCACCAGCACTAACAATTGGAGACATAGCAGGAGCTAAGAACAACATTATCATAATAATGCCAAAGGACATTTTTGATAGTTTTTCACGCAGATGCGCCGCCCCCTGGTGCTTCAAAATTATCGATTCTAACTTTCTTTCCTTGACGCTTCCATTGAGCCAATAACTGGTCCAGTAGCCTTCCATGCTCAATATCGGTAATCCCTAATCTACGTCGCTCTTCCCAAAGCAGTAGTTGTTCTGTTTTGGTCAGTAGAGCATCTCGAAGATATAGTTCAAGAGTTCTGCGATAGGCGTCTCTATCTGAAATAGCATAGACAATTACGTCGCCAGGAAGTTGATCGGCACGGTTTTGGATGATATTGCCAAGTGTTAGAGCCTCATCATATGATAGGTTGCGCTTATCCAANTCCGCTTGGATTGAACTGGCTATTTCTTGTAGNTCNTACTTGCCTGGAGCACGCTGAACTTGTTTTAACAAGCGGCGGGCCCTTCGAGACATACGTAGACCTACCATGGCCGATGCTTGAACAAGGCAGTTCTTGAAAGAATCGGTCGCTACCGCATCAATTACCCATTATGCTCATGTTTTTATTCAATCTGCATATTCAATTAACTAAGAGCCTAAATTTTTATTTTATTCTACTAAAACTGTGAAAATAGTGACTAAAAAGGAAAAATCTTGTATTTTGAAATAATGCAACCTTTGATGAGTGATAAAAGTCACGAATATCTATGTCCGAAGTAACTACCTTACAAGTTGACCAGCCTGCACCTAGATTTTCATGCCTTGATTCCGCTGGAGAAAACCATGACTTAGAAGCATACATGTCAGAAGGAAAAACCGTTATTTTGTATTTCTATCCTCGAGATTCCACACCTGGTTGTACGACACAAGCATGTGACTTTAGAGATTCAATGGCTAGACTCAACCAAGGAGATTACGTCGTACTAGGCGTTTCCAAAGATTCAGCAAAATCTCATGATAAATTTATTTCTAAGAAAGACCTCAATTTCCCACTGCTTATGGATGAAGATGGCGCACTGCACGAGGCTTACGGCACTTGGAGATTAAAGAAAAATTACGGCAGAGAGTATATGGGATGTGCCCGCTCAACCTTTGTAATTAATTCTGAAGGAAATATAGCATGGGTTAGATACAATGTGAAAGCCAAGGGTCACGTAGATATGTTGATGCGAGAACTTAGTGTTGAGTGAGAGTGAAAACATGGGTGAAGATGACCCAGGTCCTGAAAATAGGATACCATTAGCAAACAATAGCGTTGCTTGGTCACCTTGTATGATTGGAGAAAACCTAACTCACGGCAATGATTGCTCGATCGGAGCAATGGCGCATATCGGAAGAAATGTCACTATGGGGGATAAATGTCGTATCCAAGGTGGAGCTTATATTGCCGATTATTGTTCATTAGGGAATTCTGTTTTCATTGGCCCAAATGCAACACTACTCAATGATAAATACCCTCCATCGGGTGATTCGAAATATTGGTCACCTGTCAAGATAGAAGACAATGCAGTTATTGGAGGAGGTGCTACTGTGATAGCAGGATGCACAGTTGGAAACCTGGCAGTTCTTGGCGCAGGCTCTGTTCTTACCAGAGATGTTCCTGCAGGCGAAGTATGGGCAGGAAATCCTGCTAAATTCATGATGAGTAGGGAACAATATGATTCAAAAAGAGGAACCTCATAACCAAATTAACGGGTGATTAGATGGACAGAAAAGGCATAGTGGCGGACTTTCTTCAGCGTTGTATTGATTATTCGGAAGCATCGATTTCTCGTAAAGAGAAAAGAGGCGATACCGAAGAAATCGAATCATGGAAGACATATCAAGAATTCACCAAGCACGCACTGATGGAAGTTCATACAGGGAAATTAGATTCTTGGTTTGAGAATGAAAAGCCTGCTGAATTAAAACAACCAAAAAGAATCGATGTCATGGACTTGGAACATAAAGAAAGAGCCACTTGGCTATCGGGAATATTATCTCCACGCCCACTAGTTCTAGTTTCAACAAAGAATGGCGAGGGTTTGGGCAATTTGGCACCACTAACCTCTGTGATGGCAGTTTCGACAAAGCCTCCTTTGATGATTGCATCATTAAGTCAGGGTAAAAATGGTAGACAACGAGACACACTGAATAATCTGCGTGAAACCAAGAAGGCGATTTTGCATATGATGCCAAGCACTCTTGAAGCAGTAGATTGGGTTGATAATGCAGGTTCACCAATACCGCCTGGCGAAAGTGAATGGGATTTGACTGGACTTGAGGCAAACGAAGATGAACCGATGTTGGTAAAACAAGCAGTTGCTGCAATTGAGGTTGAATATCTTGAAGAAGTTAAATTGCCTGATGCAGTTGCTAAATTAGTAGTACTCAAAGTCAAGCATATCTGGACTTCTCTTGACCAAGCTCCATTATCAGGACTTGATATATTATGTCAACATGGACTTGATAGATTGACTCCTTCACCAGAAAATTGGGGTAAGACAATTGACAAGCACTATGGCTGAATCAATTTTCTGTCAATTCATTCCACATCANTTGAAGGCCTTGTTGTAAATCAACAGTAGGTTGCCACCCAAGGATACATTTTGAATCCTCAATATCGGGCAGGCGTCTTTTTGAATCTCCGAAGTATCCTGTACCAAATTCAATATCGAAGTCATCTTTAGCAGAAGCCTGAACTACTTTTTCAGCCAATTGTGAGATAGTGATTTCTTCGGTTGAACCAATGTTGAAAGCGACGCCTGAAAGGGCACTACCATCGATTCCTTGATCTAATAAGCCGGCTTTTACAAAGCCGTCAGTTACATCATCTATCCAAGTAAAGGAACGTGTTTGTAAGCCATCTCCATGAACGACTATTGTTTCATTATTGAGTAATTTATTGAAAAATATCGAAACTACTTGNCCATAATCATCACCTACTAACCGAGGACCATATGCATTGAATGGCCTTACAATCCTAACATCAAGACCTTCTCTTGCTGCGTGTTGACAAGCAACTTCATCCAAGTACTTACTGGCGCCATAAGAATGCCTTTGGTGTTGTGCAGGATTGGTGAATTGCATCATATTTCCATCTCTAATCGGTTGCTCAGGNGCTTCACCAAATGCTTCAGGAGAAGATGCTAAGACATATCTTGCATCATGAGCCATCGCTAATTCCAAAGACCTAAGAGTGCCATTGATATTTACGTCGATAACTGAATGTGCCGCTTCATGGAACCATTTTGTCCCATTAACCGCTGCCAAATGAAAGACTAAATCTAATCCTCCAAGAGTTTCAACAGCACTATCTAAAGCCTCAACTTCTCTAACATCAGCGTGAAGGAAAGTAAAATTATCGTGACCCATAATCTCTGTTAAATTATCCTTAGTACCTCTAAAAAGTGAATCAAGAGCAACTACCTTATGCCCTAGTTCAACTAATGAGTGACATAATGAAGAACCAAGAAAACCAGCACCGCCGGTGACAAGTATCCTAAGTTCAGCCATATTCACACCTAATTTGAATTACGTTCTAGAATTTTTACTGTGACAACTCCATCTTTACGATCCATTTCGATGAGGTCTCCATCGTTTATTTCCATACATGGGTCTTGGTCAAAACCATGACCATAAGGAACATCGAGTAACGAGCATGCTGGAAGAGTTAGAGGACAAACATCTCTATTGATAATCGCTTTAGGACCTTTTCCAGTATATACAAGNCCCATTAGAACAAATGGTGCTACAGTAGAGCCTGAACCTTTTGGATAGATTAGAATTGTATCTTCAATCGCTCTACCATCCAAAGGATGACCGGTTTCTTCAATCACTCCGCTGTCTCTATTCACGTATCCCAGATAGGTTATTGGAACATCACTAACCATCGCTCTACCAGTGACAGTGAAATCATTTTGACTTTCTAATCCTGCACCAATTATACTGTTCAGGCCACTCTTAGGGGTCTTTGCAGATTTGTGTTGAGGTTGAGATTTAGTCTCTAAAATCGGAGTTGGTCCTGCTGAAAGAGATGGGTCAAAAGCATGAGCAACACAATCTTGAATCGTCATAACACTGGTTGGTAAACGATTCAGCCCGCTGGTTAGATAATGTTCTGCTTTTAGTGAATTAGTTAGAAGATGATTGTAATGTTCACGGTTATAGGGAGTTACTTCAGGACAGGTGTCTCGTAAAATTACTGCACCTGCATCTTCGAGGATTTCGAGACTGCCATCGCCTTGAGCAAGATCAAAATTTGCTTGACTGGTAAAAACCCACAATCGCTCATTAGGAATCTTTTGCCCCATTTCAGCATATGAGCGAACTGCTGATGCTGTTCTGCGAATCTCTTCGGCACTTGCTTGAGGACATCCAATCACTATCAAATCTACTTGACCCTTTGGAGCTAATTCCTCATACCTTGATTGCAATTCTTTCTCGCCAAAAATAAGTTCGCCTTGCCAGCCTCCTTCGGGGGCTGACCAAGAACCATTCTCATCAAGTGTTAGTGGAGGGTCTGCCGAATGACCTTGAGCCCAAAGCATAGGTGTGCCATAGTTCGCTGCTGCGGATGTTAATGCCTTTTTAGAGGCAAAAGATGCATGAGTTGGCAAGCCGTGAATCAGTGGCATAGGGCCCCAAGGAAGTTTCCAGTTAGGCAAAACTTGTTTTCCAATCCAATCTCCAAGAATGGACCAGTCAGAAAGACTGTTTAATTCACATGTTACTTCGACAATAATATTTGGAATACGATTCTCTTCAAGATGTAGCCCCCACCTTGGAGCATAACCTGTTAGTGCTGTTGCAAGAGCAGAAAGACCAGATTCTCGATTGGTGATAAGTGAAGTCCATGAATTTGAAAAGCATACAGCATTAGATTCTGCCCAAGATGCTATACCTGATTGAGATTCAATTCCTCTATCATATGGAGTACATGATAGTGTAGTCTCTATTCCAAGTTGTTCATATGCATGGATGATTTCAAATTGTTGTTCTAAGAAATTAGGCCATGCTATATCCATCTCTTTCATTCTTTCTTTATCGCAACCTGCAGAATTTAGTGTTGTAGGAATTACAACTTTACCATCTGCGTCGCCTGATAAATCAGAAAGGAAGCGACGTAAGCCATGCCCGCCAGTAATCACTGAAACTCCGGAAACATGGGCATTATCAACTTCAATGAAGCCATCAGAGTTTGCTGTATGAGCCAAATCTACAACCAATCTTGCAGCTTTTTGTCTAGTTGGCCCTTCTTCCCCACGTAGTTGTGCAGAAAGTCTTGCGGGCATGTCCATGTTTGCCGGGATAAGTCTAGATTGATGAATCCACCCCTTGACCAATTCATCTAAAGTCGAAATATCGACCGAAGGTTTTGATACCATTGAGGGTGTTAGTCGATTTCATGACTAACCCTCACATACAGGATAGACAAGCCCCTATTGCAGGTGAACCTGCTACTGCTCAGCCATACAAGAACATCCCTCCAATTAATGGTAACAGAGCGAACCGTTCACATTCGAGTGAAAATCAACAATCAACTGATGAGACAAAACAAAAGCCTCGTCGGAAATATCTAGTATTCTTTCAAGTAATAATCCTAGTTTTAGCATTGGCCATGTCGACATATTCCATACTACTAACCGACTCACTGGAAGGCAAAGAAGGTAATTCCATCAGTGAAGGAAATGAAGTCTTAGTAAGAACTGAAGGAAGAGATGCTGACCATATTTGTTCCGAAGGTGGCGCTGATATTTTCATTGGAAATGATAGTAATAAAAATGGTATTTTAGATGAATCCGAGGTCACTTCAACCACTAGGATTTGTCATGGCCAAGAAGGCTTGTCAGGCCCTCAAGGAGCGACTGGCCCCAATGGACTTAGTGGCGTGAGTAGTATGATTGAAACTCAAGAGATTGAATATGGAAATATAACCTGTAATTATGGTGGGCTATTGATACAAAGTGGACTGGATAATAATTCAAATGACATATTAGACCAGGAAGAGGTTACCGATCAAGAATTCTTATGTGATGGTTCGATTGGTAGCGATGGAATAAATGGATTAAATGGAACTCAAGGTGCTCCGGCTCTAGTGAAAAAGAGTGACCCTCCAGCCTATCTATGTTCAAATGGCGTAATACTCGAATTTGGAGTTGATGATGGTATTGGTCAAGCGGTTGCAATGGATGGAATACTACAACCAGAAGAAGTTCGTGAGAATTTGAAAATCTGTTCACAACCACTCAATAGTGGATTGATCAGTGATTTTTCAACAGGGATAACAAACGGAATGAACACCGCATGTGATTCGATGAATTGGATGGAGAGTAAATCGATGTTGTTCAGCGCAGGTAGTGATGGGGTAAATGGATGTGAATTATGGACTAGTATGGCAACTTTATCTTCTACTTCTTTGTTGATTGACATCAATCCATCCGGAGACTCAACTCCGGGATTATGGATGGGGATGCAAGAGACAATAGGTGATGAAAATGATTTGGTCTTCTTTGATGCTGATGATGGAGTGAATGGTAGAGAGATGTGGGTCAGTGATGGAACTGTGATTGGAACACAACGAATCACTTCACTAAATGGTGCAGGTGATGGTTTGAAAATCAGTTCTAAAATGTCACCTTGGATGAATGGAATCGTGTTTAGTGATGTAGAAAATAATTTTATTTGGAGTAATGGAAGTATAACTGTAGAATTATTTGATGCACCTTTCTTTTCCACCAGTATGCAATTAATTCTAGATTCAACAGCATCTGATATTACTGCTCATTCTCTTACTAAATTATGGCCGGTTGATACTGGTTTGTGGTTTTCAGCAGCAACTATCGCTGAAGATTTCGAAATGCATCATATCTCGAATAATGGAGTTTTGACTTCTTGGAACCTTAACTCCCTTGAAGGAAGTTTACC
>NZXL01000070.1 GCA_002697705.1 Methanobacteriota archaeon
GGGAAATTTTCCCTACAGCGATTTCAGGATTTAGGTTGATGAATTTGTGTTTGAGTATTTTAATTATCTTTCCTTATATGATGTATGAAAGCCTACCGCTGACCAAATATATGCTTTTGTTGCCACTTTCTATGATTTTTTCAATAATGATGGCTCAAGGATTTGGTATGATTACAGCATCAATTCAAGTTAGAATAAGGGATACAAAACAGGTTATTGATTTAATTTTACGAGCCGCCTTTTTCCTTTCTGGTGTATTTTTCGGTGCTGAACATATTCCTCCTGAACACCTTGATACTTTTTTGTTAAATCCAATTGCTGTATTTCTAGAGATGGCTAGAGCAGCAGTACTTGGTGATATGAGTTATGTTACATGGGAGCAAATATTTAGATCGATATTCATCGCATTAAGTGCATTTATCGTTGGATCAATGGTTTTTGTTAAGAGTGAAAGAAAGGCGGTGAAGTTTTTATGACCAAAGAACCCGCTATCGTCTTAAATGATGTAATTTTAGATTTCCCAGTAAGTAAATCTGGTCCAGCATTTTTGAAAGAGATTTTCACTGGAAGAATGGGCAAACGAAACAAGGATAGTTTCTATCGAGCAGTAAATAAAATAAGTTTGGAAATCAAGCAAGGTGAAGTTTTTGGAATAATAGGTCCTAATGGGGCTGGAAAAAGTACGCTACTAAGGATGATGGCAGGAATCTATGCTCCAGATGAAGGTTCTTTGAAAGTTAGAGGTAGAGTATCTTTATTGGCAGGATTAGGTGCAGGATTCCAAAGAAATTTAACTGGTAGGGAAAATATTTCTCTGAGCGGTAGTATTTACGGGATTCCTAAAGATGAATTACATGAATTGATTCCTTCAATAGTTGTTTTTTCAGGAATTGGGGATTTTATTGATCAACCCCTCAGAACTTATTCATCAGGAATGAGAGCAAGGCTCGCATTTTCTATTGCTTCTCATTTATCTCCCGAAATTTTACTTATCGATGAAGTTTTGGCGGTAGGAGACTCAGCATTTAGAGAAAAATCGAAAAATAAAATTATGGAAATGGTCAAGGGCGAAGCAACTGTTGTAATTGTTAGCCATAATGCCGCAATACTTCGTGAGATCTGTGATAGAGTAGTTTGCCTCGACAAAGGAAATATTAGTTTATTATCCAGCGATGTAAATGAAGTAATTCAAAGATATCGTGATTTATCAGAGCAAAGATGAGGTATTATTTATGCTAAGAAAATTATTCGAAACATTGCCCTTTGTTCATCACCAACCCCCTATATCGATGCCGTTGAGAAAAATAGTATTATTGGCAATACAACGACCAGTAAATCTCAAAAATATGGAGAAGTTGATAATTCAAAAGTTAGGAAAAAATGAGAAAGATACTATCGATGGATTGGAAAATGGAATTGCATACTTACGTAAAGAGCGATTCTTTAAGAAAGATTCCTCAAATTTATTTGTGGCTGGACTTCGAGCAGTTTATTCTTACAATCCCGATTTAGGTATTGAATTTGGAGAAAAATATATCCATGAACTGCCAGATATGAGAGCAATTAGATCCATGGTGACCTACTATGGTCGCGCGCAAAAGTATGATGAAACATTACAGTTACTAAATCATGTAAAAAATAAAAATTATGCCGGAGAAATTAGAGAAAAAACCCTTACACTACTTCATCCAGAAATAAAGGAAGAAAATAATGACAATTCTGGCCCTGAATGGACATTCTCTCTTTCAAGCCCACTTAAATTAAATAAAAAACCACAATTTTTCAAGCATCGTTTTCAATCATCAAATCTTGAAAATGTTGAAGGATTGACTCCAGAATTTGAATTATATGGTGAAATAAAAATTGCAAAATTTGGTAAACCGTCTGATGCTTTGGTTAGATTTGAATTTTTCAATGAACAAAATGATATGATTAATCCAGCTCGAATCCAAGGTCTAACATTTTCCAACAATGTTGGTTGGTATTCTTATTTACGTCAAAATAGTGATACAGGCGAATTTTTAATTTCTTTTGAATTACCGGATGATTGTACTTATCTGCATGTAGGATTTCAAACATGGCATGCTAAATCAAGTGTCAAATTATTGCCAGGTTTTGAAGTAAGACCGTCCAGTATCAATCAATTTCAGATGGACTTTAATCGTTTTATGGCGGATGTTGAGCATAGTAAAGCAGAAGAATTAGTTTTCATGTTTTCAGGTACCACTTATGTTCAGGATGTTCGAGCTAATCGGCCAATTAGATTAACTAGAGATTTAATGAACAGAGGAATTCCTGTAATTTTCAATTATCATAGATGGAGAAAAACAGACGAGCATCCAGAATATGCCGGAGACTTATTATTTCAAATTCCAATCGATGTGACAAAGCAATTTATGGCTAAATTAGCAACCCTGCAAACGACTAAGAAAAAAATATTCATCGTTTCTTATCCTCATCCAATTATTCCTAAAATTTTGAATCGGTTCAAAGTCAATGGTTGGATGAATCTTTATGATGCACGAGATGATTGGGAAGAGTTCGAAAAGGTTGGTCAAGCAAAATGGTATTCTTCTTCTGTTGAGAAATATATCGTGACAAATTGTGACCATGTTACAGCAGTATCCTGGCCGTTGGCAAATAAATTAGATGCATATGAGCCTTTGGATAATGTTCATGTTGTTCCAAATGCACTATCTCCAAATTTCCTTTCTGAAGGATATAAGTGGAAGGGCTCAAAACAAACTAAAATTGGATACTTTGGTCATTTAACAGCAAGTTGGTTTGATTGGGATTCACTTATCGAAATTGCTAAACAAAGACCAGGTTATTTGTTTGAAATCATTGGGCATTCAGCTCCCGATGATTTAGATTTACCAGATAATATTGATTTGATGGGTCCAAAAACCCATCCTGAAATTAATAAAATCGCAGCAGAATGGAAGGTTGCCATAATTCCTTTCAAAACAGGATTACTTGCTGATGCAGTGGACCCAATAAAAATCTATGAATATATGGCTTTAGACCTTCCAACAGTCTCATTTAGAATGCCACAAATCGATAAGTATCCATACACTATTACAGTAGAAAATAATGAAGAATTCTGTTTTGCTTTGGATGAATATGTACGTTACAGGCCTAAACGAGGAGTTCTAAAGAAGTGGCTAGCAAAAAATAAATGGAGCGATAGGGTAGACAATATACTCACTTTAGCATCACAACAACGTCCCGATGGAATAATTAATTTGGGGGTTGAAAAATGAAGATTTTATTCTTATACAGGTATGGAATCCTTGGAGGGGTTTGTACACAATTATTCCATAGATTTCGACATTTACCTAAGGACAATAGTTTGGAGATTCATTGTGGATTTAGAAGTGACCATGGTGTTAAAGAAATGTTAGGCGATTATGCAACACTACATTTTGGATTAAATAAAGAAACAACCAAGACTTTTCTAGAAGAAAATAAGTTTGATTTGATTATTATCATTGACACAGAAGAATATATCGATGCTATACGTGAAATGGAATTAGACTCAAAAATAATTGTCGAGGTACACACTAGTATCGAGCGCAACTTGGAGTATCTTTCAAGGATAAAAGAAAATGATATAGATGGATTTATCACAGTTTCACAATACATGATCGGTAGAATCAAACATCATATTCAACCTGAACTTAATGATAAAAAAATCACCACATTTCAAAATGTTTTAGATTCCGATTTATTCAAGCCAATAGACATTGAAACCTCAGGTCCGCCAGTAATTGGTTGGGTTGGTAAGATTGATGATCATAAAGATTGGAAGGCTTTTATGCAAATTTCAAGTTTGATTAGAAAAACAAATCAGGAGGCTGAATTCTGGATAGTTGGTGGGCAAACATGTCCGGAGGCTTTAGCGCAAGAAGTATTTGATTATGCGGAAGAAATGAACATAATTTCTAAATTTAAGTGGATTGATAGAATTGAAAATATCAAGATGGCCAGTCTGTATTCTATTCTTTCAAAGCGTGGGGGGTTAAGTCTAGTAACAAGTCATTGTGAATCATTTGGAATGTCGGTTCTTGAATCACTTTTAGCAGGTAGCCCAGTAGTGAGTACAAATGTTGGTGCGTTACCCGAAATAACAGATGAGAATAGTTATTTCAAATTATATGAATTGCAAAATTTTGAGACAGCAGCTGCAAAGTGCTTAGAAGTATTATCTAAATCTAAAGAGATTAATAATTCATTAGCAAAACACAGAACTGAATTAGTGGATAAATATGATAGCTCAAAGCGTTCAATAGAATATTGGGGCATATTAGAAAATCAGGTGATATGAATGACTAAACCAATAATATTAGTAGTTGGAGCAAGGCCCAACTTCATGAAAATAGCTCCAATTTATGCTGAATTAGAAAGCCGCAGTCAGCCATTAATTCTCTTACACACTGGACAACATTATGATGATAATATGTCGAAGGTTTTCTTTGATGACCTAGGAATGCCAAAGCCGGATATTTACCTCGGAATTGGTAGCGGAAGTCACGCATATCAGACTGCTACAGTCATGATTGAATTTGAGAAAATATGTCAAGAAAAAGACCCTAGTATGGTCGTAGTAGTAGGTGATGTTAATTCAACAGTTGCTTGTTCGATAGTTTGTGCTAAATTAAACATCCCTTGTGCCCATGTAGAAGCAGGATTACGTTCTTTTGACCGAGAGATGCCTGAAGAAATAAATCGTATTTTGACTGATTCAGTAGCGAATTTACTTCTAACGCCTTCTCCGGATGGAGATGAAAATCTTAGAGCAGAAGGAGTTGCAGAAGAGAGGATTGTTAGAGTAGGAAATGTAATGATTGATAGTCTATATTCGAATTTAGAAAAGGCCAAACAAAGTTCGGTCAAATCTGATTTTGGACTACAAGAAAAATATGCAATTCTAACTTTACACCGTCCATCAAATGTTGATGATAAAGAGAATTTTGCAGGAATAATTGGGGCGCTAGAACACATCGGGAAAAATATTCAAATCATATTCCCGATGCATCCAAGAACGGAAAAAATGGCAAAATCTTTCTCTCTATACGAGCGCATAGAGTCGATACCAAACATAGTGATTACAGGTCCAGTAGGCTATCTTGACTTTGTCGCATTAATGGCATCGTCTGCCTTAGCTTTGACAGATTCAGGGGGGCTTCAAGAAGAAACAACCGCTTTGGGTATACCTTGTATTACGCTTCGCGAAAACACTGAACGTCCAATTACAGTAACTGAAGGAACCAATACAATCGTTGGGTGTGACCCTGAACTAATCAAGAAAACTGCGATGGACGTATTAGAAACAGGGGGTAAATCTGGACGTATACCAGAGTTATGGGATGGTAAAACATCTCAAAGGATCGCTGATGTATTATTGCAATATATTAGCGCAAATGGTGATTAGATGAAAGTTCTCCATGTTCTTGCAAATAGTCCACCCGATGTGAATGGTTATGCTGTAAGAACTCAAATGATCTTAGAGAATCAAAACCAATTGGAACAAATAGACTGTTTAGGACTCAGTTCACCATGGTATCCTGATAGAGATTCGATGGTCGATGAATTCAATACGAATGGCGTTCAATACTTACGTACATTACATCCCTCAAGGAAAAAGAATTCAAAATTATCACACAAATTAGTGAAATTCTTCACTCGAAACCCTAACTCTAAATCAGTTATTATTTCTAATGGCGACGAAGATAAAAAATTTATTTTACTAAGAATTTATGATTTCTTTTACTATGGTATTTTCAAAGTAGGTCGAGCAATAAGACACTTCTTTAGAATCGGCTGGAAAGTTGTAGAAGAAAAAATCCTAATCAAATATTTCACCAAGAGAATCATAGAAGTAGCAAAACAAANTAACGCCGAAATTATTCACGCTCATACGCCTTACAGAGTNGGATTACCTGCTCTTAAAGCAGCTAGAAAACTAAACCTCCCTTTTGTTTATGAAATGCGTGGAATGTGGGAAGAAACAGCAGTTGCAAATGGAAGATGGATTAGAAATGGNCCTGCATATCGCCGTTTTCAAAATTATGAAACCAAGGTTTTGCGTAAAGCAGATTCAGTGATTTGTATTAGTGAGACACTCAAAAAAGAAGCCATCTCAAGAGGAGTAAATCCGGAGAAAATAACTGTTGTAACCAATGCTGTTGAGAAAGATATGAGTAAAAAGAAATCCAAATCTTCTAGCTTGAAGTCTGCTAAAGATTCTCTAAACCTCTCTGCTTCAACCAAAGTTGTTGGCTACATAGGCTCGCTGAGAGAGATGGAAGGTGTTGACTTAACCGCAAAAGCAGTCGCCAAGTTAGCCGATAATGGGCACGATGTTCGCTTCTTTGTCTTGACCGGGAATAACGGTCAAGAAGAACTTAGAGCATTGTGCAAGAAATTAGGCATCGCCGATAAATCAACAATTATGGGTCCAGTTCCTCATGAAGAAGTTCCAGTGTTTTATGATTTAATTGACGTATTCATTGTCAGTCGTCCTGAGACAAGAGTTACAAAATTAGTGACACCGCTCAAACCATTCGAGGCGATGGCGATGGGCAAAGCAGTAATTGCCTCGAAACTCCCAGCATTGGAAGAAATTATTCAACATCAAAAAACCGGACTGCTATACGCTCCAGATAATTTAGAATCACTTGTTGAGTCAATAGGGAAGTGTATTGAAGATGATGATTTAACAAAATCATTAGGAGATTCAGCCAAAAACTGGATCGAAGAAAATCGAACATGGGATATTGTTGTCAAGAATTCTTTGAAGGCATACGAGATTGCCAAAGCAGGAAAGTGAAAAAATGGATAGAGTTCTAGTTACAGGCGGTTCTGGTTTTATCGGCTCCAATGTAATTGATGAATTAATGAAATCCTTCAAAGTAGTCAACTTAGACTTGAAGCCATCTAAAAATAGCGAAATCGAACAAATAATTGGCGATATTAGAGATAAAGAATTAGTCGAACAAGTGGTTGAAAAATGCGATGTAATCATTCATTTAGCGGCTCAGATTTCAGTCCCATTATCCATTGACTATCCACAAAAAACCCTTGAAATAAATGTTCAAGGAACTCAGAACATTATTGACGCTGCACATAAATTTGGCATTAAGCGTTTGATTATGGCCTCCAGTGCAGCGGTTTATGGGGAGGCATCCAATTTACCATTGGCTGAAGAATCTGCTGGACAATGCCTTTCTCCATATGCTCAATCAAAGTGGGAAAATGAAACACAGATTATGTTGGCAAGAGAAAACGGACTTGAAGCGGTTGCTTTACGGTTTTTCAATGTCTACGGCCCAGGGCAAAGTACGGATGGAGCCTATGCTGCAGTAATTCCAAAGTTTGTTGAAATGTTGACAACTGGAAANCANCCCATAATTCATGGTGATGGNCTTCAAAGCAGAGACTTCGTTCATGTCAAAGATTTGGTCAGAGCCATTGAAAATTTACTNGAATGTGATTGGAATTTAGTCGATGACCATGCCTATAATCTCGCATCACAATCTCAAACTACAATACTCGACATTCTCGAATTAATCAACACCTCAATCGAAAAAATAAATCCCGATTTCAATCTCATAGAACCAAATTTTGAACANCCAAGAAAAGGAGANATCAAGCATTCTTTCGCAGATATTTCCAAGATCACTAGTACAATAAATTGGAAACCTTCGACTGAACTTTCTCAAGGAATTGAAGAATTAGTTAGGATAAGATTGAATCAATAAATGAGGTGTTACAATGAATGTTTTATGGTTCACAGGGCGNAGATTTGATAATTTCTGCTCTACAACACAATCATCTTTAGCCACTGGAATAATAGGGAAAGGACACTCTGTTCACATATTAAATCCAGACGAACAAGGAAGNCACAGTGATAAGAAATGGAAACATACAGGGTTCTCGATGAGTTCAATNCCAGGCTTACAAAGTCGTAAACTATCTAGAGNCATGAAGACATGGATTCAACAGAATGAGTTTGACGATGATACTGTCGCAATTGTTGATTGGCGNGTTTTAAGCCGTATTCATCGAGTTCTTGAGAGTAAAGATATCCCTTGGATAATGATGGATAGAAGTCCTCCAGCAGACCCNGGNATNCTTTCCCTGCTCCAATGGTCGGTCTGGAAAAAAAGTTGGAGAATAGTCGCAANAAGTAACTCAGCCGAAGCATGTGTAGTTTCTAATGGACATATGGATTTAGTNCACTCAAAGGTGAAAATTTCTTCCGATAAATTCTCCATAATTCCTGCAGGTGTTGATTTAGAATTATTTTCACCTAGCCCNAAAGAAGAAACATTGACTATGNTATATCACGGTCGTTTAGATAAACATCGTGGAATTTTATCCCTTCCAATGCTCGCTAGTAAATCAGTACAATCGGGGCTAAAGGTAAAATTACNCCTAATTGGAGAAGGTGATTGTTTTANTCAATTAAAGGAATTAAGCAAAATTAATGATTATATTGAAGTTCAATCTAATATCGAACAATCAAAGGTAGCAGAGATATTATCCAAATCACATATTGGGCTATTGCCTATGCCCAATACCAAATTATGGTCTATTGCAAGTCCACTAAAGAGAAGTGAATATGCGGCTTCAGGCATGCTCATTTTTGGAATAAACCATGCTGGCCATGCTTTTCCACAAAACAAAAATATGGATTGGGTGAAGTTGGTTGAACAATATNATTTTCACACAGATGGCATTGAATGGTTCAAGAGTTTAGATATTGAAAGTATTGAAAAATTATCTAAATCTGCGAGACAATTCGCTGAAGAAAATCTTTCTTGGGATAATTCAGTCGAAACCCTAGTCTCAGCATTAACCGCTCAGCTAAATTGACTATCATAGAGAACT
>NZXL01000071.1 GCA_002697705.1 Methanobacteriota archaeon
TGTTAGTTCGCCAAATGCACTTCCGTTTACTAAAGTAGTCAAAGTTGTAGTTATCGAAGTTCCTACAAATGTTACAATCACTTGTTGGCCATCAATAGGAGAGCCTGTATTGTCTTGAAGAAGTAATTCAATGGTGATATTATTTCCTCTTTCAGTTCTATCATTCAATGTCGGTTGACCAAGAGAATCAATTGTTGGCACCATAAATATCAGTTCACTAAATCCTCTACTGTCAAATTCTGCAGTATCATTAGAACCAAGGTAGAAATTAACTGAAGGGGTGTATGAAGCATCAATAATATGAGTACCAGCGGCGAAAGAATTTGTCAATGTAATAGTGGCATTCCAAATTCCTCCAATTTGAACTGCTCCACCCGTAACTGTAAATCCAGTCGGTTGGCCGTCAATCGAGAATAGAATATTTGCAGGAAGTACAGTCCCATCACTTTGTTCCAAGCCACTTCCATTATCGGAAAGTATTGTTCCCGATATGTTGAATGAATCGCCAGCAACCGGATTATCGGTAATCGGATCTATCAGCATAAAGGTTTGAGAACGAACAATGATTGTAGAAATATTTGAGTTAACTCCCAAAAGGTCAGAACTACCATTAAACCAAAATGTAGCCGTTATAAGTCCTAAAGGATTAGATGTTGGAATGGTGTAGGTCAAATCGAATAATCCTGTATCATTCGTCTGTAGATTTCCAATCCATGTTGCTCCAAGTTGAACTGCTACGTCATATCCTGCCAATGGTAGGAAACGGTTAGATGATTCGACTAGCTGACCAGAGAGATTAACATCATCCCCACGGTTAACAATTATTGGATTAAGAGGTTTCAATGAATCAAAATCAGAGACACCGAAAACAAATATTGGAGTTTCAACAGATGATTCAAGATAGAATGGAGATGAACCTTCAATGACTGAAATAACCAATATCTTGTTTCCTCTAACTGTACCATTATTCAAAACATCAGTAGGCACTGTCATGTTGAATGAACCATTGGTTGTAGTAGTAAAACCAGCAATCAATGTTTCATTAGGATTGTTTAGCCAAAATACTTCTAACTTGACTGGGCTAATCAATAACCTTGAATTATCATCATCATCGATTACTTGGCCTATTACATTGAAATCTAATCCTGCTGTGATCGAAGAAGGAATACTATCAATTCTAAAGTCGGTATTACCTTGAACTGTTAGATTCATCATTGTAAAATTCCCTAAGTGACGAGAATTACCGAGAATCAGGGGTGCACTAATATTATCATCGGCAATAACACGAATATCGTATAATCCTGGAGCAATTCCAATAGCGGTCCAAGAGAAGTTAGCAAATCCATTTTCATCACTTCTTGCAGTACCAATTGATTGATTAGTACCATTCCAATCAAATATAAATTCAACATCTTCGTTTGGAACAAATGAATTATCTGCAACATCTGTAACTAAAATACTAAAATCAAACTGTCCGTTAGTTACAACGATATTACCCTCATCTTCGGCTGCTTCTCTATCTGCAACAACATTCAAAACTAACTCAGATTCAATTCCAGCATTTAGTGAAGGCGCTGGTTGTTGAGTAATATTTCCAGTAACTAAATCCAAAAATGATTCTTCAGATGCATAGAATGGACCACCCACTGGTCCTAATGAATAGAAATCAAAACTAATTATGAAAACATAAGCTGAGGAAGCAAAGTTTGTTGGCATCAATATTTGTTGACTAAATGTTGAAGTATTATTATCGACAAGTCCTTGAGCAATATCCACAACACCTGATGGAGAAAACATTGAGATTGTATATTGAGTTATATTTTGGTCTAAAATCGGAGTATTGTATATTTCATCAAAAATTGAACCGTTAATGAAAGTAGTATTGCCTATGTGCGTCCAATCTTGAGCCAAACTGAAAGTCCAACCGATTCCTGCTTTAACCCTAATAGTTTCTGTACTGGCCGATGGTTCATAGAAGGTAGAACCGTTATATGAAATCCCGATTGGATAGTCTCCTGCAACTAAATTAGCATCAAGAGGTAATGAAGATATCAACTTATCAGTTGAGTTAANAGTGGTGTTAAACCAANTTCCATCAAAACTAAGATCAAAATTCCCTTCTACAAAATCAACATTCACGCCGCGATGGTCTTTTATGGACACAGTAAAGATGCCAAGTGAACCTCTTAGTTGAGGAGAAGTTTCAATGTTTAAATCTAATCGACTAATCAATAAATATGGGTCTTCAGAAGATATATTGGCATCATCAGTAGTATCTATTGAATAAGGATAGAACCTCAATTGGAATTCTATCTCGCCAGCAGGAACATCTGCTAGTGATGCTGAAAAGTTTTGCCTAATCGAGAAAGAGCCATTTACAGTTGTATTAAAAATTTGATTCCAAGAATCAAAAGTTCCATTTTGTCTAACGGAGAGAATCAAGTCGCCTTCCATATCAACTGGATTTGTTCCTGCTGATACAGCACTACCATTGACCCATAGGTCTTCTCCAACTACATATCTACTATCATTTGACGAAAGACTGTTGATCGTTGCTGTCAAATTTGGNGCCTCTCTAACATCTAAATTTAGGTTTAGAGATGAAGGCCTNATATGGAATTGAGGAGTTGGGTTTGNNGGTATGGTGAAATCATCGACCCATCCTTCGTACCAAAGAGTAGCTGGAACAATTCCTATTGATTCAGTAATATCAAGTTCTAGAGTAATAGACCATGAACCACTAGGTGAAACAAGACCGCTGATATTATTAGAACCATTGAAAGATGAGGTAAATGATAACCAAACCAACTGATTACCAAACTTATCTGTTAAACTATTAGGATCATTTTCAAGATTCAAATCACCTTGAATAATGGTTAATGAACCTGCACCAACTATTGGCGTATTTACAGCCAAAGGTACTGAATGTGAAAGATTAGAGTCATCTGTAACATTAATTATAGTTGAGTAAATTATAGCATCATCAGAAATAAATCCGCTGGATTGATGTACAATCGCCATAACATGTAGACCTGGTAAATTAGGTTCAATAGGTGAGCCATTGAAAGAAAAGTTACCATCTGAATTTGTAATTGCAGAGCCTACAAGTCTGGCTGGAGTAACCGCAGAACCAGGAACNGAACCNANCTCTTCTACAGGAATCAAGTATGCTTTCAATTCTGCATTTTCAATAACCGAAGTATTCTCTGTGAATCTAAATTGACCATCTAGAGTGAAATTTTGACTCATATCTCTATCCCAAGTTAACGGGGATAATGTTTGATTGACTATTTCTAACTCCTCAGCATCAGGACATGAATCGAAAGGTATCCAGCCCAAATCAATATTTGATGCCCCTCCTGTAAGTTCTAATCTAACTTCACCCCATGTAGCTCTATGCTGTGTCGAGACAGTATACCCATTACCGTTCCAATCTCCACCTGAATAACCAGTAACATATCTTGCTGGAAGTCCTGCCAATCTTGCCATTGTCACGAACGCAGCATTGTAATCTGAACATTGTCCATAAGATGATTCGATTATGAATTGTGCTATATCATCACCCGGACTTAGACCAACTGATTGATGGAATCTCTTGAAGTCGAAAGTATCATTTCCTTCTTTCAAGAAATCGCTAATAGACTTCGCTTTGTTGTATGCATCTGTTCCACTTGATTGAGAAACTACTTCATTCGTCACATTTAGAACGATTGAAAGTGGGTTATTTGGGTCATTAAAATTAATATCAAANGCTGACTCATAAGGATAATTTTGACCTGCTACGGTATTTGCAGAAATGGTATCCCAATCAAAGAAATATTCATTTTGTTGTANGAATAAAGAGTCTATTATCCCTCCATCTAACTTGATGGTGTGTGTATCATTACTTCTAGAAATAAGGGATGCTGGATCTGACCAAAATGAGAGGTTGTAATACTGAGAGGAAATTGGAATATTTCCACGTGAAATTGAATTATTGAAATCTATTACCCAGTCTACTGAACCGTTCGAAAAACTTGAGTCCGGTAAATTGGATAGGTTTGTAAACGCTGGAACAAGTTGTTCAAATGGATGAACTGTTGCAATATGAGCATATGTTGTACCTGTATAGAAATCAAATGTATTTTGAGTCCATCGATGAGTTTGATTCAAATCAACTGTTCCTGATGAATTATTAGCCCAAAATACTACTCCTTGGGAGATTATGTCATCTGTAGGGTCTAATGGGTCAAATCCTGAGCCGACACAAGCAGTACCCCAGAAAGCTTGAGGACACTCATCACCATCAATCATTCCACCACCATCTGTATCCGGATTGGTCCAGTCTGTTCCGGTTAGGTTTTCGATAGCATCTGGGACTCCATCGCCATCAAAATCTTCTGGAAGTACATCGTCAAGAGGGTTATTCTCTGGATTTGTNCCATCAAAATATTCAGTTCNATCATCTACGCCGCCACTATCAGTATCGAATAACTGTGAATTAGTGGCCCAAACGTCTTGCGAGCCATTGAAAACTCCAATCCAAGAAAGNTCACATCCAATAGTTGTTTCAAAATAATTATTCAAATTATCAGAATCATCGTCGAGTAAATTATTACATGGCTCATTAGGGTCGGTGAAATCAAAGACTTCATCGAAATCACTTACACCATCAGCATCTGTATCTGCAATCGATGGGTTAGAAAAGTATCCATATACACCAAGTAATTCTTCCCAATCGGCTAGTCCATCACCATCGCTATCGCGATAATCATCATCACAGTATTGTTGAGTNGTTGCTAAAGTTCCTGCAGCAAAAGCATCGGTATGACAAAAGGAGCCATTTCTATTGGAAACTTCCGTAACNCCAGAGGANGGGAGNGAGGAAACGCCAATTAGCAATGGNCCAACGACGCCCGCATAAGTAAATGACAAGAATGAACCTGAGACATTGTACCAACCAACGCCTCCATTTGGATTAAAACCAGAACTATCTGCTAAATCGAGTATGGAAGAACCAGAGGTACTGACAATTGTAGTTTCAAAATTAACATATGAATCACATGGATCTGTTCCATGAGTTACATTCAATTCATCACCATCATCTACACCACCAAAATCAGAATCTGCAACATCCCAAAGAGTACAAGACATATTCTCTTCCCAATTTTCGATACCATCTTCGTCTTCATCGCCTGAATCTTCTTTTCTAGTTGGGTCGGTTTCACCAGGATCTATTACACCGTTACTGTTGTTGTCTTCTTCACCATCATCAAATTCATCATCATCTGTATTATTATCACGGGGGTCACTAGGTTGAGGGGGGTTTCCATATTGTCCGTTTACCTCAACACCGTCATTTATCCCATCATAATCTGTATCAGCAGCAGTTGGGTCTGTTAGAAGTGTAAGAGCTTCATATGAATCATTCAATCCATCGTTATCGCTATCTGCACGTTGCGGGTTTGTTGAAGTGATTCCATCTACCTCTGCAGTAAATGTCAAACAACCTTGAAGTGGGTCACATGGACTTGTGGTCTCGGTTACTGTACCATCAGGGCCATTTCTAAAACATGGATTAGAACCNCACATTGTNTCCCATGTAGGATTAACATATTCCAGAAGATTAGGTAAACCATCTCCATCAGGGTCTCCATTAGGACCGTCTGCATTTGATGGTGATGTTGCATTCAAACCATTGGCTGCTTCCCAACCATCAGGCATTCCATCGCCATCAGTATCCCATCCAGCAACATCTTCATCTTCGATACCATCACCGTCATCATCATTTGAATTACAATCTGCATCTCCATCGCCATCTGGATCTGCTGAATCAACAAGGCCGTCCTTATCGTCATCAAATCCATTTGCGCAAATGTTCCCAACGGGGTCTTCGTCGCATAGAATTGTATTGCCAGTTCCATCCGAACCAGAAGAACCACAACCTGGTCTGTTGTATTGCATTGCATTTTCTTCATCCCAATCATTTACTGGAACTGTTCCATTCCACCAAACACCATTATCAAGAATTGTCGGAGTTGCACTATTATCCCAGCCTGACGGCATCATGTAGGTGTATTCCTGAAGATTAGACATTCCATCGCCATCAGGATCTCCAACAGCCCCGTCATCATTTGCACTTGAAAGTGGGTCAAGTCCGTATTTCCACTCCCATCCATCAGGAAGTCCGTCATTATCAGAGTCCGGGTCACTAGGCAATAAGTTTAGCAAAAATTCCAAACCATAAGTTAAACCATCACCATCTTGGTCAGTTGTTGAAGATGCTCTAACATCCAAAGAATCAAATTGAATTGATGCAAAAACAGACAGTAGCATCAATGCTACAAGAGAAAGAGACTTTATCTCTTTACGATAATGTGAAATTTGCAATTTCCGCCCCGGCTTTGAAGATAATGAAGGCATACGCATGATTCTCATGTGACGGGGTGCTTAATGCTTCATAAGGCAAATGGTGCGATGTTCATACAAAACATCAAAATAAAACTCGATATTTAATTTAAATTTCATCTAAAGCATCTAATAATTCGAGGTCATCATCTTCATCGATTTCTTCTGTAACAGGTTCAGGAACATCGATTTCCTCTTCAGGTTTTGTTTGCTCTTCAAGTGGAACTTCCACTAATTGATTAGCAGAGGAATCATATTTACCTCTGCGATATACTGCAACGATAAACAAACCAACAAGTCCTGCAAGTAGTGCCAGAGTTTGAGGCTCTGGTTCATAGATTTCATTTAGAAGACAGGAGATCCCTTTACATTCTGTCTTGAAAGTAAATTTGGATAATTGATTATAATTTTCACTGTAAGGTACTTCATCATCCATAGGTGTGACCTTTAGAGTGAAGTCTGCTTCAGAACCATCTTTTAGATTAGAAGGAGCGGTTAGTTCTACAAAGAAATCTTTACTGGAATAGGCAGGTAGAGTTACGAATAAAAATCCTCCACCTACTTGACTTGAAGATGCTGAAATCTCTCCATCCCAGCCTTCAGGTTCTTCTAATTCGATAAAAACATCCAACTCAACATTGTTATCATTAGTAATTCTAAATTCAATACTCTTTTTCTCTTCAGATGAGAATCTAGTAAACTCACTCTTCTGTGTGATCGGTAGATTTCCAGGCTGAACGTCTTCATTTACTTCAACTGTCAGAGGTAAATCGAAATATCTTGCCTCATTAGAATCCACGCCTTCTTCTCTTATTTGCACATAGATTGTATGATTGCCTGCCTCTACATTAGATGGCAAAGAGATATCAACGTTGATATCAGAATAAGATTCAGATTCTAAGGTTACTATGATTATATCATTATTAGACCCGTCTGTAATCTTATAATCCCAAGACGAATATCCCTTTTCAGCATCAATATTTCTCGCTAGGTCTTTTGGATTAACTAGTTTCCAAGTGGTTTGTCCAGCTACATCACTAGAATCGGTAACTCTAACTGAATAGGAAACCGAATCTCCTGGATCTACAGATTCCACTCTACCTAATTCACCTGCATCACTGTCTGAAATAACTTCAGCAAGTATGCCAAATGTTCGATGAACTGTGAAACTTACATCGGTACGAAGTTCAGTCTCACCCGAACTTGTAATCTGTAAACTGACTAAACCAATATCTTCAGCCTCTCTTTCTGCAGGTGGGAACACGTCCATTCTAACAGTCAAAATATCATGCGAACCGATACTGGGAGTTACGGAGTTGATTCCTTCTTCTGTCAATTCCAATCCAGTATCATTATCATAAAATTTGTATTGCCACGAAGTTGGCATTGCATTTACTCTAATGAAAAAGGTATCAGAATCAAATCCTGAGTTGAATACATCAATGAAGAAATCTCCAACTTCATCTGTATCGACATAATGTGACAAGGATTCATCATAGAATTCTGGCCTTGTGGAATCAACAATTTGAATTTGATGTTCAAAGTCTTCGAAGATAGAAATCCTTGGTTCTGCAAATACTCCAACTTCTTCTATGTCCAAAACTATCTCAACAACAGCAACTTCAGTAGTGGTCCCATCTATATCTGCAAATGCACGTGCCTCTATCTCCAATTTATCAGGACCTGTAGACAAATCTCCTTCAGGTACATCAATTTGTAAAATAGGTTTAGCCGATGAACCTCCACCAGTAAGAGAATAACCTCCTGGTTTATCCCAAGACTCAGACCAAGTAGATGGTAGAGAGCGAGCCAAATCAAAAATTACCTGTATGTCAGATGAGTCCGAACCAGTATGCTCAACTTCAAACTCTACACTTGAGGTCATCCCTGGTGCAATCAATACTGTATCAGGTTGTGAAGATGGAAGGGTTAGGTAGATGTCATGTTCAACGAATACCAATCCTTGATGTTCAAATAATACAGTATGTCCTTGAATATCCTGGATTTCTAAAAATACGTCATAATCACCTGAATCTATTCCTGACGAATATGTATAGGTGTAATTGCCAACAAGTCCATCGTTGTCCAAGGTCAAATCATCATCTTCGAATTCTTTGTTAAATACAGTAGTAGTACCAGAATTAGTACTCATTATCAGATTAACTGTTTCTATATCATCTCTACCGAAAGAGTCCTTAATTTGGACAGTGAATTGCATTGTTCTAAACTCACTTCGGTGATTAGGCGACCATTCTAGTACTTCGGTATCGGTCCATCCTGAACCGGTCATATGAACCTTGACAGCAGATTGTGAAAGAGCATTTGCTTTGATTTCAATCTTAGAGAAACTGTTAGTCGAATCAATATCCCCATATTGCATCTCAACATCACAACTTGCACCTCCACCACCAATTCCGCCAGAACCTTGGCATCCGTCGATAGTAGCATCAACTTCTAAAGAAAGCCTCTTGCCATTTTCTACAA
>NZXL01000072.1 GCA_002697705.1 Methanobacteriota archaeon
GCCGTGGCGGTGGAGGCCGTGGCGGTGGAGGCCGTGGTGGCGGAGGCCGTGGTGGCGGAGGCCGTGGCGGTGGAGGCCGTGGTGGCGGAGGCCGTGGNGGNGGAGGCCGTGGNGGNGGAGGCCGTGGTGGNGGAGGCCGTGGTGGCGGNGGCCGCTCAAGAGATTCCCAAGGAAACAACTCAAGTGATGGCGGTGGTGCAAGTAAGTCGTATCGTGGTGAAGCTCGAGGTCAAAATTACAAACCTAGTAAGAAATCCAGTCAAGGTTACCAAGGTGGTCGATCAGAAGGTGGCGGCAATAACCGAGGCAGGGGTAATCGTGGTAGATCCAATCGAAGAAGAAGTGGTAACAGAAACTGATTATTCTTCTTCATCAACCTTTTTCATTTTAATTGGCGAAAAAATTCCACTGTCCTCAACTATTTCACTAGCGCCAGGAAGAACTGATAGAATATCATCAGTCATCAGTCCTGTATTTTTGTAAATACGATTTGCTAGTCGGTCTTTTTTAGTTAAACCTGGCGAAATTATTGCATATCTTTGACATAATTCTTTGATTCTTTCAGGAGTTCCTCCCATCAATAGTGGTACTCCATTAATCGAGACAAGACCGATTCCCATTTTGACATCCAAATCCTTGAACCATTGTCTTTGACCTCTAACAATAAATGCTCCTTTACCGACATATTCTCCAGATTGTGCAGTTTTGGAAACTTGTGCAGGTTTTACCGAGTAAACAGTTCCATGCCCTCCTCCACTCGCCCAAGCACGACTCCAACACAGTGCCAAAGTGGCCGCTTCAAGCAATTTATCTTCATTTATTCTTTCATCACCTAATTTGTCTACAATTTTGAATGCGGGAATATAGTCTGGGATATGAGCTGGTCTGTGCTGGTCTATTACGAAACCTTGCGTAGACCTTAGACTACAACTTGGGGCGCCATGAATGTCAGCGTGAAGGTACATGTCTGAACCAGATAGATGTTTTTTGACAATCGCATCATTACCTTTGGCATCCTTTCCTCCAACTAGAAGATGTCCTCCAGCGGTGATACTCCAGCGATGATTTTCAAACCACAATCTTTTGCTGCGCTTTATTTTACCGAGTTTTCCACTCTCTTCAGCCTTCCTTTCTTTCTTGTTTGCTCGCTTTAACTCGATATTAGTATTCTCTAATGCTTCAACGGCACCCTTTGTTTTGTCCTTTTGTTTTTTAGCCGCTTCAAAATGTCTTTGTGCATTTTGATGGACAGTTTCACTAAGAATTAGAGTTGTTTGAGGTCCGGTAGGATTTCCTTCTTCGTCAGGTAAGATGGTGATAAAACTCCCTTCAGCAGCATTCATTGATTTTATCCATGGAATCTCTTTACTTGCTTTCTTAGTTTCTTTCCACCCGTTCTTTTCAACCGATTCAGAGACCTGACTTAGTAAACTTTCAACATGTGACCAATTATTTTGTATTATGTGACCCAATTTTTGTTGNTTTTCAATTTTCACTGAAAAACCTTCCAGGGCCTTTTCTTGTTGCGCTTTTCGTCTTTCTAATCGCTCTACATCGGTAGAGAATCCTCTGCCGGGGGCAGCGATATCTAATTTTTCTGCTTCACGTCTAGCAAGTGCTCCAGCATCATGTGCCCCTTTCCATGCATCTACTGCCTGACATAAACTTTCAAAGTTCATCTTCACCATCTCCAAATGAGATGGCAGTAATGTTGGAGTTGCTTCAACAGCATGTTGTTCTAAAAATCTGTCTCTAATTGAGTTGTTTTCTAAACTAAGAATATGTTTTTCCAAACCGTCTTTATCAAATTCCTCAGAAGTTTTTAGTAAAATATAACCGCCATTGCTATTTGATAAATCACTCAATAATTTTTGCAAAGAGGTTAGAATTTTTTCAGGTGAAGCGTCTTTGGTATTAATATTCGGTTTTATTCCTGCAAGGTCGCAAACTGCATTTGCATGAATTCCACCCAAATTCGCTTTGCCACCCAAAGTAGATACTAAATCTCTGTCCGAATTTTCTAACATTTCTTTTAGAGTTTCTAACTCCATTTCATGTGGGTCAAGTGCTTGTGGAGGTGGTTGATACAGTACACCTTTCTTCAGAGTTCTACCTGAATAAGAAGCATGAGTTAATGGTTGTATTATGATTCCTTCTTCATCGGTTAAAATTATNTTTCCATCTCTAAAAACCTCGACATAAAGGTGTCTTTCACCGAACTTTGTGTCAAAGTCAAATGCTAAAACACGATCAAATCCAAGTTGTCTAACACCGGTCATTCTTGCGTTTTTCAAGTGTTTACGCAACATCATAGCAAATGGTGGAGGCGTCATCGGCATCGGTCTATCTCTATTTGAGGTATAGATTCGAGCACCTCTTACTAAAACCAAATCAAATTGATCGCTCTCTTTTGGATTAATTCTCAAAACAATTTGTTCATAGTGAGGCATATACGCTTTCTTGACATAAGCACCACTGAAAACATCTAATTCACGTGCGATTGCCCGCAAATCAAAACCGCTCATTGCTGCTTTCATTATATCCCCTCATGTTACTTGTAGAACTGACTCCTATTGAATTATATCACTTGAATTTTAGTAGTACCTTGCCGATATTTTTTGCGTCATGGATATGCTGATGTGCCTTTGCTGCATCTTCAACAGCAAAAATAGAATCTATTACAGGGTCGAGTTTTCCTAATGCGATTCCTTCCATAATTCGTTTAAGTTGTTCGGCTATTACTTCTTCATTATCCCAAGTTCCCATATGAACTCCAAAGATTCCTTGATTACGAGTCATCATCTTCAATGGATCTAATTTAGGAGTTTTTCTCCAAGCAAAATAGGCTTTTAGAAGTGAACGCTTAGAGGTTGGAGCAGCTGCTGACATCCCATATGTGTATACTTTACCACCCATTGCCAAAACCTTGAGACTTCTCTTTAGATTTTCACCGCTGATTGGGTCTAGGATATGGTCTACTCCACGTCCACCAGTTGCTTGCTTGATTATATCGACAAAATCTTCGTTATGCCGATCGATAGGAATGCCTCCAAATTTCTTGATGATGTCTGCTTTGTGCCCCGATGCAGTCGCCCAAACCTTCTCAATTCCAGCCCATTGACATAATTGTAATGCAGCGGTTCCAACTCCTCCTGCGCCACCATGAATTAAAACAGAATCAGTCGATTTTAGATTGCCGAGATGATGTAACATATGATGCGCAGTCATGTAGGTGACAGGCATAGAAGCCGCTTTTTCCAAGGACATTTCATCAGGTAGGGGAATTACTCTATCGAATGTTGAAATTACATGACTTGCTTGTCCGCCATTTTTCATAGCAGCAACAACTCTTTGTCCGACTTGTAAATCCTTTACTCCCTTACCCAAAGAGTGGATTACACCGCTTACCTCGTAACCGGGAGTAAAAGGAAATGGTGGTCTTGGTTGATACAGACCCAGTCGCATAAGGGTATCTGCAAAATTAATCCCTGCAAAATGGACTTCAATACAAACCTCATTTTCTTTGGGTTTTGGCATTGGCATTTCCATTACTGAAAGAACAGAGGGCGACCCTGCTTTAGTGATTACAAGTCTGCGAGGCATGACTACGCTAAATGGTGCTATCAATCAATGCTTGCATGCCATCTTAAACCATCATTAGACAAACGACCTTGCTTTTCATGTGATAATAGATGTGCTAGAGTTTGGTCTTTTGCTAAACCAGGGTGAGCATCTGGTGTATCATCATAGGCTTTGATGGTAATTTCATCGAGATTAGATAGGCCATTGAGTACCGCTTCAAGCACCTTGTCATGACGAGCCTTTCGATGTTTGATGTAGTATGATAATTTTTTATTTGGCAAGGCTATTACTGGTCCATGGCTTGGAAATAATAAGTGCGGATCTATTTCTCGTAAACGAATTAACTGCTCGATATAAACATCCATGTTTCCTGTGCCAGGTGGAATTAGAATCGTTCCAAAACCTGCTACCATGTCACCTGCAACAAGTCCTGCTTCACTAAGGAAACAAGTATGTCCAGGATGATGACCAGGAGTGATTAGTATCTCCCAAGTCTGTTTTCCTAGTATCAACATGTCACCATCACTCAGTATCTTATCACACTGAACACTGTTTGAAGTGTACTCACTACCCCAAACGGGTAATTCAAATGCTTCTCTAAGTAAATCCATATCAGCGAGATGGTCTCCATGTGAATGAGTAAAGGCAATAGCAACTGGCTGTCCATTATGACGTTCTACTGCATCAGCAAGATTCTCCATATCTTCACGGTAGCGAACTGCAGGGTCAACAATGATGAAATCACCATCTGGGTCGCCAATCAAGTAACAATTGGTGTGGTCAGCGGGTGGTAGAGTCGCAGTTCTAATCGGTACAACTTCAACACCATATGCAAAAAGTATTGATTGTCGTCCAGGTTTTCTATTTGAGATATTTCTTGCTGCTTCTTCAATATTATTGTTTGAGAATTTCATTACTCGAATGAATTCCATTAATACAGAAATTACTGGTGGTGCAACTTTAATTTCATGCCTAGACCAACGCTCAAGTATTTCTTTTGGAGATGCCCACATAATTTCATCAAATTCTGTTTGTGGTTCAAGGTCGATGCCTGGTACACTTTGCCAATCTCCACAGTGGAAATGAATGAATGCATTATCAAACTGCACCGGCCCAAAAGGTGGCGTAATGCGGTGTCCAAGGATTCTAATGTTGTCTGTATTTACTGGAATAGTACAATCTTCTGCATGAGGTAGCCAATTGGTCTTATCCTTTATTACATCAAACCTAGCACTCTCATCTATAGAAATAACATGATCTCCATTTGGTGCTAACCCCAACTCTTCACAGGTCTCTCTAAGTATACAAGCGATTGCTTTTCCATGCTCAATGCCTAGAGATGAAAAAGATTCCACTGCCGCGCTATCAACACGTGAAACTCCACCGCCAGTAAATGCCCAGTAACCGGGAAATGCAGCCATAGTTTGACTTCGTAGCCCAAGCAATACTTCAGGACCAGTTGGACCGTTTCTAGTAAGGGTCATAGTGGCTGTTGGGCGAGGTGGTTTGCGCTTGAAACCAGACAGGTCAACGCCCTCAGGGACTTCGCTCATGCCTAGCCCTCAAGGCTTAGGGGTTTGAACTCTTGTGAGTTAAGATTTTGGCAAGACTAAATTTTCAGTCTAGTGATTCACAAATTACATATTGTTATAATTACTTTTTAGGAAATATTCCTAAAAATAACCTTTAAATAGGAACTATTCCACCATCTATCATGGCAACGAAAGAACAGATTGCTAAAATTGTACAACTTCGAGGAACAGGTCATTCCTTAGAAGAAATAGCTGAGATAGTAGGATTGTCGAAATCCTCCATCGCTTATCAATTACAAATTCTCAAAAAACGATCTAAGAAACTAGGGCATCTAGATGTATTTTCTACAGCTTTAATCGGAGCATTGGGGGCTGCCGGCGGAATTGCTTTAGCCCTGTTATTAGAACAGACTAGAAAGGAGTGATATGATGAGCGAAGAAAATCAACTTAAATTTGATGAAAATATTACAATTCGTCAATATTTCTCTTTATTATTCAGCGATTTAGAAATAAACAGTGAATTGGAAGAGTTCGAACATATTCAGCGCGCAATAAACAAGGTGAAGCGTAAAAGAGATCAAAAAAACGAATTAGTTAAAAAATATGTAAAGGAGAGAAACGATTTAAATAAAAAAACTAGAGATGCGATGAAATTATCAAGAGACCTCAGAGAGTTGAGGCAAATAGAAAACGCGGAAGTCAAAAAATTAAAACAAAAAAGAACAGATGTCGTAGCCGATACCAAAAAATTAAAGCAAGACTTAATCAATTCTAATGAGTCCAAAGAATTAGAAAAACAATTGGCTGCCCTGATTAAAAAGCAGAATGATATTCATGAGCTAGTTCAAAATGCTGCTAAAGATGCCCAATCAACCCACGAACAAGCAATGCTGCTAGAAGAAAAAATACAAAAGATGAAAGTTGATGCTAATCAAATGCATAAAAAAAGTAAGAGTACAAAGTCTATTTCTGATGATTATCATAAGATCTTCATATTATTCATTGAACGTAAAAATGAATTAGTAGATATAGTGAATAAAATTCAGGAGAATGAGTTATGAGTAAGAAAGAAGTTATGGACAAATTATCCCATCTATTTTCTCAGACTGAAACTTTCTTGACCTCTGAGGCAAAGAAGGCCAATAGGAAAAATTGGAGTTCAAATCAAAAACAGAATATGATAATACGTCAAGAAACCTGTTTAACTTGTTCAGAAGTTCTAACTCAAGAAAATATTTCGAGAGAGCACATACTTCCGCTGGTGTTAGGTGGGAGAGAAACCGAAGATAATGTGGTCGCAATGTGCTTAGAATGTAATCATGCACGAAATAAAGTAATGGGAAAATTAGTCGGCCATACTAAAATAGAGGATTTAAGGTCAGAATGGCCAGGGAATAGAGAGAAAATATGCGAATATATATCTTGGAGTTGGGTTTCAGTATCGAATACAGACTATGACCTTAGTTTATTTCCTGAATTCAATAATCTTTTTTTAGAGAAAAGAGGTATTCTTTCACCTCCTGAAAAGCCATCGCAGAAAATAAAAAAGCCATCGCAGAAAATAACATTAAAGGAAAGATTAGATTCATGGAAGTCTTCAATATTCAAATCAAAATCTAATAATTATCAGGAATCTGATAAAGTGAAATGTAAATGCTTGAATCCCGATTGTAAGAAAATATTGTTAATTCCAAGTAATTCCAAGAACAGATTCATCTGTACTGTTAGTCAAGGTGGTTGTGGGAGGACTTACAATTCGTATGAATTGTTAGGGCATAGAGAAAATTTCGATGCAAATGATGATGTTAAAAAGTCAGATATAGTTGTAGAAAAAACTACAAAGTTTGATCTAAAAGAATGGTTGACATCTAATAGAGAAAATTATGAGTCGATAGAGGAGACCTATGTTGGTTTAAAAATGGCAATATCTTCTTACGAAAAAAATGGTGCTAAAAGACCTGTTAGAACAATGTTAGATGAAGAGTACGGGCTAAAAAGAAATTTATCTCTCGAAAAAATGTATAAAGAACTGGAAAATTACATTTCTGAAGTAGATCCGATAAAGTCCAAAAATAGTCCAATTGTAAATAAGTTGGAAAAAAAAGATGAAATTGAAGTGACAAAAAATCTAAATTCCAGTTCAGGTATTAGATTACCTAAAAACCCTGAACAATTTATTCAAGTAATGGAGATATATCTCGATAATGTTGATGACTTAGACAAATTTTCTGAGATAGTTTCAGTGATAAAAGAGAGAGAAATTATCGCTAAAAGCAGGGTTTCAACTACATTAAATGTGATTCAAAGAGCAATAATAGGGCATGACACAAAAGATCATATCTCTTTACAAAATGCATTTACTTTAGTAAAAGATTTTGAGCAAAAACCTTCTTATGAAAATATAGTTTTGGGATGTGAACAATCACTTTTAACTTGTAATTATTCAGATGTTGAAGAGTTTACAGTAGGGGTTAGAAATTATTTTCGACAATGCAGATTATTTGTGCCTTCATCAATTTCTTCAAGACTAAAGGAGGTTATAATTTCAAATATTCCGACCGACTGCAGTCAGATTAGAATTTCAGCAGCATTAGGATCGGTCTCTGATCATCCAGGAGATTTTTTTCAGCATGCTAAGTCTTGGAGAGATGTCAAAGGATTGTTAGGTTTCTCAAAGAATAAACCATTCCATGAAATAATTTTACAATTATGGCCTAAAACATTCACTATTGAATTAGTGAAAGATGCTCATTTCATATCATTGAAAAATAATGCTTGACTCAAAAATAGTGCCACTCTTGTGAGTTTGACTTCTGTAAATCTTCTCAAAGCGGAAGGTTTTGGGCATATGACCAACCGAGGACTTGTTGGTTGAGTGTTCAGTATGGAACTAATTTAATTATACGTTAATTTACCAATTATTCAATTATTACGGCCTTATCGGTCTTGTTATGGTGGCTCAGAGTATCGAGGAGGAATTAGCTGAACTCGCTGCCTTAGTAGACGAGGCAGAACGCTTAGGCTTTGACCCATGGCCACCAACAAAGCCTGATAGGCCTTGGGCCAAATGGGCATTAGGATCTTTTATGATCATCCTAATGCTAAGCGCAGTATCAAAGGTCCTATTCCGCTTTGTCACCATCTAAGATGGTGAACCTTTCGTTGAGTAAAACTCAATCTCTGCGAGTAAGCAATGCAGCTCCAAGAAGAGCAATCATTCCAATAACTCCAGTGAAACCTGGCGCCATCATTGGATTTTCATCGCTGTAAGCATCAGCAGAAGAAGAATACAAACGAACATGAGTCCATTCTTCACTGGTAACACTTTCATTCACATGAATCATGTCGCCAGATGTCAAAGTTCCTGAACTATCAGTGTCATGGAAGAAGATTGCATTCGGGTCGTTAGCGCTAGATAGAGTAGTGAAGACAATGTCTGGACCACAATCCATCTCAGGTGCTCCTCCCATGTCCATCATCATATCACCATCATCAGAGTCATCATCTGGTATAGTACACTTTGATAGAACTGCATAGTAGTTTGAAAGGTCACCAGCGATAGGAGGCATACTCATATCTGCTTCAACAATTATCCAGTCTAGAGGTCCATGCATGTGGCCAGCGTGGTCACCGTGGTCGTGTCCGTCATGGTCGTCATCATCGTCGTCATGTCCGCCATCTCCGTGTCCATCGTGGTCGTCATCATCGTCGTCATGTCCACCATCTCCGTGTCCGTCGTGGTCATCATCATCCATTGAACCCATCAAAGCAGAGAATTCTTCTAGATCCATTCCACCATCTGAATTAGCATCCATATAATTGAACATAGTTACAAAATCATTCCAATCATCCTCTGACATTGGTTCTGAAACACCAGTTGATTCGTTAGTCCAATCGCTATATTCACTAGCAGTAATCATTCCATCGCCATCAGAATCAATCATACTGAATAGCATTTCAGGAGACGGGCTATCACTGTTGATATTATTGTAGAATGTAGTAAATTCATCAGCAGATAATACGCCATCGCCGTCAGCATCTGAGGCATTGAAGTACATCATTATGCCTGCCATGTCACCATCATCATCGTGATGAATTTCATCGTCACCATATGGGCAGTCATCGGTTCCATCATTAACCAGTTCCATAGAGACAGTTGAACCATCCATGCAGTCAAACCAATTGTCTACAGTACCATCGCCGTCAGTGTCTTGAGGTTCATCAGAACCATCGCCACAATCTTCTGTACCGTCGTTTACTTGAGAGAATGGAATTTCTGTGTCAGGAGTTCCACCAATAGTAGAACTACAGTGGAAGGTTCTTTCGTCATGGTCATCATCATCGCTACCGAACATGTGTTCTAATTCATCAATGAATGTTTGAAGTTCAGTTAGATTTAGTTCTCCGTCACCATCAATGTCAGAGTCATTGAATGCTTGATGTAAGTCAGATTCCAAAACAGGGTCATCTACCATCGACATGTTTTCTTCACCATCTGCAACATCTTCAGCGTTTGACACTTCCCATGCATCATAGAATTCAGACCAACTGATTCCTCCGGAACTATCGGTATCATTTTCCATTGCTTCTTCTGGTGTTGGAGGTTCAGTATCGTCGTCATGGTCATCATGGTCGCCAGAGAATAAATCTTCCATTTCGCTCATATTAATGAAACCATCATCATTTACGTCACCCATTTCAAACATATCTCCTTCAGAAGGCATGTCATCATCACTGTGGCCATCATGGCCACCAGAGCCACCGCTTGCAGCAGTCCACATTAGTCCAGCAGCTTCACAGTCTGCTTGATTATCATAAGAGTCATCAACTGTGTGTGTGCTCATGTCATAACAAACCATCTCATCTCCGTGGTCATCTCCATGGTCGCCGTGGTCTCCATCATCATCGTGGTCGCCGTGGTCTCCATGATCACCGTGATCTCCATCATCATCATGGTCGTCATGTCCTCCGTCCATTGGCATAACCGCGAATGGTAGGGCTTCAGTAGGTAGAGGGCTCCAATCATCTCCAAAGTATCCTGCAATTTCTGCATCGGATAATAATGTAACAGTCATTGATTCCATGTCATTAGTTGCTGAAATGGAAGTTACTTTGAATGTTGAATCCAATACAAATGTAAAAGTGGATGTCATGGTGGATTCATTACCATCTTCGTCATAGTAGGTCTCTTCCATAGAAGCAGTGAATGAGTATCCCGATGTAGTTGATAGACTCATAGCATAGGTTGAATTTGTAACATCAAAACCATCTAAAATTTCGTCAGCATCTGGTGATTCAGGTGCACTCATGTCCATGTCTCCGCCCATGTCATCATCACCGTGGTCATCATGCCCGCCAGGGCCACCGCTTGCAGCAGTCCACATTAGTCCAGCAGATTCACAGTCTGCTTGATTATCATAAGAGTCATCAACTGTGTGTGTACTCATGTCATAACAAACCATCTCATCTCCATGGTCATCATCACCGTGGTCGCCGTCCATGTCATCATCATGATCGTCGTCATCATCAGCCATCATATCAGCAACAACAACGCTCCAAGGTACTGCGTTATCCATAGTGAATTCTTGGGTTTCATCATTGTATACCATGTGGATAACAGTAGTATCTGTTCCATCAGGGTTAGGAATGACAGTTTGTTCCGACATGAAACTTAGAGGCATCATCATGCCTCCAATATCCATTTCGCCACTCATTGAAGTGAATATAGCAGCTCCATTAGGGGTGAACACCATTTCAGTACTTGCTGACATTCCATCAGAACTTGTACTAATAACAGTCATTCCCATCGAACTACTAGCGTCCTTAGGGAATTGTTCTATTGTAGTCATAAAATCCATGATAGCTTGCTCAAGTCCAAGTTCAGTCAAACATGCATCTGAGTTAGTCGCATTTTCATCATAATTAAATGCGGTACTATCGTCACATCCAGGTATGACAATCATATCTTTTATTTCGTCTTCAATACTTTCCGTACAACCAGCGAGGGCCATGAAAAGTGCCATTACTATAGCAAACTTCTTGTTCATGTTATCACACACTATGCCTTAGCATATAAATTACTCTATAGATGAAAAAACCGTTTATTTGAAGAACAAGATGCTCGAGCGGGAGGCATAGTCCCTTAGTGTAGCGGTCCATCATGGAGGATTCTGGTTCCTCCGACCTCGGTTCAAATCCGAGAGGGACTACCTTCATAATTCGTGATTTTGGTATTTCTTAGAAAGTTCATCTT
>NZXL01000073.1 GCA_002697705.1 Methanobacteriota archaeon
CTGCTTTGGCCTTTGATGCTGTGGCCTTGGCTTTTGCTGGGGCTTTCTTAGCTGCTGCTTTGGCCTTTGATGCTGTAGCCTTGGCTTTTGCTGGGGCTTTCTTAGCTGCTGCTTTGGCCTTTGATGCTGTGGTCTTGGCTGCTGATTTTGCCTTGTCTGCATTCTTTGCAGCAGTAGCGATTTTTTTCGCTACTGCAGCTTTAATTCCTGCTTTAATCAGTTTTGTTGCACCTGCTGAAGCAACTTTAGATACTGTATCTAGTTTAGCATCTACTAATTTCTTAGCAGTGGCTGCTCCTACTCCTGGTAGTGCAGTCAATTTCTCTATCTTGGAAGCCTTTGTCTGTGAAGCCATACTATCCACCTATTACATGCAAGAAGGCTTCCTTTCTTGAACTCTTCCACTATATTTATTCCCCAAGTAGGTGGATTGATGAAGATTGAATGATACCCCGAATCATGGCGGCAGAAGACATGGGTCAAACCTCGATTCTTGTTTGCCAGGTGCGAAGTGCAAAAGCTGAACACAAAATGGATGAAACTAATTTTCTTCTACGTACCAAGCACTTCCCTTCCGCTAGCAAAGTGGTCTATCTTGGTAATGTGACAAGCACCCTTATTTCTCTTTTAGAAAATCCTGAAACACCTATATTCACAGTGGCACCATCATACAATGAGCAGAAATGGTCTTTAGAAACCACTAGTGGTCAAATGAAAATTAAGATCACTTCAGATTCTTACTGGGGTTTGGGGCTTTTCAATTCAGGATATCTAAACACTATCACACTCGAAGGTCCAATAAACCTTAGAAGCAGGATTGTATATGATTTAACCTCTTCACTACCCTACAAACCATGGGAGTTCAAACATCTAAGTTCTGCACGTAAGTGGATAAGTAGGAAATATCCGGATTTAGATGAAAAGAAGAATCAAAATTCTTGGCTAGAACTTATAGATTACTCAACTCAAAGATTCAAAGAAATTATCCAGGTCATGAAAGAAGCGATTGAAAAGGTATCTCAAAAAGTAAAAATCAATCACTCAACGGAATATTGGAATAAGCAAAAGGCTGGTGTTTCGCTTGCTGCTGCAGAGTTTGATTTGGAGTTAGCAAAAGGAGCATTAGCCGATAACAATGCCCCTGCTGTTGAAAGGGCAATTGCTAGAATCGAGGCTTCATTGATAGAAGCGGACCCTGAAACTGGAGTTCATGGAAATGAATCACAGGAGGATTTAGAGAAAGAACGGATTGTCATTTCTGAAATTACAATGGATAGCCAGGATAATCCAGAAGTAGACATTGATTCGATTAACCAAATTGATTCAGTACCCTTAATAGAAGACATTCCTTTAATCGATTTAACCTTTGAATCTGAACAAGAATAATTGATTTTAACATTATTCTAGTCCGCGTCGCGTTCATAAAGGGGGGGCTACTCGGGAGGAATGGTCCAAATGGCATCTAAGAAGAAATCCGATGGAAGTGGAATCCAGCAAGCTGCTGGTTTGATTAGATATTTCGATGAAGAATCTGAGGATGCATGGAAAATTACACCTTTCCAAGTATACGCTGCATGTATCTTGATTGGAACCTTCTTTTACCTTGTAAACCAAGGCGTAGTAAGTGCAATTTGGAACCTCTTTTGATTAAATAATCAAAGCGGTTTTATCATAATGATCTTGTTTTCTTTTGTAGCCATACGTTGAGCTACTTGCATTGCTGTTTTCAAGTCTTTAGTTGCGCCAAGGGTTTTTTCCCCTTCAGAGTCGTGAACAATTAATCGATGTGTAAGGTTTTTCAAAACACCATCTTCGATTCTTTCGAATACCCAATGTTCATTTTCAATTCTAATCATTGCTGGAACATCAACTAGTGGGCCCATCTGGTTACCAGTAACAGTTGTTCTTGCTTTCAATCCTCTCAAATCTTTGATTGGATTCCAAGTCCTCATACGAACTGGGGCTCTTATCTTTCTTCTATTTTCTACTCCATCTCTAAATGCTCTAGTCATTAGGGTCCCATCCCTTGAAGTCATTGACTTCAAACACAGGTCTCCCTATTCACTAATAAGAAGCGCGACGGTTAAGGTGCTTAGAATGATGATTTCATATCATTTCTACCGATTTCAAATGTTTGATATGAAACTCAATACTCTTGCTAGAAAATAAAACTAATAGCCAACCTACTACAAGGAAACTCATAATTGGCCAATCTGTCGAAAACGAAAAAATTAGACAGCCAAGAATCAATCCAAGCAATGGAACTAGCGTTTTAAGAATTGATGGTGATTTTACATCTGTTTCGATATACCATGGTTGAATGATACTAATTGCTAGTAATATCCAACTCGCGGGCAATAAAAATATTGCAAAGGGAGTAATCATGAAAAGAATACTAGGGGCAAAAATCAGCGACATTCTAAGCCACCATAATTCTGGCCTAGAGGCTCCGTCAAAGCCAAAATTGGGTAACATAAGGGAAATTGCCATACAAATAACCATTCCAATCACCAGCCAAGTAGCCTGTAAAAGGTATCCATTGCCTTGGTCAAAAGGTTCAGCACTTCTAAGATAATACGCCGTAATAAAAAATAGTAAAATACAATTTAGTATTAGTTGAAAAGTCAATGATTTGCTCCTCCCTTGACCATGTTGAAGATTGACTTCAATGGATTTAGCAGGGACTGAAATAAAGATTAGTCCGATAGAATGTGATAAGAAAAATATAACCATAGCAAATGAACCATCCTGAGAAATATTGATCCACCAAGAGTTAGTTGATTGAATAGAATTGGATATTAAGTATATCATCAATGGTAAAATAAAATACATTTTTAATTTGGTTCTTTTTGATAATATACTGAGCCCTTTATCGGTTCGTGGAATTGTAGTTACTGCGAATAGTTCGCTACTAACTAAAATCATTAATCCAGTCATAATTACAAAAATCCAAGAATACTCTCCAGTTGACGAATTTGTTGTTTGTAATGGTAATGAATCGGGTGAATAATAAGATGATTCGGGGAATAAAATCCAGTATGAAACTAAGGCACATAAAGAAATATACGACATTATTCTAAATTGAACAAGTCTTTTTATTTCTATACTTGAACTTCGTATACTAGGTAATTTATGGCTAAGTAGGGCAAAAGAAATCAGCCCAAAAAGAATGAATTCTGAAGAGCCGTCTCCGGTAATCAATAAACTCAAATCAGAAAATTCAAAGTCTCCGGGGCCAAGTTTTTGAGCGACTTCTAGATAAGATGTGTCCCTCTGCACAATGGTTTTTATCCGATTTAATATCATCACGCCAACCACAACTAAAGGCCCAAATCTGTATGTATTTACAATTGCTTTACTCACTGGTTGAGAGAATTTTTGGCTATAAGATTCTATTTTTGAAGGCATGAGCCATCCTACTAGAAGTAAAAGCAAAATTGGGAAAAGCAATGGCGCAGCATCTCCCAGCATATTCGATTCTAGCGGGCGAAAGCCCTTGAGCATGGCGGAAGCAAGATAGAGAAGATAGCAGACCGACAGTCATGGCCAATGCTGGTTGGGAGGAAGAAGACCTCGATGAAATATCGAGAGATTCATGCTTGACCAAATTGGCTCTAGAACTAGGATTGGAACTAGAACCATGGATAAATACAACGACGTCACCTCTTCCTGAAACACTTAGAGTCACAACATCTCGTAAAGATAGAGATTGGACTATTTCGGAATTAGAAAAGATGGGCGCTAAGCCTATTGCTTGGATGCCTAACAATAGTGCTTGGCAAATGCCATTTACCAGAGGTAAAGTTCCAGAAGGATACAGTAAGAGAATTTTAACAATATTACATGATTCAGGACGAATCACTCGTCAAGAGGCTGCAAGTATGTTACCTGTAGAATTACTCAACCCAAAAGATGGTGAAATGATTCTAGACCTTTGTGCTGCACCAGGTTCAAAAACTACTCAACTTGCAGAAAAAATATTTCCTGAAGGTTTTGTAATCGCTAATGAGCCAGTTTCCGGGAGAGCAAATATGCTAATTTCAAATCGAGCAAGACTCGCACTACCAAATATTTTGATAAACCAACAAGATGGTAGGCATATTGGTCGAATTCCCCCGCCAGGATTTGACGCTGTTATTACCGATGTCCCATGTACAGGAACTGCTACAACTCGTAAGAATCGTAAGATTTGGAAGAAATGGACTCCTAAGTCTAGTAGAGGATTGTTCGAACTGCAAGTATCAATTGTTGAAAGAGGTGCTAAATTATTGAGACCGGGTGGGAAATTAGTTTATTCAACCTGTAGTATTGATCCGTGTGAAAATGAAGCGGTTGTAGCAGAAATTCTTCGCCAATGCCCATGGCTTGAATTGATGGAAATAGATGAAACTCTAGTCGCTGGACTGGTAATGAAGCCTGGCCTTAGGCAGTGGAATATTCTCGATGAAAGTGGAGAGAGGGTAGATTTAGGAAATGAACTACCAAGACTCCCCAATTTGAAAATCAAACATTTGTGGTGTGATGATAGAGCTAAATTTGATGTTGAATTTAATTCTGAATTAGAGAAAAATATTTCTCATAACCTTACCAAGTGTCGTAGGTTGTATCATACTGACAATAATACGGGTGGTTTCTTTGTTGCAATATTTAGACATAAACCCGAATCTACTCCAGAAGGTATTGCTAAGGCTTACATTCCAAAGCGAAAACCTATTGCTGGTTCAACATGGAAACCAAAACTTATGGAAAGGCCAAGACCAAACCGACATTCGGTTTTCCTAGCTGATGAAGAAACGGTAAAACAGATTTCACAAGCATATCAAATCGATGCCGAAAAATGGTCTTGGTGGAGCCGTGGGAAGCGACTAAACATTGCACCAAAATCTGTTGCCGATAGATTATACAATCGTGTTTGTCCAAATAAAAGGGGCGATTTATGGCCTGAAGGGACTTTTCATCCACTGAAATTAATTCATGTAGGTATGCCTACTTTTGTTAAGAATAAAGGAACTTGGCGAACAAGACAGGAAGCGATTCCTGCACTGGAATATGACTTGGGCAAGACATGCATCGAAGTCGACAAAGATATTGCGATAAAAATGTTAGAAGGTTGGGTTCCAACTGTTGAAGAATTTCAGGAAACACTAGATTTAGAGGATTTGAACGAAGGCCCACTACTATTGACATGTGAACTTAAAGGTTCAAGTTCTCTTATTTCTGCATGGGCTGGAGTAAGAGTGAGTTTGATGATAAATACACTCGAAAGAGACATACTTAGAGCAAAACTTGGTATAGAGTTTGAAACCAAAAAGGGTGAATGATATGAAAAAAATAGTCATCTTGCTAGTTATTGCAATATTGGTTATTCCCTCTATAAGTGCTGAGGATGATAATTATATTGCCCATGCAAGAATCGATATTCCAAGTGCTGAGGCGGCATCCACAATTTTACACGAATGTTTTATTGAAATGGATACAAGTGACAATAATTGCACTCAAGACGAGGGAGCAATTACTCTCTCTTGGTGGTCTTGGAGTGATGAAACAAACTCAAATTGGCCTGATGATGATGCAAAGTCTCGTGCTAATATTTACGACCTAGAGTTAAATGAATCCTTTGAATCTATTTCTTACTCTAATCAACACTTGATTGAAAGTGATGCTAGCAATAATTCTTCTAAAATTATCGATTCAATGCCAATCATTGACTTGACTGGAGAATTGATTATTGCAGAAGGAGATACTGAAACCTGGTATATCCGAATGCCGATTAAAATGACGCCTTTGGTAAATTTAACCGATGACACCTTACTGTATATTTTCTTAAGTCAAAGAAATGCTATTGACCACCATGGTAGAGACGCTAGTAACTTGATTTATGACATGAAACCCGAAGTTGGATTTGGAATTAAGGCTGAAAATACCACTGAAGTCGAGTGGATAATTAGTTCTGAACATCTTGAGGCTGCAGGTGTTGATCTAAAACAAGACCCTTATGGATGGCAGTTGACAATGGCATTCTTTGGTGCGGTTGAAAGTGATAATGGCACCGAACAATTACTCTCATTACACCACTTTGACTTACCTATAAAATCCCAAAATGTTGATTCCTCATCATTCTATATCCCTGCTTTAATTAGCGTATTATTGATCATTGTTTGCTATGCGCTTGTCTCACAATCCTTTAGAACCGAAAAAGGCATGCCAAGAATATCGTCAGGATGGAAAAATGATACAACTCTAATAATTGAAGTTCAATCTTTTTCTCAGCGTATGGAGATTAAATCTGTCAAAGTAGATGCTCCTTGGAAAATGAAAAATAATCCAAAAAGTAGATTCATTGAGCCAGAACAAAATGTCAAAATCGAAGTTCGATTTAAACAAAAAGAACCCGTTGGGTGCCAGATTGGAATTCAATTAGAAGTTGAAGAACTCGGCGCTTGGACACAATATCTCATGATGGACGGTACTAACGTTAGTGAAAAATAGTCGAAGTGTTGAAGAATTAGAAGATTTACCGAATAGTGGTGCTGATATGGAACTTGATGATACCGACCGTGCAATTCTTCAAGCTCTGCTAAAAGATTCAAGAGCGAGTCAAAGAGAATTATCTAGAATTGTCGGAGTTGCTCAAGGCACCATTACCAACCGCCTCAAGCGATTGGAAAGTAGTGGAGTAATCAATGGATATAGCGTAGTGCTTAACCCTGAAAGTGTTGGTTGGACTATGACAATAATGGCTGGATTATGTATCTCCAAGGGAAAAATGATCGATGTTCAACAAAAGATTGCTGCTGACTCTAGGGTTTTCTCAGTGTATGATGTCACTGGAGACTGGGATTCCATGGTACTAGCAAGAGTGAGGGACAGAGCCGACCTAGATGACTTGACAAAGACTGTTTTTACCTTAGAAGGAGTAACTCGTTCTTTTACCCACGTAGTTCTAAACACTGTCAAAGAGGATGGCTTTGCTAAGCCCGCCCCAGATAAGAACATCAAAGAATAAGGCATTTGAAGGATGGGTTCTACCGTCAAACATGTCTTCCAGACTGAATATGACATTTTTCGCTGCCTTGGCGATTCAAATGTTGATGATTGGTGCCACTGCAGCGCCTCTTGCTGATGGCGTTAATCCAATGGGTGATTATGAAAAGATGGATAAATCTCTACGTGATTCTTTGAGCAGTTCCTCTGAAGACGAAATTGTTCCTGTTATTTTCCAACTTAATTCTGAAGTAACTGCAGAGGATTTGGAATCTCTGGAAAATTTAGGGGCCACCGTTCTAGGTGAAGCACCCTTAGTAGATGGTGGACTTATTGAAGCGTCAATTAGAGATATTAGATTAATTTCCACTTGGGATAGAATAGAGTATCTTGAATTAGACAGAGTACTAGATTTCTTTTACCTACCTTCAGAGTGGGGAGGTGAACCATCTTCTGATGTTGGAATAATGATGCATGAGACCACTCATGTGGTCAAGGCTACCGATACTTGGGATAGAGTGATTATTTCACCTTCTGGAGATATCGAATATGAAACTGACCAAAAGTTCAGCGAATGGGATGGAGATGGAACCACAATCGTAGATTTAGATACTGGAGTCGATGCTGGACATCCTGATTTTGATTACCTTGAACCTTGGACTGGTGACAAAGTAATCTACTCAGCAAAGTGGGATGGTGTTTGGACTGAAACTCGTAATTCAGATACATCTTCTGGTCACGGAACTCACGTTGGCGGAACGATTGCTGGAAACGGTGATGCTTCGGCTGGTAGAAGAGCAGGTGTGGCTAAAGGAGGACAAATGGTAGCACTAGGAACTGGGGATGGCGCTTCTATCTTCGCTGCTGAACAAGGACTTGAATGGACATATTCACACTCAATGCCAAGTCAAAATCAATATCACATAAGAGTTGTATCAAATTCTTGGGGAACCGATGGTGATTATGACCCGAATGGAGTTATTGCACAGATGACTGATATGCTGACCTATGACAATGGAGTTGCGGTAATTTTCGCAGCTTCTAATTCTGGTGGAAATGGAGGCGAATGTTCTGGAGGGCTCAAGACCAATGTATATGCAAATACTCCTTCAGCAATTTCTGTGGCAGCATTGACTCATGATGGTACGGCTGTAACTTCTTTTTCATCACGTGGATGCATGAATCAACAGCACACATGGCCTGATGTTGGGGCTCCAGGAAGAGANATTTGGGCTACTGCACCTAGAGGAACAGCCATCGATGCAAGTACTAAACTTCAAGGCGACCTATACTATATGTCAATCTCTGGAACCTCAATGGCAACACCACATGTTGGTGGAATGGCTGGTATTATTATCGACATAGCGCCTTCTCTAGGAGTTGCAGATTATCACAGAGACGACCATGATTTTGGCGATAGTCTAGTTGGNGGAGAAGGAACTGCGGCATATGGTCAGTATGAGAACTGGGATGAAGAAAACTTCAGCAGAGTTCACGAATTGGAATTGATATTGGAATTGACNGCCGATTATGAAGGAATGGCAAATTCTTGTGAAGATGGTAATGATGATGATGCTTGTTCTGACATTCCAGAACAATGCTATCTCAGCGATACTGGACAATGTCATGATTGGCGTATAGGCCATGGTTTGACTAATGTCGATGCAGCAGTAGCACTTGCTAGAACTCTAGAATTGATGAGAGACCAAGATGGAAATGGAATTGTAGATCATCCTGAATATACCGTATGGGATGCTTGGGATATCTATGAGGCTATGCTTGATGAGAAGACAATAGAACTTAACACAGATAGAGTAAAACATTCTTGGAAAGGAGACTGGAATCACTTCAATAATGGGGATTCTGGGTCCTTGTATTACACTGATGATTCGCACTATGTGTGGATACCTAATGGCACTGAGAGATTAGAAGCAATGTTTACTGCTACTGAGTTCGAACTAGATTCATTACAAGTAGGTTCGATTCAATTAGAAATTGATCTAGGGGATGATGGAAGTAATGACCAAGGTCAAGGCAATAGAATTGCAGATACTTGGTACTATGACTTGGATGTTGAATCTTCTCAATGGGGCCAATGGGCGAGTTTTGATGTTTCAGGTCAAGCAATGACATTCTTAGGATTTGTTGATGACCAAGAATTCTTTGAATCTAGAATCCCATATACTGTAGATGTTGTTTTGACTCTAAGTCTCGATTCTGTAACAGACATCGCATTTGAACAAAGGCCGGATTTCTATTCAGACTTAGACCCTGCAACTCCATCAGACGATTATGATAGTTCAATGGATGGGATGCTTGTTTTCACTCGTAGCGTATATGATCAACAAGCTGTTGTCAACCTAATTACTCCGAAGGATACAGGAGATGATTCTAGTTCCGATGGATTCTTCTCATCTCTAGGGAATATATTTGCTGAACATGGTTTATTGATGTCTCTATTGAGCCTATTCATCTTACTACCAGCGATTGGTGTTGGATATGTCATCCGTTCCTGGGAACATCCTGATGAAGTAATAGAAGCTGAATTAATCGATGAAGACTGATTATTCCTCTTCTTGCATAACCATCGCTTGAAGAAATTTACCATCACCGTAAGAGACTCCGCCTTGAGGACTCCANCCNGTNGATATCATTTCNGANACNCGCGCNATNAGNCCNGATTTCTTATCAAGAATTTTCATNTTAATGATTCCAAGTTCTTTTGGTTCCAAATTTTCATCTGAAATTATAATGTATTTCATATTAGTATGAAAAGTCTACACTGTATAAAGAAAATTATTCATCTAATTGATTAATTCTCTGTTCGGCTAATTCAATATAATCTTGACTAATGTCATAACCGATGTAACTTCTTCCAGTACTTTTAGCAGCACATGCGGTTGAACCTGAACCAATAAATGGGTCTAGGACAACATCTCCCTTGAATGTATAAAATTCAATACATCTACGAGGCAACTCATTTGGGAACGGTGCAGGATGCCCTATTCTTTTTGCTGATGCTGTTGGAAATCGCCAAATTGATTTGGTCAAATCGATGAACTCTTGTTTCTCAATAGTATCATCTCTTCCCTCAGCCCTCTCCTGTTTTGTCCTATCGAGTTTGAATGAACCTTTTGAATAGATCAATATGTATTCGTGCACATCTCTTAGACATGGATTAGAAGCTGATTTGAAAGAACCCCATGCAGTACTTGAACCGGCTGATGCTGATTTATCCCAAATCACTTCACCTCGCATGAGAAAACCTAGTTCAAGCATTATCATATTGACATAACTTGTCAGTGGAATGTAAGGCTTTCTTCCAACATTTGCGATATTGATTATCGCTCTACCCCCCGGTGCTAGAACACGATATGTTTCACTGAAAACCCCTCGCAACATGTTGAGGTATTCTTGTAGGCTGAGGTCTTCATCATATTCCTTAGTAACATTATATGGTGGTGAAGTAACCATCAATTGAACACTATTTGGAGGAATCATACTCATGTCTCTTGAATCACCACAAATCAGACTATCTCTCAAGAATTCTGGGAATTCTTGTGGGTCTCCTACATCGCTTTGCTTAGGTATTCCTTGATACATTTTGGTATCATAATACTTGGAAGAATCATGCCCTTCACGTTTGGAGACTCCAAAACTCGAAGTTTGACTAGAGGACGTCTTTTTTGTCCCCTTATTTCTTGTCATGGAAACATCTGCGTCGCGCGGCTTCATAATCCAATCGGATNACAAACACTCTAAGACGCGCGTTTTAGCACCTTCGTNAAAATCCCAAATCAAGATATTATACTATCAATCCAGTTTTGATAATCTTGGTTCGCTGATACATCAATCTTTAGAATTGCCGGGATATCATAAGGGTGATGTGTAGAAATATATTGTTCGAGTTGTTCGAAATTGGTTTTATTCGTTTTGAAAAGGACNAATACTTCCTGTTCCTCTTGATTTTGGCCTTGCCAAATATATGAAGAATTTACTTGCGTATGAAGTATACATGCTGCTAATCTTTCATTGAGGACCTTTTCTATCATCGATTTAGCAGAATCCTCGTCGGGAAATGTTACCATCACAAGTACTAGCGCCATAGACTCCGTAGAGGATTTAGATTATTGAATCGTCGATTGATTAAATCTCAGTAATGTCATGACGTTCTGTACTTACTTTGAACTTCTTTACAGCCTTATCATAAACCTTTGAATCGATAATATTTTTTCGAACGAGCCTGGAAATTGCTGCTAAGGTAATTGATTCTCCATCGATTTCGAAGAATCGCCTTAATGCTTCTCTAGTATCAGAGCGTCCAAAACCATCGGTTCCTAGCACTGTATAGTCATCAGGCATCCACTGTCTAACCATATCTGGTACTGCAGCCATATTATCTGATACCGCAATAATTGGATCTTTAGAGGAACCCAACATTTCTTGAACCCATGATTGTTTCTCCGGTTCGCTTGGATTGAGGCGATTCCATCTTTCGCATTCAAGACCATCTCGGCGCAATTCGCCATATGAGGTTGCAGACCATATTTCACTACGGATACCGAATTCTTCTAATTTCTCAACTGCATCTAATACTTGTAGCATTATGGGGCCTGAGCCGAGTAAGCGTACTATTGGTCCATCTCCTTTAGGAGCGCCACGTAATTTGTATAGCCCCCTAATTATGCCTTCATCTACATTTTTCGGCTTCGCTGGCATTGGGTAGTTTTCATTGTAAACAGCGATATAATACATTACATCTACATCTTGTTCGAACATTTCCTTAATCCCATGTTGAATAATTGTCCCAAGTTCATATGCAAATGCTGGGTCCCAAGCTCTCACTGATGGGTTGGTATGAGCCATTAGAAGTGAATGACCATCTTGATGTTGGAGCCCTTCTCCATTCAATGTTGTTCGACCAGAAGTTGCCCCCATCAAGAATCCTCTTGCACGTTGGTCTGCAGCAGACCAAATCAAATCAGCAACTCTTTGAAAACCAAACATAGAATAGAATGTGTAGAATGGAATGGTAGGCAATCCATGTGTTGAATAGGAGGTTGCAGATGCAATGAAGGTTGATGTGGCTCCTGCTTCATTTATTCCTTCTTCGAATAATTGACCTGCTTCTGATTCTTTGTATTTCATGATTACTTTGTGGTCAACAGGAGTGTAAAGTTGGCCCTCAGGATGATAGATTCCAAACTCTGAAAACAATGGATCCATACCAAAAGTTCTAGCTTCGTCTGGAATAATAGGGACTATGTTTGGTCCTAATTCTTTAGATTTCATCAAGCCTCTAAGCAATCTAACAAAAGCCATGGTTGTAGATACTTGCATCTTTCCTTTAGTTCCTTGATCAAATTCAGAGTAAACCTCATCACCCGGCATTGTAAGGTTAGATTTTGGTGAGCGGCGTTCGGGAACTGGGCCATGTAATGCTTTACGCCTAGACATAGCATACTTGACTAACTCAGGAACATCTTCAGGATTAATGAATGGATAATTTTCTAAATCTTCATCACTGAAAGACAATTTCATATCGTCGCGCATAAATTTCATACTTTCGATATCTGCTTTTTTCTTCTGGTGCGTGGTGTTTTTACCAGCGAAGGCTGGACCAAGACCATATCCTTTGATGGTTCTAATTATGACCGCAGTTGGTTGTCCTTTGTGGGCGGTTGCCTGTGTATATGCTGCGTGTAGTTTGACAAAATCATGACCGCCGACATCTTCACATAGATTCTCTAAATCTTCATCCGAATATTGTGAAACTAACTCTGATAGTTCAGGAGTATTGAATAATTCTTTACGGATAATTGAGCCCTCTGCTGTCATAATTCTTTGCTCGTCTCCATCGACAAGGGAATTAAGCCTAGCAGCAAGTAATCCTTTGCTGTCGCGTGAGAATAAGTCATCCCAACTGCTACCCCACAGCACTTTGATGACATTCCATCCAGCACCTCTAAATCTACCTTCTAATTCTTGAACTATCTTTGAATTCCCTCTTACAGGTCCATCGAGCCTCTGTAAATTACAATTCATTGTCATGATTATATTATCCAATCCTTCACGCGCTGCTAGAGATAATTGCGAAAGAGATTCGGGTTCATCTGACTCTCCATCACCCATAGTATACCATACTCTTGAGCCAGTCGTATTGCATAGCCCTCTGGATTCAAGATAACGATTGAATCTAGCCTGATGGATTGCAGTCATGCCACCAAGACCCATGCTAACGCTTGGGAACTCCCAAAAGTTTGGCATCAATCTAGGGTGTGGATATGATGAAAGGCCTTTGCCTCCAGTTTCTTGACGGAACATTTCGATTTCATCTTTTGAAAGCCTTCCCTCGAGCCAAGCTCTTGCATAAACTCCTGGCGAGGCGTGTCCTTGCCAATATACATGGTCACCAGAACCATCACCATCTTTGCCTCTGAAAAAGTGGTTAAATCCCGATTCCCAAGCATGTGAAGTCGATGCATATGTGGAGATGTGGCCACCGATCCCTTCGAAATATTTGTTCGCCCTAGTTACAATCATCATTGCATTCCAACGGATTACTTCATGTAATTTCTTTTCCATTTCTAGATTTCCAGGATATACTCCTTGGCTACTAGGTGATATTGTGTTGATGTATGGTGAATTAATAGCATCAATATCAACTCCTGCAGACTTTGCAGCAGACATTGTGGCAAGTAGTAAGCGTCTTGCTTCTTCATTTCCTTGTTGGCCTTGAACAGCCAGAATTGAATCTACCCATTCTTGAGTAGAAATAGGGTCAGGGTCAGGTAAAACGCTGTCAGACTCAAAGCCCACAATTACTCCCTCATGTTACTCCTAAGGNGCTCGGCTTTCAAACCCTTCTAAAATTAACAACCTTTGAAAAAGCAAGATTTTCTCAATTAATCTTCGTTTTTGAATCAAAAAAGCACACTGTCGGCTAATGAATTTGTTTTGAGCGTTAACCATGTCGGCAAAACACATAAAGACCGATTTCGCTGGGGGGCTCTTATGTCTGTTGAGGCTATGGTACAAAATATGATTGACGAATTGACTTCCNCTCTAGTTGATGCTGCAAAGCACGACAAGGGTAACTCCGCTGCTGGTACACGTGTACGTAAGGCTATGCAAGACTGCAAAGCCTCTGCTCAAGCAGTGCGTGTTCAAGTTCAAAACGACAAGAACAATTGAATCTGAATTTAGATTCTGATTTTCTTTAAGCCTTGAGCGAAAGCAAGGTTTAGAGAAACTCATCTATTACCAGTTTATTTTGAACAATACTCAAAGGTAAGAATGGTGACAACTTGTTATGCAAGAGAGGCGGATTTGGTTTTCAATTCTCGCCATAGGGATACTGTTTCAAATTCTTGCAGCAGTATTCATGCCATTAGGACTTGATGCCCATGTCCATTCTACCTATGTCAGTGATGAAATCGCCGATGGTGATTCAACTTTAGATTGGGGCCATCTAAGAATTGATGGTTCAAATCAATCAATCGCTGAAGAAATACCTGCTAATGATAAATGGTTTATTTGGCATGGAGTCATTGATGTATGGTTCACAATATTTGGCATATCTTTAACGAGCTTGCACATACTTGGTTTGATTATCTCTTTCTCTGCTTTGAGCGTCGTTTACTATTGCACTAAATCGCTTTGGGGAGATAAGAATGCTCTTGCTTTGACTGCTTTATTATCTATTTATTCGCCTCTGGTTAGATCAACTGGGCGATTATATCAAGAAAGCATTGTCATCTTATGTGCAACCATAATTTTGTATTCCATTGTCAAAATTTTACGTAAAGAAAATCATAAATTTTGGCATNTAGTGTGNTTGNTTTTTCTCGCCTTTATACTTTCAATCAAAGGATTGCCAGCAAAATATGCTCTGTACCTGTATTTGCCAATTCTATCTTTAGAATTATATCGACCTCAATACAAACCGATGAATAAATCTACTCTGATAGCAATAACTGCAACAATTACTACCATTTTAGTTTGGATGAGATTGGGTGAAATCCCTACAGATATGATAATAATCCTACCAATTACAATTTTTATTGCTGGAATAATTTATCTCTATATTGGTGTATTATTATTTTCTTCTAATTCTAATCAAAGTAATACTGAATCAAATTATCTCTCACTTCTTTCGCAACTTGTTTTTGCTGGCCTATGTGGCTATATTGTAATGTTGTTCTTGGTAGAGATGAATACATTGGATTCTTCTAGAGAAGTTGTTCAAGATCGATTCCGCTACATATATCGATATGTTACTGTTCTTGCAGTGCCCCTTTGGTGGGCACAGATGGCTAAACAGAAAGAGCCTGTAATTACATTAAAAGAAAATAAAAACAAGAGTATAATGTCAATAGTCATAGCATTGATGATTATCATTAATGCATATATCTTAACCTTTGANCGTGGAATTGAACAACTCGGTGAAGAATTATATGATGAAATTGAAGATGGCGAGAATATATTGTATATCGCTGACCCTCCTTTGGCAATGCATCGACTGTATACTCTTCAGATAACTACTGACCCAGGGCATGACCGAAATATCACTGCATATTGGGCTGATGAAAGTATGAATTGGAGTTCGATATTGATAGAAAACCAAATTTCATGGGTGATTATNACTGACGATACAACAAATTATCTAGATGAACGATGGGTTATTTTTGAAACTGAAACTTCTCACGATGTATACCATTTAGACGAGTAATGGATTAATTCAACACAGGAGACTTTGTNCCATGCACATGAGCGGAATACTTGACGGTGTGAAAATAGTAGATCTTTCAAGGGTGTTAGCAGGACCTTATGCCACCCAAATGTTATCTGATTTAGGGGCAGATGTCATCAAAGTAGAGGCTCCATGGGGCGATGATACTAGAAAATGGGGNCCGCCATTTACTTCTGGTTTTGACGGAAAACAGGTAGCAGCCTACTTTTTATCTTGTAATAGGGGTAAAGAAATTATCAATTTAGATCTTAAAAAACAAGCAGACGAAGTNATAGAAATGATTCAAGATGCTGATGTTCTTGTTGAAAATTTCCGACCTGGAACTCTAGAAAGNCTTCTGGGCAAATTGCCGGATGACCTTATCGTCTGCTCAATATCAGCCTATGGTTCAACTGGNCCAAGAAAAGATGAACCTGGCTATGATATTGCCCTTCAGGCTCGCTCGGGAATTATGAGCATCACTGGAGATNCTGAGGGCCAGCCCGCCAAAGTCGGAGTNGCTTGGATTGATGTAATAACTGGATTAAATGCATCAAATGCAATATTGGCAGCCCTATTCCATAAAATGAAAACTGGAGAAGCGAAGAAAATNGATATCTCTCTTTGGGATTGTGCCATNGCAGCGCTAGTCAATCAGGCACATAATGTGCTAGCNAGTGGAAAANACCCTACTCGAATGGGTTCTGCACATCCAAACTTAGTNCCTTACAGAGCTTTTGAAGTCGAGGATGGGTGGTTTGTAATTGGAGTTGGTTCTGANNTNCAATGGGATAAATTAGTTGAAATTCTCGGTATTGAAACAAAGCCTGAGTGGAATGAAAACTCTGGGCGAATCGCAGCCAGAGATGATNTTGAAACCTGTATCGCAGAGATTATCAAAAATAAAAATCGGAAAGATTTAGAAGATTTACTACAAGGAATNCCTTGCTCTCCGGTAAATACAATCAGTGAAGCATTAAACGACCCACAATCAATTGATAGAGGTCTTGTTTCTAAACACAAAGGCGTTCAAGTATTAGCAAGTCCTTTGAGGTTCTACTAAATTTAGAATGAAAATAATGAGGTCTGTCCACCTTCACGAATTAGTCCGGCTTCTCTTAATTTATCCAATGCATTATCCATTCTACGTTGACTGAATTGCCTATCGATTTGAAGGAATTGTTTCAAACCTTCAAGGTCAATAGTGCCAGGTTCTAAACTGTCGGAGTCCACTTCATTAGATGGATGATTATGGAAAATCTCTCTTATTTCATCCAGTCTTTCTGGAACTTCTTTGTCTTTAACAGCACATATCTCCTCAATTGTCCCATGTAGTTTAATCAATTTCAAACCTGTTTTTGGCCCAATGCCTCTAATTCCAGGGTGGAAATCTGTTCCAATCATTATTGCTAAATCAATCAATTGAGACTTAGTTAATTCATGCTCTTGTAATAATTCTTCCAAATTTATTTTTTGAGCGTGGACTAATCTACCATGTTGTTTAGTGCCATCTGTCATCATGTTCCTGATTAAAATTGGTGTTCCGTAAAGTAAAGCATCCCAATCTTGTGTAGCAACTGCATCCAACTGACCCATCGCTGCCATCACCGCTGCTTGGCCTTCTCCTTCCGCTTTAGCGTCAACCCACGGTACGCCGAGTAAATCGAGTAACTGCTTGGTTTCTTGTACCATCTCTGGAGAGTAATGCATTATTCTTTGGGCCATCTTTTGAGCTAGTGCAAAGTCTCCAGCAGCCAAGGCTTCCTCATGGATTTTCTGCGCTTCATCCCTTCTTGCTCTACGAATTGCTAATTCATCTGCTTTCAAATCAGGAGATTTTCCATCAAAAATAAACACGGGTTTGATACCTTTAGACAACAACATAGTGGTTCTATTTAGAAATCCCATCAAATGCGANACTACCTTTCCATTCTCAGCCTTTAGTGGACCTCCGTCTCCCTGTGGGGATCTGTCTCTAATTGTTGTCAGAAATTGGAAAGCGGTGAGGAACGCGTCGACTCCTACTCTTTTCCCTGAAAGAGACTCTAGTTCGATATTCTGTGGCGATGCTAGGTCGCGCAGATTACAGCCCATGACTATCACTAAAGGTGACAGTATGTGTAGATTCGCATTGGTAGAAATGCCGAATTTGTCAAGAAGGGGGAGGTTGAGCCAGTAATATGGCGGGTAATATTGCGTGTTTACGTGGATGGCACCCCGCACTTGCTAGAGCAGAATTATCTGCGCTATTTCCTAATAATGAAATCAGGCCCTTAGATTCTCAAAGATTGATGGAGATTTCTGGAGAATTAGACTTGCAAGATGCAGCTAATATTATCCAGTACAGTAGTGGAATCCAAGCAATATTACATGACCCAGTAATTATCGACTGGAGTGGCGAAGATTGCTTGAATGAATTGATTTCTAAAGTTTCACATAAAATTGAAAAATCTGGTAAAAAGGGATCTTTCGGAGTGTTTCATTGGCGCCAAGAAGGTAAAATCAAAGGATTGAGTGGTAGCAAAATTGCAGGTTTAATAGGTGGTGTCGCTGGAAGAAATGGGTTCTCTATTGACTTGGACAACCCCGATAATAAACTGGGCCTAGTATTAGATGGTTCATGTGGTAAAGTTGTTTGTGGCTGGCTAATCGATTATATTTCTCAAGAGGAAAACTCAAACACAAGAAGAGCCACTGAAAGACCCTTTTTCAAGCCAATAAGTTTAGACCCAAAACTTGCGAGATTAGCAGTCAATCTAGCTGGTGGGCCATTGGATGAATATGCAATCTTAGACCCAATGACTGGAACTGGTGGTTTTCTAATCGAAGCGGGACTGATTGGTAGAAATGTTATCGCTCTTGATTTAGAACAAGAAATGGTCGATGGTGCTTCAAAAAATATACTTTGGGCATTCGATTGTGAAGAAGTAACTCAAATAGAAAATGTCGAAATTATTAGAGGTGATGCTACCGACCTATCTAACTCGATACCCAAAAGATGGCATAGAAAGATTTCTGGATTGGTTTTAGATCCTCCTTATGGTAGGAATTCTCATGGTTCCTTGTCACATTTTGAATTGATAAAAAATACTCTAAACAGTTTCCGTGATGTCGCGACTGATAATGCTACAGTGGTACTTATTTTACCTATCCAACCACTTGAAGTAAAGAAACTTCAACTAGAAATCGATAGTCAAGAAATAAACCTACTACATGGGCAATGGAATGATTTCAAACACATGTTAAACGATTGCAAATGGAATATTCGTGGCCTATGGGTCGAACATGTACATTCAAGTCTTGGAAGACTTATTCTCCACGCATCAAACGATCCTCTAAATTGAGAAGCGTCATTGCATCATCTTCGGTTGGTTGAGGAAAACTTTCTTTGAACGGACAGCCCATATCAAGTATCACTTGGTCATCTTTATCCAAAACATAAGGATAAGTTGTACATCCTTTTGGCCTAATGTCATAGACTGAGCAAAGCCCTTCTGCATTTTTATTAGAAGAATCTGTCAATAAAAATACACACGCTTTGGTCTTTTCATTATTCAACAATGTCAAAATCCCATTATTGGACCAGGTAAATTGCTCTAATTTCATACCAGTTCTTCTTGAAAGACGAGCTGATTCTGATTTGGTAATTGGCATTGTAGTCTCTCTACAACATGCTGAGCAACTCTGTGGGATACATGGAAGAGATCGACCCATAAACCCGCTAAAATGTATTACTTATTCAATAAAAGGGTAGAATAGAAAATTATCATTCGATTTCTAAATCACCCAACTTATTCAAGAAGGGTAAACCAGTGGCAAGACCACGGGCGATTAGGGTAGTCTGGATATCCTTCCGGCCTTCGGAGCCGGAGACGTGGGTTCGAATCCTGCATCGCCCGCCACTCGTTAGCATATTTTATCCACTAATCTGTTTTTAATGTTGAACTTTCATAACATGTGTCACTCCTGTATGTAAGGTTGTACTAAGGAGGGAAACCCCTGCTTCGTACTGTATAAAGTAAGGGGGATTCGGCGGCGATAGGTATTAACAGTTTCATTTTCTACCTACATTCATGCGGAAGAATGCTTTGACCCTTACTCTGATTATGATTTGCGCTAGTTTATCTGGTTGCCTAGGTGAAGATGTAGTAGACATTGAAGAAGACCCAAATGATCCAAATCCGGCAGGCTATATTGGCTTCATGGACAATACCTCTGTCAATGGATTTCGATTTAATGGAACGACTCTAGAAAGGGTCTTGGTCTCAACTGAAGTTGCTTGTAACGAATTAATAGCAGAAGCTGCAGCTAATCCAGATGCTGAGATAGATGTTCATTGGGATTCCACAGAAAACGTTTGTTTCAGTTGGTATGCTTATGAAAATGCTTCACATCCAAGCGAAAGTCATGTCTATGATCTTCAAGATGAGGAAGTATGTTTCTTCAAAGGTTTAGCCCAGGAGTACTGTTTTCCAATAAAAGTCTCAGGTAGGGTGATGTGGTTTGATGCATCTGGATCTTCTGTAATGGGTTCAGATGGTTCATCTGATGGCGCACACCCTGGACATTGTGGGATTTACATAGAAAGTGAACGCTTAACACTCCCAGGTCCAATTGTAATTGGTGAAGGGTCAATGAACCAAACTACTCAGGATTGGAATGAAAGCATTCTAAATCTAATGGAAGACCAGCAATATATTGACTGGGATTTGGATAGAATGAATGCCTATGCCCAGGAATCTGCTAACGCTCCATCATGGTGCACAGCACCTGTTTTCAGCGAATATTGGTGGGCTAGCCAGCTTGCTGAATCAAACAACCCTGGCCCCGCCAATTCCATTTCAGTGACGGTAAACGATCATGCTGATGCTATTACAACAGATGGAAATGATAATCTGTTTTTGCTGAATCTAGATGGCGCTGATGCTGATATCTCAATTAATAACCTTGGAATTGAGTTAGAAGATGGTGATGGTAATATTCACGAACTTGCCGGAAACATCCTCATCGGTTCACAAACTGGAACTGATGACTCATTGTGGGAGATTGGAGAGACGATCACTTTGATTGAGAATGGCGTTGATATCTCAGGTGATGGCTCAACCCAATCAACATTCACTGTACGGGTTATTGATGGGAGTACAACATACAATCTCGGACAGTTCACTTTAGCATGAAATTTTTCTCCTCCTTGGTATGAGCATTGGTTTCAAGGGGTGAAACGGTGTGTTGTGCACGTAGCACTGAAGGTCTGAGCAGTGACTAGCGTCTGTATCGGCCCACTGAGTCCCCTTTGATCGGAAAATAAAATCGAAAGGGGTTTCGGATAACTCCTTCCAATCTATCCGAATCAATTTGTCGACACAAGCGTTTCCTTTCAATCCAAACCATCATCACCATAATAACCGAAACCCTTACTGCCTGAGGATGACTTAGATTCAGAAAACCCAGTAAAATAAGCAGAAAGCCCAAAATAGCCTAATAAATTAAGTGGTCCCCCAAAACCGATTCCGAGTAGTATAGCAACTGATTTAGCATCACCTGCCATCGTAAAAAATCCATATATTCCAAAGCCGAAAAAGAGAAGCCCAACTAAAGTACAAAAAAGAGGGAAAAATAAACCAAACTCCCCAATATAATCCCCCGTAGATCTAGAGTATACTTTTCGTACAAATCGCCTTTTCTGCGTTGGTTTTTCGCTATCATGTAATGAATCAGAAGGACCAAAAGAAAAATCTCTATCTTGCCATGAATCATTCATTGTAATCCTTGATTCCTATCAGACCCTTTGTATAATGTTTAGCCCAACACCCTTCCAACGGTTATACTCATGACTGGATAGCACTGATATGTTCGCGTGAGTAAATAACAATGAAAGTTTTCTAAATGATTATGTCGAGGGGCATACATGCAAGAGGGTTCTGGACTCAAAATAGTCCTAGCAATTCTTGTAGCATTATTATTTGCTTCTGGCTCTTATGTAGTGACAAATAATCTAAATAAAGACAATGAAGAAATAGAACAGCAAATAAATTGTGATGAACAAGAGAATATTTCGAAAGAGGAATGTATAGAATTAGAAATCCCGGTAATCGAAAATTGTACAGTGATGGAGATACTAAGCGATGGAATTTGTCGCCCTATTTTCGCCCCACAAAACCTAACTTATGGTTCAGATAATTTCACTTGGACAGTTGGAGAAATGTATAACTTGACACCCTCATTTAGTGGTGATGGCCCAGATAGTTGGACTGTCTTTCCTTCATTCCCTTCATACATTAGTCTCAATAAAAATACTGGTGAAATAACAGCATCTCCTACGGATAATGTGTCATCTACAACTTATACTATTATGGCCTCAAATAATGGAGGAATAGATACAACCGAACTTATTATTTCAGTAATAGATACTCCACCAGATTTTTATTATCCCTCACAAGATTGGATTTTTTTTATGTCTAACTATGGAGAATCTCCTTTGCCAATAGTTGAAGAGATGAATGTAGAATCATGGTCTGTAGATTCTGTTCTGCCCTCTGGCCTAATACTTGATTCTGATGGACGCATAAGCGGTTCACCGAGTGTTTTAGGCACTAGTTACCATAATATTTCTGCGATTAATTCAGGAGGTTTAATGAGTGTACAAATCAAAATAACCATTGTTGATGAAGCACCATCTTTGTGGTATGGAGCAATTGGAAATGGTGGTTTAATTTTAACAAAAGACATTGCTATGTCCACTTTGGTGGCAAGTAGTTCTAAAGGAGCCATCATTCAATGTCATAGTCAGCCTGAATTGCCAAATGGATTAATTTTAGCAGATAATTGCGACATTTCTGGAACGCCTACAATTTTACTTGAACAAAGCAATTTCTTGATTATAAGTAATAATAGTGGTGGAGTTCATCAAAGAAACTTAAGTATAACAATTTTTGATCAATCTCCTGCAAATATTTTCTATGGTAGTGGAGATTATACTTTTGCAAAACAAGTAGACCAAATAACATTAACTCCAACCTATCAGGGTGGTGAACCTTTGGTTTGGTCAATTTCCCCCTCCCTTCCAAATGGTGTTTTATTTAACACTAGTTCGGGTGAAATAAGTGGCATGGCAGAACAATCAAGTCCAACTGTAAATTATTTTATTCAAGCCAATAATAGCGGAGGAGTTACCTCAACTTTCCTAACTCTAACATTTATTGATATTACTCCAAGCCAAATATCTTATGAAAAAGATATAATTATTGCAGAATCAAACATAAGTGATATACAAATTAATGTCAGTAATTTAGGCTATGCTATAGATTCATGGGCAAGCTATCCAACACTTCCTTCGGGTCTAATTTTAACAGAAGATGGAACTATTAGTGGAATGCCCAATTCTAGAGCAAAAAGAAACACATACACGATTTATGCAAATAATTCTGGCGGCTCATTTGAAGTATTGCTAAATATTACAATTCATGATTTTGCCGTAGATTGGGCGGAAATTACTGAAGGTGTTTCTTCTGTTGATTATGGAGGCTCTTGGCCGTCACAAATTTTACCATTTAGTGAATGGTCATTTCCGATACTTTCTGATTGGAATCAAAGACCTGTTGCTTCGGCTGCCTATTCAGGAGAAGGCCGAATCGTTGGTTACGGGCATGAAAGTTTTGTCGCTAAATCAAGTGGACCTGAAATGATTTTATCCCTAAATGCAATGAAGTGGGCTTGTGATGGAGTTGGAACTATTGGTTTGTGGCAAGATTTCAATCATTTTGAAGATGAGTTGACCGCTGAAGGATTCACAGTATTAACTTCAGTAACTCCAGACCAATTATCGGGTTTGGATTGTTTTGTTGGAGAGTTTTGGAATGGTTGGAGTGATTCTCAAAACACTAAGGTTGAGGAATTTTTAACCTCAGGCCATGGCTTGATTTTAGGTGGGCACTCATGGTATTGGTCTTACTCAAATACCGACCTTGCTCATCAATATTCAGGTAATAAAATCGCTCAGACCACTGGATTATTTGTTTCTTCAAATTCCGGTTCTGCCCAAATAACTCTTGACTCAACTGCTACTGACCGGATGTTAAGAACTATTCCAGCAGTAAAGGCATTAGAAAAACACTTCACTACCGGGCCAATGATTGCAACCTCAGATGCGCCTAAAGTTGAGAAAACAATCTCTCAATGTAGTGCTATGTTAACTTTGGATTTTGTGGAGTTCTGGGGGCCATTACGTGAAATGGTCAATATGACCGGTTGGACTCAAATTTCAGAAAATAAAGAATATGATTTAGAGGCAAACCCGATTGACGATGTTCTTTTGGCTATCGAAGAGGGGTTGTATCTTCGACTTCCAGCAGACGAGTTAATCGCTCATCCAAGTGCGGTTGATTTCCCTGGTTCTGTGCCAGTCAATGCCCCAAGAGTCACTCAAAATGTTAGCATCAATGGTGACTACATTGGCTTGCCAAGCGGCTTTGGTTACTCTGGCGCACGTGCTCATGGGATGATGGGTACCGGTTTGTATGCTGCTCCTGGTGAGGCGGTAAACATCACTGTTCCCCCGTCATTAATAGATCAAAATGTGCGTATACAAATTGGCGCTCATTCAGATTCCTTGTGGAATAAGGATAAACTTGACAGGCACCCTAAAATCCATAGAATTTGGATTATAGATTCTGAAATTATGCAAGTTGGCAACACCTTTGGAGGTTTGATTTACTTAACATTCCCACCAGATTCTACTTTTGGAATGTTGAATGTCGAAATAGAAAATGCAGTACAAGCACCTCGTTTTATTGCTGGAGTAACCACTGGACAAGAATGGAATAATACCCAGAGAAATTTACCAGCCCCATGGGCAGAACTCGAAGGAGATTTTTTTATTCTAACAGTTCCATCCTCAGAAATTCGCAATCTAAATAATTCAATTGACTTAATGAATTGGTGGGATACTGTTTTGCATATGCAACATGAGTTGAGTGGTTATTTACCATGGACTCGAATCGAAAGAGCGGTTTTTGACATACAAATTAGTGCGGGTTGGATGCATTCTGGTTACCCATTTATGGCCCATACGGCAAGTGTAAATGGAGTGGTGAATTTGAGCTATATGTCAACTCAGGGAGATTGGGGCATGTTTCATGAATTAGGTCATAATCACCAATGGATGGCTGCTACTTTACCAGGTAATACTGAAACTACGTGTAATTTATTCTCCGCCTACATAATGACAGAATTAGTTGGAGTAGATTTAGGCGTGGGGCATGGCGCAATGAGTAATTCAAATAGGGAGTCAAGGACTGAAACCTACTTCAATAACGGCGCTCAAATCGCTCAATGGAGTGTTTGGACTGCTCTTGAAACCCATATTATGATTCAGGAGGAATTTGGCTGGGATGTTTTTACCACAACTTTCCAACAATACTACAACACCTCTCTTGGCCAACCATCAACTGATTACCAAGAATATAATTCCTGGGCTGCGCGCATATCTAATCAAACAGGCATGAACTTAATTCCATTTTTCCGTGCTTGGGGTCTAGAAATTAATGATGAAACTTTTGATTTAATCGATCATCTCCCTGTTTGGAATACCGACCCGCTACGTGAATGGGTTCATGATTATCCATCACTTTTGAAAAATCTTTCAACTTCTCAACTCACTTCTTCATCAGCAACATTGAACTGGGAAAATTACGATAATGGGAGTAATGTAAACCAAACTATCTGTTGGGGATTGGTTGACGGTGGAACAACAAAATCAGCATGGTCTAGTTGTTCTAGTGAGGGTTTGGCAAGTATTGGACAAGAAGATAAAGCAATTACAGGATTAACAACTTCTTCAACATATTATTGGCGAGTTTTGGGCGAAGGCGCAAGTGGAGATCACTGGAGCGGTGTGCAAACTTTTTCAACATTATGAAGTATCCTAGAGGTTCAATCTTTAACTAATTTAGCGTATAATTATTTCTTAAATTCATAACGCTCGTATTTGTGAATGCCTTTGCCTTGACGCCATATTCTTTTGAATTCAAATCGAATTAGCATCGATAATAATCTTGCGAATGTATTGAATGTGAGCATTATTGCTGTAGAAAGCCCTGGCCATCCTATTGATTTGAAAGTTAGATTTTGTAGAACTTTTGCCATCGCTGGATTTTTTGTACAACAAAGAATTTTATCATTTTTTATTTGTTTAACAGCCTTCTCAATCAATTCTTTACCAATACCCTGCTTCCTGAAATCTTTGTCAACTAGTACGGTTGAAATCTCAGTATGGCTCCCAACTTTTCTCATTTCCGCGTATCCAATAAGATCACCATCACGGTAAATTTTGGCACAATTTCCTGCCAAATATTTCGCCTCTTTTTTATCGCTGGACGGAGGACGAACTTCCAATTCCGAAGATAGCATCTTTTTCAACCATCTAACATCCTCCATGTAGGGAAGTCAAAGCAGTGGCATAAAGTGATTATGCCTACTTTTTCTTAGAATCTCTAATAGACCAATTCTTTCTTCGTAGCCCTTCAAGTGCAACACCGGTTAAAGCACCCCAAACAATTGGATTATCAATTTCCATTAGGTAAACAACAGTCATTGTTAATGCTGCTAATATCCAATGATGAACCCATAAACCCTTTGCTCGTAAGTGGAACTGGGTATTTTCTGTAACGAATCTAACAAGAGCAAAGGCTATGATTAATGATAGAGAGTATTGAGCAAATTCCATTCAAAAACCTCAGAGTGCTGAGTTGCATGTTGGGCAGAACTTCCAATCTGCTTGTATTGCTGAGCCACAACTTGGACAATTTGTTGATTGGTTTGTATTACCCATTACAACAGAATCTCTGACCACCGAATTACCAACTTGGCCAATCTGTACCATAGGCTTGTCATCTTTTTCTAGGTGACTTTGGCGAACTCGACCAGCCTCTGCAAATAGCCCAGCCTTCTGGTACATATCTGCTGCACCTTTGAAATCTCTAGCCATTTCCAAATTCTTCGCTTGCTGAGCCAAATTTTGTTGATTGCCTTGGTTTGTTTGTCGTTGTTGTTGGACTGGCATTTGGCCTTGTGGTTGTTGTCGAATCGGTTGGCGTTGTTGTACTGGTTGTTGTACCACTTGTTGTACCACTTGTTGTGTGTACATTTGTGGCATTTGCTGAACAACTACAGTAGCCTTTTTTGAGCCATGGGAAAGAGCAATAATTCCTGCAAGTAAAGAGAAACAACAAGCTAGCATCCCTGGTATTGCAAAAGCGTCGCTATTTTCGTCATAACTCTTCCTTTCACATTCATCCATTTCTGCAACAGTCCAAGCATCATCCATACAATCATCATATGTATCACCAGAAGTTCCAGCATCGACCATTATCATCAAAAGGAAAATAGCGAAACAAATACCACTAATCCACCACCAAGTCTTAGGTGAACTCCCAGAACTACCGATGGAAGTACCGTTGACAATTACTTGTGCCACAAACATCGGTAGTGGTATTAGTGTATTATGATAACTCAAAATAGTACATTGTATAATTAACTAATTCTTTTAGCAATACCATGGACGAAATTATCCAAGATGAAGAGGAAGAAAAACCTCAGTTACTAACTCAATTAATTCTTGTTTTTGTCGTTGTCATTATGGTAATGGTATTCTTTCTTGGAATGTGAGGTTTTGTCAATAAGGGCCTTCTCGCCTTATCATGGACGAACCAGCCTGGTGGCCAAATGGTATTGTCCAAACCCCTTATGATTCCTCTTTCATAGGGGAAGCAGTAACCTCTTTTGGGCGTTTGAAAATATGGGACTTTAATCCAACTCTCGAATTAGGATGGTGGCAAGATAGTACGAGTAAAGGTAAGTTTTGGGGCGAGTGGCCAGAAGTCAAAGTCTTAGAAGTAATTCAAACTGATAGATCTGGAGTTTTACTAAACCTAAATGGCACTCATATTGCTAGGATTTGTCCATTCGAAGTAGGTAATGACATCTCTAGAATGGTTCGGCACGAGCCTTGGAATGTTGCTATCAGTAGTCAATCGGTAGTAGTTCTGCCAAGTATGGTGTGGTCGGTTGATGGACACGATAGAATCATAGTGTATCCTTGCTCCAATTTGCTTAGTGTTGAAGAAAGCCATTCTATGAGGTATAAAATCGCAGAGACAGTCGGACAAATTCATGCAAGCATCGATCAGTTCTCAACTCCAAATACAGAAAGAATTTGGAATGATAGATTAAAGGAAATTGAGGCTGCACTCAAGACAAATACTCTTTGGCGAGCTCCACATAGTAAATTTACAGTTGGCCTGCCTCGTTTGAATTTAGATATTGAAGCCGTTACATTGGTGGAAGGAAAGCCTATGATGTTGCCACAACCAAGAACAATCACAGAACATCTTTTGTGTAACCAAGAACGTTTGCCTGGGCTTGCAACATTGATGGCCTTAGAGCGACAATGGGCTGAATTTGAAACCCCCACAGAAGAGGGGCGCAAACAACTTCTAGACTCGTGGTTGATGCAAGCCCCACCATCATATAGCAAGGGCAAAGCACTCTCAACACTGCTTGGAGGACCTTGGGTTTGGCGTTATCATGCTACTTTACTCACATTGGGCCAAGCGATGATATTTTCCGATGATGAATTAGAAAAGAACTCGATTAAATGGCTGAGTGATGTTTCTCGTCTTCAAGCACATCTCGGGATTTTGCGCTTTTGGAAGTCTGGGTTATGGGGTGGAATAACTGGAATCATCGTCGCCTTTTTCTCATGGCAACTCGAGACATTAGCGCCTACAACCTCTGCTTTGATAGGTTCAATCAGTCTATTTTTTGCTATAGCATCTAATCAATTATACTGGGCCAAAGACCCTGACCCTTACTGATTAGCGTTGTTGACGAATTCTGTTATCGTAGAATTCTAAACCATGGCCACGAGCATTTTGCATGATATATAACAGGAATTTTTCTTTCTCTGCTCTTTCATCCGCTCCACCTTGTACATCCCAATATAGGTTGATTGAGACATCAACTGAAGTTGCTGAAATATCACTAACTCTGCACCAAGAAGAATCTTCATTCATGGTTGCAGCATTTTCTTGAATAGAATTCAGCACATCATCTCTAAAGGATTCAACTTTCTCTGGGTCTGAATTGATATCGAAGTGAACCATTGTTTGCCATCTTCGCCATCTTCTCTTACCAAAATTTTCTACTGGAGTACTTACCAAGTTAGCATTTGGTATGGTGATAATTGTATCAATGCCAGTCCGAATCAAGGTTGTCCTAAGATTAATTTCAATTACTTCTCCTTCAGCACTACCGACTTGTACCCAATCTCCAACCTTAAACGGTCTGTCGAGTAGAACAGTTAACGCACCAAAGAAGTTCGATATTGTATCCTTAGCAGCCAGTGCAAGTGCAAGACCAGAAATACCCAATCCGGCGATCAATGATGTTAATTTGAATCCAACCGCATCTGCAATGAAAATAGCGCCGATGAAAATTATGAAGAATCGAAGAATACTTTCAAGCGCACTGATCAAAGTTTTATCAGTGCCGTCAGTTACTCCATCCTCATCTAACATCTCTACAACATCTTGAACGACATCAACCAATCTAAAAGCCCAAATAACCAGTGCAAGGGCAATAATAAATTGGAAAATATTTGGAATAACATCTTGCAACATTTCAGGCATTGCAAAGGTATCAGAGCCAGATTGAATAGAATCTATCAATTGTAAAGTGAGGAAGTATGCAACAGCAGCACCTGCGGCGGAACCCAATGCTTTATCAGAATCTTTTACCGTTTTTCGTTTGATATTTTCAGACCTAATTATTCTGTTTAGGACTTTTGGTGCGATTTGCATTGTTATGAATCGAGTGACAACCCCGGCTAAAAATATGCCAAGTATGGCTATGACGGTCATCTCATTTAATCCGAGGCTTTCTGCAGTATCCGCAGCTAAATCGCTCTCACTCATGATACCCCCAAATGTTCTTTTGATATGATTTTTGTTAATTCGGATATTCTTTGACAACCGCAAAAAGGTCATTTTTCTATTATGTCGGCTAAATCTTCAATAAGGCAATAGTGAAAGTGGTATCGATTCAAATGTCAAATATACCCGTAAGACCATCTAGGCAAAATGTAATTTCCGCATCATCATTGTCACCAGGCACACTAATGCAAGGTTCGGTTGCAACCCATTCTTTAACGATGGTTTCTCCAGGACCTGCTCCATCAAATGCTGTTGTAAATCCTCTGCAAAAGTTTGCTCAATTGATATTGTATGGAATCGCAATGGTTGCGATATGGGGTGGAATCTTAGCAATTGCTTTTTCAGATAACTCAACAAACTTAAATTTCTTAATTCTTGGAATTGGTGGAATTGTTTCTTCAATCATGGCTATTGCATTAGTGGAATGGCAACGTAGACGGGGTGGAGATGAATTACACAGCGTACACGATTACCTCATAGGAATAGGATTTTTCTTCTCTGCGGTCGGTGTTCTTTGGGGCTCAAGATGGCTGATTGGATTTGCTGCTTCTAATGATGTAACTTGGTTAATTAATGACGCAGTACCATATGCTGATGCCGATTGGTATCCATCAGCCAACGCTATTTATGTTCAATTGGTTGCATGTTTACTATTGATAATGGGTCAAGTTTGGTATCTTGGCCGACTAAAGGGGCAAACAACCTTCGGCTGGTCAGTTGCTACATTCACACCTCTTGTCTTGGCATTGATTGGTTTTGGCCCTTGGATGCGCTGGTCAGGTGATATAGTTTCATGGGAGTTAGGAATTTCTATTATTTCATTATCGGCCTTTGCAATGTTACTATCTTTGCGGTCAAATAGCGGCATGATTTTTGCTATTGTCGCGGTAAGTTGCGGAATGATTCCAATATTGTATGAGTTTCAGAACAATCCCGTAGATGATTCGGGATTGGGTGGCGCTCTATCCTTGATGGTCTTCATCATTATAGTACAAGGCTGGCTTGCTGCTGATGGAAGATTGAGGCAAGACCTAATGCAGGGAACTTCTATTTTCCTTGTTGGAGAAGTCCTCATAGCGATGTATTTTGCAAGAGCAGAGGAATTAAATTTGATACTAGGACCATTTAGAATTGATGATTATGGCGAGATTTCAACAATCTTAACCCTCCAAGTTTTACTATGGTTGACGGTTTTAGTCGCCTATTTCCCAGCAACTTTGAAAAGAAGAATTCCATATATGCCAATAGGTTTAGCGGGATCTTTATTCTTAATCACTCCTCAAGCAAGTATCATACCTTGGATTCTAACAATTATCATGTTGCCATATTTGGTGATAATCTCCAAGGTTACAAGAAAATGGGTTGCTAATTGTACAATTATCGCTGCAGGGGCCTCATTTTTCTTGCAAAGTTATCTAAATGGTAACGGATTTTATTATGATAATTTTGATTCATTATTGATTATAGCTTTACTTGTAACAGGAGAGATGGGCCGGCTCAAAGGTAAAATTGATGATTTTGCTCATTTCTCTCTATTAGGTCTGTTAGTATTATCTTCGCCAGTCTTATTTGGCAGTGGAGCGATAATACCTTGGGCCATTGTAATCTATACGATTTCAACCTCATATCTTATGCTAGACCAAGTCCAAAAGAATCCAGATGAACAATCTTCTATAGGCGCAACATCAGCGCTTTTCACATCGATGTTATTGTCTGTAGTACTGTCTTATGCAGGTAGATTAGAAGTGCCTCTACCTGAATCGATAATGGATTCCTTATCTGGATTTAATATTACTTTAGCAGTTGTAGGAATAATGGTTTACCTCAGTATGATGAAATTTAAAGAAACAGAACTGGACATGGGATATCTAATCAATATGGGTAATTCCAATAGAAAGAAGTTAGTTCCAGTATTTGATGTCCAAACCGGCAATTGGGTCATACCTCAAGAAAAGGAAAACGAGGAGCCTGAAGAGATTAAAGGTTGGGGCCCTCTTAGTAGAGTGAGTTTGATTGGACCATTGATGCTATTCAGCATTGCAGTATCTTCTATCGAAGCAAAGAGCATTGCATTAGATATTCAATGGATAGTTTTGATGTTACTTCCAATTGGAATAATCATCAAAGAGGTATTAGAAGAAAAAGAGGCCTCATCTATTGGCCGAATGATTGCTATTTGGTTGATGGTTATTGTCGCATCACCAGTATCGTTGAAACTCAATTTTGCTGCATCACAAGTAGATACTCTGATCATAAATGGAATATTATTTGACCT
>NZXL01000016.1 GCA_002697705.1 Methanobacteriota archaeon
GTGCTTGCAATTGGGTCAATCGCGCCATTGATCAGGATGATCAGTGATCGTATTTCTTAAGATTGAATTTGATTGGACAGGCTGAAATCATTGGAGTAATTACTGGCGCACTTGTAATCGCTCCAACACTAAAATTACTCCATAGTGCATTTGGAATTACAGAAACAGCATGCCTTAGAGATGCTGCAAATGAGATATTATATCCTAATGGCCGTGACTGTTCAAATGCACTTTATGCACCACAGGCCGAACTGATAGGAGATATCGTAAGGGGTGCATTTATTGGTGATGTGAATTTACAAATGATTGCTTTGGGAGTATTTATCGCCATTGTTCTAATTCGTCTAAAGATGCCTGTTATGAGCGTAGCAATTGGTATCTATCTACCTCTTGGACTATCTGTTCCAATTATGCTTGGAGGGATTATTTCCTACTTCACATTACGTAGTGCTCACCTAAGAATTGATGGTGAAATTAGAGACGTGCCATCTAAAAAAGCCAAAGCAGCAGCAAAAGAAGTTGAAAATAGAGGTGTTCTAATCGGTGCAGGATTTATCGCTGGTGAATCCATACTTGGAGTATTAGTTGCTCTACTAATTGTTAGTGGAATTGATCTACAAGGTTATTTTGGTACTGGAACACTAGGTAATTTCCTATCTCTAGCATTCTTTGCATGGTTTGTTGGAGTTTTCATTTGGTTAGCTACTAGAGCGCTTCCAAGTGGTGGAAATTTACTCCTTGAAACGATAACTGTTTTGAAAGATAGTGTTTCCAAATTTATTCGAATTTTCCTTCCAAACAGTAAATAATCATCAAATAATATTTTGATTTGCTAACAAAAGCATCAAAGGTCGTCGGCCATGGCCAGTTTTTGAGGGTGTCTAAATGGCCATGAGTAATGAGGAAGTAGAAGAATTCGCACGTAAATGTAGAGTTGAAATCGTTAAGATGGTACACAGAGCCCAAGCAGGACATCCCGGAGGCTCTCTTTCTGAGATTGATTTGATCTCAGCTTTGTATGCAACAAGAATGCGTGTCAAACCAAATGAACCCAAGTGGGGAGATAGAGATAGATTTATTCTTTCTAAAGGCCATGCTTCACCTGGTATGTATGCTGTCTTAGCCGAGATGGGATTCATATCCCATAAAGATCTGGAATCATATCGTGTTTTGGGCGGTGTTTGCCAAGGTCACGTCGATATGAAATGGTGCCCAGGAGTCGACTTCTCAGCAGGTTCACTCGGAATGGGATTATCGTTTGGCATGGGATGTGCTGTGGCGGCAAAGTTAGAGAATAGTGACCGTCGAATATTCGTAATGTTAGGAGATGGGGAAATTCAAGAAGGAAGTGTTTGGGAAGCAGCAATGGCAGCAAGACATCATGAACTTGGTAATCTAAAAGTCATATTAGATAGAAACCGTATTCAAAATGATGATTTTTGTGAAGTACAGATGAGAATGTTTGATATTCCAGCAAAGTGGAAATCATTTGGCTGGTCAGTTAAAGAAATAGATGGTCATAATATGAGTGAAATCTCAGAGGGATTAGATTTCCTTGAACAAACAAATGATGGCCCTGCAATTCTAATTGCACACACAATAAAGGGTGCAGGAATCTCTTACATGGAAGATAATCCATCATTCCATGGTGCTGCACCTAATGATGAGCAGTTCCGCCAAGCAATGGTCGAACTAGGGGAGGTGGAAGCATGAGTCGTATGGCAGCAACAAGAGATGGTTATGGCCAAGCATTATTGGACTTAGCAAGTAATCCTAAAGTTGTAGTTTTGGAAGCAGATTTGGGTAAATCAACCAAATCTCTTCATTTTAGAAAGCAATATCCTGAGCGAACTGTTTCATGTGGAATTGGAGAACAAAATATGCTACTAGTCGGAGCTGGACTTGCATCTTCAGGATACATTCCATTTGCTAGCACATTTGCTATATTTACTGAAAGAGCATTTGAGCAAATGCGTAATGGAGTTGCAAGACCAAATTTAGCAGTTCATCTTTGTGGAAGCCACGGTGGAACTCACACAGGAACTGATGGTTCATCAGCACAATCAATCGAAGATTTAGCCATTTACAGAACTCTGCCAAATGTAGTAGTAATGCATCCATGTGATGATGTCAGTACCAAAGAATTGACCATGCAACTACCTGAACTTGGAAAACCATCTTACATGAGAACTGCGAGAAATAAGACTCCAGTAATGTATGATGGTAGAGAAAAAGAAATTAAGATAGGAAAAGGAATGGTTCTAAGAGAAGGAAATGATGCTGTGATAATTGCTTGTGGAGTGATGGTATCTGAATCTATGAAAGCCGCTGAAGTTTTATCCAGCGAAGGTGTTTCAGTATCAGTAGTTGATATGCATACACTCAAACCATTAGATACAGATCTTATCAAATCATTAGTAGAAAAATGTGGAGTTGTTGTCACTGCAGAAGACCACAATGTCATAGGTGGTCTTGGTGGTGCAGTTGCAGAGTATTTATCTTCGAATTGTCCTGCACCATTAGAAATGGTTGGAGTAAAGGATAGATTTGGAGAATCTGGTCAATCAGATGAAATGCTAGATTTACTTGAAATATCCAGTCCATTTATTGCCGATGCTGTAAAGAGAGCAATCAATAGAAAATAATGAAAATGATGATTCGTGAGTAATGGATATGCGAACTATCGGTAAAGCGTATTTTTTGTTCGTAATTATTATTCTTTCAATATTATTCATCACTCCGAATTCCACTGCATCAGAGTCTCAAGAAAACTCTATACCATTATGTAATGCCGATAGAAATGAAACTTGGTCTGTCGGTTTGATCTATTGTAATTCAAATATGAGCCCAGGATATACATTATTTTCTCCAATTTCATCAACAACAACTTATCTCATTGATGAACATGGTAGAGAAGTTCACAAATGGCAAGCAGTTAGTGGTTTAAGACCGGGATTATCTGCATATCTTTTGGATGATGGAGACTTACTAAGAACTGGTAATTTGGGTAATAATGCTCTTGGTGACTTTTCTGCCGGNGGTGCAGCAGGACATATAGAACGAATTTCATGGGATGGCGAATTAGAATGGGCTTGGAATTATTCATCTAGAGATTACAGGAGTCATCATGATATTGAACCGATGCCAAATGGAAATATTCTGTTGATTGCTTGGGAAGAAAAAGATGAGCAAGAGGTAGCACAGTCAGGAAGAAATTCAGAGTCAGATAATTCTGATAAAACTGTATCCTCATCGACTTTATGGCCCGACTTGATACTAGAAATCAAACCGATTGGANAAGATGATGTAGAAATTGTTTGGGAGTGGCATGCTTGGGACCATTTAATTCAAGACTTTGATNCCTCGAAAGATAATTATGGTGATGTTAGTCAACATCCAGAATTATTAGATGTAAATTTCAACGATGCTACTGGCGGTGCATCTGGTGGTCGTGATTGGATGCATTGCAATGGTATTGACTATAATCTCGAACTAGACCAAATTGCACTATCATGTAAAAACATGAATGAAATATACATTATTGACCACAGCACTACAACGCTTGAAGCTTCAGGCCACAGTGGAGGAAATAGCGGCATGGGTGGAGACATACTCTACAGATGGGGTAATCCAGAAGCATATCGTGCAGGNACTAATAATGACCAGAAATTATTTGGACAACATGATGTACAATGGATAGAAAGCAATCGACCAAATTCTGGTGAATTAATTGTATTTAACAATGGAAATGGAAGAGATATTCTGTTTTCAAGTGTCGATATAATTGCACCACCAATAGATAATGGAAGTTATTTTAAAAATTCAAGTGAACCTTACGGTCCATCAAATTTTAGTTGGAGTTGGGATATTGGTACCGACATGTATGCGCCATCAATATCTGGAGTTGAGAGGCTTCCAAACGGAAATACNCTAATCACTTATGGAACTCAAGGNACATTCATTGAAGTNGACTTNCAAGGAGAAATTGTTTGGAAATATATCAGCCCAATNAACTCNGGAAATACTCTCTCACAAGGAGATTCTATCTATACTGGTAACGGAAACAAGGTTTTCAAAGTTCGAAGATATGATACGAATCATATTGCTTTCACAAGTAAAATATTGACGCATGGAGATTATATTGAAACTTGGTCAGACTCATGTCCTGATGAAGATTCGATTCCTTGGGATAAAGACGGGGATGGATGCTTAGATGATACTGATCTCGATACTGTGACTGATAATTTAGATATATGCAATGGATTTGATGACCTTCTCGATGTTGATGGAGATATGGTTCCAGATGACTGTGATGATATAATCGATTCAGATAATGATGGAATTNGTGATGAATTAGACTTGTGTAATGGTTTTGATGATAATATCGATGAGGATAATGATTCAATCCCGGATGGTTGTGATGTGATGATTGATTCTGATAATGACGGCGTTTCAAATGATGCTGACATTTGTAATGGATATAATGACTCATTAGATGTGGATAATGATTTAATNCCAGATGGTTGTGATGAATTATTAGATTCTGATTCCGATGGAGTTGCTAATGATATTGATTTATGTCCAAATAGTTTAACCATATTTGGAGAGGATGTAGTTGACAGTAATGGCTGTAGCACTTACCAGAAAGATTCCGATTCCGATGGAATTAATGATGCTGAAGATATTTGCCCCGGAGGCAACGATTCTATAGATTCTGACTTAGATGCAATTCCTGATTATTGTGATCAAGAAATTGATTCAAGTAGTGATAATAATACTAATGAAACCGATAATGAAAATGATGGTTTGATAGTTTATTCAAAGTCTAGCCTTTCTTCAGCAGAATATCTCTATATTGGTTCTGTTATAATGATAATTGTGGGTTCGATGATTTTTCTTTATCGCAGTAAGAAATAATTAATTCATGCGGATAATTCAAAGAGTGCCTTCTATTCCACTCAGTCATGGAGTTCTTCTTAGATACTGCTGATGTAGACGAAATACGTGAAATTGCTGCTTGGGGAATATTAGATGGTGTTACGACTAATCCGTCTCTAATCAAGAAAAGTGGTAGGGATTTTAAGCAAGTAGTTGCAGAAATTGCCTCAATATGTGACGGACCAATTTCTGCTGAAGTTACTGCTTTAGACACCGCTGGAATGATTGAACAAGCATTGGTACTAAAAGATGAACTACCAGAAAATGTGATCATTAAAATCCCTTGTACACCAGAGGGATTGGCGGCGACTAAAGCTCTAACAGATAAGGGTATCAAAACTAATGTCACACTTATATTCTCATCATCACAAGCCCTAATGGCAGCTAAAGCAGGAGCAACTTATGTATCTCCATTCATTGGAAGAATCGACGATACTGGTCATGAAGGAATGAACCTAATTGCTGAAATAATGACTACATGGGATAATTATCCTGAGATTACTACCAAGGTTTTAGCTGCTTCAATTCGCCATCCTACTCATGTCTTGCAGTGTATTCAATTAGGAGCACATACTGCAACAATGCCGGCTAAAATATTTAGACAATTAATGAAACATCCATTAACCGATAAAGGAATCGATGGATTCATGAAAGATTGGGCAGATGTTGAAGCAGCTGGTAATGCTTGAACCCAAAAATTGACTTTTCCTTCGAAAGGAGGATTCTTCAATGATAAGTGTACACCCTCTAATTACGGGGGATGACTATGTCAGACATGAGAGATAGACTTCAGCAACTTTTGGATGGGGAACTTGACCCATCAGAAATTGCTGATGATGCTGCTTTAGTAAGTTTGGCAGACCGATTGTATGGAATAAAAATCGCTCCTGTAAAGCCTGTTAAATCACGTGATTTTGTTGAACATCAACCTGGAGCGCCAGTTACTGAAGTCGCCCCACCAACTAACATGTTAATCGAAGTCATTGAACCTGTAGGACTACCTGCTGGCAATCTTCCACACCTAGAAATGCCTAATTTACCACCTGTAAAAAATAGTGGTTCTAAGATTATGAAATTTACCTTTATTTCAGGATTTATTGTAGTTATTGCTAACGTTTTCGGTCTTCTTTCCAATGTATTTGGCTCTTTTTGTGATGTCGATGAAAAGTGTCGAGGTGTGGAGCAAACAAGAATCAATTTGTTGAGTCCACACAAATTAGGTTCTTCTGACGGCTGGTCATTCTCAATGTTAAGTGATAGTTCAAGTGGCATTGGTGGTACGGCAGGTGGAATTGGAATTCCAGATGTGGTTGCAATAGTAGTATTACTAATAGGAACTCTATTGTTACTGCGCAAGAAGTGAGATGAATGGATTTAGATCTATTTACTGAGATTCTCTCCTACTTAGGAATGATTTGTATTTTAGTTGCCTTTTTACTTGAAACAAGAGATGTACTAGGCAGTAAAGATTCCAAATATCTGTCATTGATGGCTTTAGGTTCTGGTCTACTGGCTGTACGTGCATTATTAATTTATGAGTGGGCATTCTTGGTTTTAGAAATAGTATGGTGTATAGCTGCTATTATGGCATTGGTAAAAAGNAATAGATAACCGTCAAAATTTTATTTTTTAAGCGTCATCTTGATGAGAGAGATGATTGCAGTTGAAAATATGAGCCAAGGTCCGGGTAAAGCCAAGAGGGGTATACCTTCTAAGTTTGACAATTTCAATGAATGGTATCCATTCATAGTTGAAGCCTCCGAACTTGTGGACAAAAGATACCCTATCAAAGGTATGGATGTTTGGAGACCTTATGGTTGGAAAACAATGAAACTAATAGATAATTTGACACATAATGAAATGGAAAGGACCGGTCATGAAGAAGTTAATTTCCCTCTATTGATACCAGAGAATCTTCTCGAAAAAGAGAATGCCCTAGTTGCTAGACTAAAGAGAGCAAGAGAAGAGGGTGTAGATCCTGATGAATTGCGAGATGAAGATGAAGAAGGCGGATTCAAGAAAGAAGTTTATTGGGTTAAACACGCAGGAGATAATGAGTTAGACATTCCTATGTTCTTACGACCAACTTCAGAGACTGCAATGTACACCATGTTCCCATTATGGATAAGGTCACACAAAGATTTACCTTTGAAGATATATCAGATGGTAAATACATTTAGATATGAAACTAAACAAACTAGATCTTTTATTAGAGTTAGAGAAATTCATTTCTTCGAAGCACATACAGCTCATGCAAATGAAGAAGATGCTTCACTTCAGATCACAGAAGATTTGGAGATAGTTGACAGAATTATGGATGATTTATGCTTACCAATTATCAAGGCAAAAAGACCTGTTTGGGATACCTTCCCAGGTGCTTGGTATACTATTGGAATCGATGCTGTGATGCCAAATGGCCGTACTCTACAAGTAGCTTCTTGCCACCATTACCGTGACCAATGGGCTAAAGCATTCGATATAACATATGAAAATCTTGAAGCAAAACAACAACATTGTCATCAAACTACTTATGGTATGTCAGAGAGATTATTGGGCGCAATCGTTGGAATGCATGGAGATGATAATGGTCTCATAATGCCACCTGCTATTGCCCCTCATCAAATTGTCATATGTCCAATGATAAAGAAAAATTCAGAAATTGATACAATTGGTGCAGCCAATGAACTCGCAGATACTTTACGCGAAAATGGATTTAGGGTAAAAGTTGATTCTAGAGACATTCGTGCTGGACAGAAATATTATGATTGGGAAATAAAAGGAGTTCCTCTAAGACTAGATATTGGTCCAAGAGATATTGCACAAGGGACTGTTTTTGCAGCTAAAAGAACCGGTGGAAAAGAGCCACTACCGATGGATACAATAGCAGATAGTTGCAGAACTGTGCTCAAAGAAATCGCTGATGAATTAAGAAAGCGTTCGTCTGCTCACATGGATGATGTAATACAACCTTTACCTGAATTTGTAGAAAACGATGGTAAATGGACGATGAATGGTGAAATCGAAGATGGGAAAATATACCAGATGGCATTTGATGGAACCGATGCTCATGCTGAAGTTATTGAGCGACATACTGGACTCACATTTTTAGGTGATGCTACTGATACATTTGATTCTGAGCGACCTTGCCATATGTCGGGTAAACTTACCACAAGAAAGGTAATACTGGCAAAAACCTATTGATGACCCTTACAGTATAGTAGTAAAGGAGAAAAACCTCATCTACATGGAATTACTATGTCCGATGAGTTGAACATGACTGAGATTTTGACTCTTGTCCAAAATTTCATCACTTCAGATGGCATGATTAAATCTGAACAAAGAAAATTTTACCAAGTACTAAAAACTGTTTTAGGAACTCACGAAGGTACTTTTTCTCAGTCAGATATTGAGCAATTAATGGTACTTGCACATAATGAAACATTAGACATGAGTGATGAAGATTATAGTGAAATATACAATGTTGTAATGGAGAGATACACTCTAAGTGAAAGATTGGAGGAGCAAGCAAGACTAGAACAGGAACTTGCACAGAAAGCAAGATTACGTATTGAAGCGGAAGCGAAAGTAGAGGCTCTAGCGAAGATTGAACAAGAAGCAAATGCCTTAGCGGCTGCACGTTTGAAAGCCGAAGAGGATGCTAGATTGAGAGTTGAAGCTGAAGCTAAAGCTAAGATTGAAGAAGAAGAGAGATTAATTGCAGAAGCTGAGCAACGAGCAATCGAAGAAGAACTGGCTCGTAAAAAGGCTGAAGCGGAATCTAGGCTCGAGGAAGAGAAAAGACTCGAAGAAGAGCGACAACGAGCACTAAAAGAAGAAGAAGATGCTCGTAAAAAGTCTGAAGAAGAAGAAGAGAAAAGACTTGCAGCCGAAGAAGATGCCAGAAAGATGGCTGAGGCGGAAGCTAGACTCGAGGAAGAGAAAAGACTTGCAGAAGAGCTACAACAGCGACTAGAAGAAGAGAAAAGACTTGCGGCCGAGGAAGAAGTTAGAAAAAATGCTGAAGAAGAGGCGAAATTAAAGGCTGAAGAGGATGCTAAAATCAGAGCAGAAGAGGAAGCTCAAAGGAAGTTGGCAGAAGAAGCACATTTGAAAATGGTAGAAGAATCGATTAGAATAACTGAAGGAGAAAAGCAAGCCGAAGAGGCAAAGATAAATGCAGAACTCGAAGAAATTAAAAGATTGGCAGAAGAAGAGGAAGCCAGAAAATTGGCAGAAGAAAATGCGAGGATCGCTGAGGAACTTGAAGCAAAAAGGCAAGAGGAAGAAAATGCAAGAATTGCTGAAGAAGAAGAAGAGGCCAGATTGGCTGCTGAAAAAGCGGCCAATACAAAAAATATACCAGATTTGCCACCTTTAGATGATTAAGACTCACATTCCAAATGATGACGGATCCATATCCATATCTCCGTCTTTCATCATTTTTCTCATTTGTTTGTTTAATTTGCGGTTACCGCCCATTCCTTTCATCATCTTTCTTGAACGATTCCACTGTCCGATTAGTTCTCTCACATCTTTTTCACGTACACCAGAACCTCGAGCAATTCTTTTTATCCTATCAGCCTTAATTTTAGCAGGCTCATTCTTTTCCCAACCAGTCATACTATCCATGATTGTTCTGTAACGGTCCAAGTTCCCTTGCATAGCATGCTTTTGAGATTTGGACATTCCACCAAGTCCACCAAGCATATTACCTGGTAAAAATGACATCAACTTATCAATAGTTCCGACTTTTGACATCATCTCCATTTGCTTATACATATCATTTAGAGTAAATCTACCGCTCATCATTCTCTGAGTTAATCGCATTGCTTCTTCTTCGTCCAAATCCTCTGGAGCAAGGTCGATTAATCCTTGAATATCACCCATTCCTAGAAGCCGAGATATGAATCTATCAGATTCAAATTTTTCAAGATCACTTACTTTCTCCCCAACACCAATGTGTACAATTGGGGCACCGGTTGCAGCAACTGCTGAAAGAGCACCACCACCCCTGGCAGTACCATCTAATTTGGTTACAACAATACCAGTAACCCCTGCCAAAGTATGGAATGATGCGGCGACAGGACCTGCTGCTTGACCAACTTGTGCATCTATGACTAACCATCTTTCAGTAGCCCTTGTCAAAGAGGAAATATGTTCTAATTCTTCGACTAATTCTTCATCTAACTGGTGACGACCTGCGGTGTCTACAATAACCATATCAGCAGAAGCACATTCTTTCAGTCCATTTCTAACTATAGATGCTGCATCTTTATTTTCTGGTTCTCCATAAACTATTACAGATGTATCTTCGAGAAGTTGTGAAAGTTGAGCATAAGCTCCTGGACGATGAACGTCGGCTTCAATAACAGCAACTCTTAGACCATGCTTTCGCCTATACCATTCAGCTAATTTAGCAGTGGTAGTAGTTTTACCTTGACCATATAAACCGACTAAAAGAAGTGTTGAACCCCTTGGTTGAAATTCATGAGATGGGCCTAAAATCCTAACAAGTTCAGTGTACAATATATTCATTGCATGAGTTTGTAAATTGAGCCCTGGTCTTGGTTCTTCTTCCTTTAACCTATTTTCAAGCCTCTCAACTATTTCCTTGGTCTGACGGACGTTGAAATCAGCCTCTTGCAAAGCCCTTCTTAGACTGCGCGTCATTTCCCGAAGTTCTTCTTCATCTAACTTTCTTCTATTTTTAAGAAAGCCAAGAGAGCGGAATATCCCTCTGGATAGACCTTCGAGTGCCATGTTAGTCCGTTACCGTTTTACTCTTTGAACCCATTCATTGGATAATCATTCTAAGGGAATATCAAGTCTTAGTACATCACCTTCTAATTTGGCATCTACTTGACTTGCTTTCACCGGTACGCTGGTCGTAATTTCTCGTTCCCTTCCATTCAATCCAATGTACAAGATGCCGTCATTACTTCTAAGAGATAGTTCATCTCGCTTAATTCCTGGAAAGTGAAGATAAATCCTCTCAAATTCTTCATGAGATTCTTTGACCATTCCCCTATGGATATCATGCTTCAATAATTCTCCAACCTTGTGAGGCCCTAACGAGTCTTCAATTTTCGATGGCACCCCATACAACGTTTGACCAATATTTCTTAAATTTTCAACTCCTACTACTTCTTGATCTAATAACTCGAGTGAAGCAACTTCTACAGAATCGAGTTTATCTTCAAGTTCAGATATTCTAATAAGTTCTGCTTCTCTTCTTTTAGCCAAGAACGGATGATCAAATTCTGGCGTTAAACGATTGACTAAACAACTGTGTACTGGGAGATTGAATTCTAAAAGCGATTTATGAGCCCTAAGAGTTTCGTTTACCCCCATTCTCTCAGGTATTGTAACCAAAGTGAATGATGTTAATTCCTCATCGCTAAGGACTCTGCGAACATGTAAAACTCTACGACGGAATTTTTCTAATTCCTCTTTCATTTCATTACTCTCCTTACTTCCAAATAGCATTGAACGAATACCACCTGAAATTCTCATCATACGAATCAATCTGCCAGACCAAGCCTCAATTATTTCTGGAAGCGACAAAAATCTCAGTGTATGTCCAGTAGGCGCAGTATCAAAAACAATAACATCCCAATTTGGATCTTCTACGTGCCTCAACAACTCATCAAAAGCCAATGCTTCATCTAATCCGGGTAGAATCATTTCAGAAGTTTGGATTTCTGACTTCATTTCTTCCATCTCTTCTTTAGCATTTGGATCAAGCATCATACTCAATCCACCTAATCCCCCCATTCCACCTTTGTTATTCATTCCATCAACCATTTTTCCTAACTTTGGTAGAAGATTGGAAATTTTTGATTCCGGGTCCATTTCGAGGCCAAATAAACCTTCAACACCATCAATAGGTGTCGGTTCTGTACCTATATCTACACCCAAGGAATCTGATGTAGAATGTGCAGGGTCACTAGAAACAATGAGTACTTTAAGACCTGAATCTGCCAACCAAACTGCGGTTGCTGCAGAAGTAGTGGTCTTACCCACTCCGCCCTTACCACCAAACAATAGTAGCCTTGCCATAACACGGCCTAACATTGAAGGTCTTTGAATCCAACGCAAATGAAAAATTCTTACATTGACTTGATGAAGTAAAACCATCACGGCCATTTATGGCTTCGACATTTCTGTTGTTCCAATTGGCGAGTATTTCCGCTTTGATTGGAATGACATTTGGTTGGAGAGGTGTTATGACCAAATATTCCGGTTTTTATGACCTGCCAACTGCTTGGAGTAATGTGTTTTGGGGTTTACTACTGGGTGGTGTTTACGGTAGATTGGCTCACGATGCTGTGGTTATACCTTATCTCTCAATGTTCTTAGATGATAGTCAAGAGGTAGTAAATCCGTTGAATATTATTATTATTTGTGTTTTAGCATCTGTAGCATCACATCTCCTACTGAGAAGAGATAGAGTTCGTAAAGGCAGTTCACAGACTACTAGTGGATGGGCTTTAGGCCTAGCAGTAGGTGGAATGGTTTCTATGATATTGATCTACAAAACAATCGAAGTGAAGGATTTATTTGGTTTCAACTACTTAGAATTAGCAGTTACTATTTCCGGGATAGCAATTTTTAGCCCTAGATGTGAAGCTCTGATTAGCAGTTATCACGGCCATTTAATGCTAAGGGGTAAAAGATGGGGGGCTGTATTACGTTCTTCTTTTTGGAGATGTGGTTATATGATAATGTTCCCATTTGCAATGATAAATCCTCTTGCATGGATTTTCATAATTCCAATGACACTTATTTTCACAAGAAATTCTAATATTTGGATTTGGGAATCTATACCGAGTGAAGGCAAAAAGAGACTGAGAAAGATATGGGCGCGACAAGCAAGAATGGAGAAGAATATCTCCAAAGAAATCAATAATATTAAACAAATTGATGATTGTTCAGAGTAAGTAATTATCTACTTAGGCCATTAAGGATTAATTATCTGAAATAAATTTGACTTTACAAATAAAGGNTTTGATGGCTTTCCGCAGGTAATCGTTATACAATGCCGACAAGGACGGTGTAATATGGGCAACTGCCCTTATTGCCGAAGCGTCACCTTACCGGGTGATACAATTTGCTATTCCTGTGGGAGGGTGTTAGCCAACATTAAATCTCCTAACTTTGCTGCAGAGCAACAATTTAACAGAGGAAGTGTTGAGTCTACATATTTGAAAACCAAAAGACCTACTAAATCCGGAATGGTTATGACTCAATCAGGAAAGAGAAGAAACATTTTGAAAAGGCGTAAAAATAGATTCCGCAGCGTAGTTATGCTTGGATTAGTCGCTTTCATTATGCTTTCACCTCAGGCACGTGAAGTTGTTTGGGAAAAGTATGCTGGCGTGGTAGAGTATGTTCAGTTGGCCACTGCACCATATCACCTATATCCTATTGAAACCACATATACATTAGGTAAAACCATTGATTTCTACAACGCAGCGGGCAATAGTTATGCTGCTGAAAATTTAGCAATACCTACTGATGTTTCATCCTTACACGAGGCAAATTCTACTTTTGAGTATACTGATGGAGTTACTCCTACAGCCATTCCCGAATCAATTCAAAAAATTAATTCGATTAAATTGATCATCAATAATGCCGAACAAATAGATATACCGCTAAATGGATTACCATCTAAGTCATTTGCTGATAGAGTTACAACAAGTAATGGTCACGATATTTGGTGGCCTGGGGTTGGACCTGGAATAAATGATTGTAAAATTGGTAATTGTGTTAAATTTAATCTCAGCCTAGGCCCTGGGGAAAGTGCTAAAGTTACTTTTGCAGTTAATCTAACAAGTACTTCATATTCTTGGTGGTCATCTACAAGAGTGGATTCCAGAATTGCTGGGCATGATGATGGAATTGACATTGAACGAAGTGGAACTTTTGATGATATAAGTGAAAGAGGTGGCGGTTCAAAATCAATTCAATTTGGTGCTATGCAATGGTATAATCGTGGTTCAATGATTGGTGAAGATGGCCCTTACCAAGATTATGCTATCGATGCAATTCAATTTGATGTTGTTCAAGAAACTGCTGATACAATTTCGGCATCGATTCCTGAAGGACGTTCTGATAACGCATATGCATTTGCTAGGGCAACTTTTGATTATTTACATAAGAATGTGGCATATGATAAGAACGCACCCGTTGTTGCAAGAAGTGGACCTGCATGTCTTGCAGCAAGTATTGGGGATTGTGACGAACAAACAAATGCTTACTTTTCCATACTGAGAACTAAAGGTATACCTGGTTGGTATGTATTTGGAGCATTGACGGATTCTACTTTCCAAACATGGGAAGGCCACGCTTGGGGTTACATATTATTGCCGATGAGCGATAGTTGGTGCATGAGCCAAAATATCGAATTGGATTCATGTTTTGTAGAAGGTTCAGTTGATGTCGTCAATAATAAATGGCTTCTCCATACACCAACAGCATACATCGATTGGATTGAAGAAGCCGATCCATCTGGAAACCTAGTAAAAGCATACTACAAACCTGGCGTAAGATGTTGTGATGTTGAGAGAGTTAGAAGCTTTTCAACACTAGAATTCCAAGAAGGAACTGGTGGAACATTCCAAGTCAAGAAAGTGGCAGAAAATTTGAGGTGATATAGTGCGAATAATCATTGGTGGTGCTGGTAGAGTAGGTACTGAACTTGCTCGTGCACTAAGGGCTGAAGAAATGGACGTTGTTTTGATGGATTATGATTCACGAGCAGTAAAGAATGCTCAGAATCTCGATGTTCTAGTAATTCATGGAGATCTAACCACTAGGCATAAACTCAATGAGGCCGGAATTGGAGAAGCAGAGGTATTTGTTGCAGCAACTAATTCAGATGAAAGAAACCTCATCGCCTGTGCAATTGCTGAACATGCTCACTATGAATTTGGCGGACCAAAAGCCAAACCTCTGCTATCATTATGCCGTGTCAGAGGTATGAATTTTATTCAGGAACAAAAACAAGGACATTTGACAAAATGGGCTAAAGTAAATCATGCAATAAATCCACTTGAAAGTGCAATTCGAAGGCTTCATACTGGCCTTAGATCTTCTTCAATTGAAGAAGTAATTCCATTTGGCCATGATGCTTTTATTATTGAATTAGATGTTACTAAGAATGCAGAAAATTTAGTCTTCAAAACGCTCAGAGATGCTGGAAAAAATATTGATGGGGGAATTCCACTTATCGTTGGCGTCAAGCGAGAAGGTGAAAGGAGTATTGTCCCTGATGGAGACTTTATGCTGATGCCTAATGATACGATTGCTGTAGCCACTACCGGATTGAGTAGTTTCAATCGTATTTTGAATATATTTGGCCATGAAGTTAGTGATTTCCCAATTAATCCTAAAGTAGCTATTATCGGTGCAAATGAAATTGGTAAACTGATCGCTGAAAACTGGCTTGAAAATGGAGCAAGTGTTACTGTGATTGAAAGAGATTTGCAAATTGCGAATAATTTAGCCGGTTCTGCTATTGGTTCACACCCCAACCTGGAAGTGATTCATGGAGACCACCTCGATAGGGAAATATTAACCGAAGTGGGAATTCCTGACAATCATATTGCAATCGCTGCATTAGAATCAGACCATGATAGTATTGCTGCTGCTTTACTTGTAAGTGACATGGGCGTTCAAAGAACAGGTTTACTACTTTATGATGCAGATTTAGTAAAGGTCACACAAAGAATGGGAATAACTTTCGCAGTAGATAGAAAAAGAGTGGCTGTCGATAATATCCTTGCGCACATACATACCAAAGCAGCAGGAGCCTATGCTGTTCTTTCAAATGTACCAAACATAGTTGGTATCAGTATGCGAATAGATGATTCTCATAAGTTTGCAAACAAGAGAATCGCTGATTCTGGTTTCCCTGATTGGATGCGTATTGCATTTATTCAGAGAGAGTCTGCTGAAGGATATTGGGAGACTCTAAGGCCTTCACCTGAAAAGACAATTTTAGCTAATGATCGCTTGATTATCTTTTGTAGCCCAGATCGTATTTCTGATTTGGAGCGGAAATTCAAGGTGTGAATATGCGAAAAGATGTTTTATTCCTGATACTGGGATGGACGCTAATTGCTCTAACTATCCCTCTACTTCTTTGTGGTATTGCTACAGCATGGCTAGATAGTATAGAAATTGCTCTTTACTCGTTTGCACTACCATGTATTATTTCTCCTACTTTGGGATTGATTCTCTTGAGTATAACAAGAACAGATACAGGTGATAGACTTAGAGATAAAGAAGCATTTGCTGCAGTGGCTTTGGTTTGGCCATTGGCTGTATTTATTGGTGCACTTCCATATTGGTTTGGCGGTGTTTTCAATGGCCCATTCACAGACAACATACAATTCATGGACATGGCAAGAGGTGCAGTGAATTCTTGGTTTGAGTCTATGTCTGGTTTTACAACAACTGGTGCAACTGTAATTTCTCCAGCAATGAGCCCTAATTGTATACCAGGAAGTACAATTGATTGTATCAATGCACAACCTAAGGGATTACTAATTTGGAGATCACTAACTCAATGGTTAGGTGGAATGGGAATAATTATGCTGGGCATGATGATTCTATCTAGAATAATAGGTGGCGGCATGGCTCTTGCTAGAGCTGAACTAACAGGACCTTCTTTATCCAAACTAAAACCTAAACTTCAACAGACTGCAATCGCACTTTGGGGACTCTATATTGCTTTGACGATTATTGAAATGCTATTGCTGAAATTTATCGGAGGAATGACATTTTTCGATTCTGTAAATCACGCACTAACAACTGTCGCATCCGGAGGATTTTCAACTCACGATGCAAGTATTGGATATTTCGATTCAATTGCGGTTGAAACTATAATCGTAATATTCATGTTTTTAGCTGGAGTTAATTTTACCCTAATTTGGCTAATCTGTATGAAAGAATTCAAGCAAGCATATGGTGATGAAGAGTTTAGAAGTTACCTCGTATATATTGGAATGGCAATTGGTGCGATGGTTATTGCATTGATCTCAACAGATATGGCATTGGGTAATAGTTTCAGATACAGTATTTTCAATGTAATTTCAATTGGTACATCTACAGGATATGCATCCACTGATTACATTGTTTGGCCAATGGTCACCAAAATAGTTTTCTTAATATTGATGATTGTTGGGGCTTGTGCAGGTTCTACGAGTGGAGGATTAAAACTTCTAAGAATAAACTTAGCATTCAAAGTAGCAATGAGAGAATTGGTTAAAATTGCTCAACCAAGAAGAATCCAAAGAATTAGAATGAATGGTGAAGTTGTAGAAAGACAGCAATTGGGACTTATAGTTGGAATGTTGTTTGTTTGGATTGGTTTATTCGCAATATCGTGCATACTTTTGGCAATATTTATGGAAAATGATTCATTTGAAAGTATTATTTCTGTCGTTGCCTCGAGTTTAGGAAATACTGGTCCAGCATTGGGTGACTATGGACCAAGTGAAACGTGGGCCGGAATGAATTCAATCACTTTGTTAATTACTTCAGTATTGATGTGGTTTGGCAGACTTGAACTACTCACAGCGGTGATTCTTTTACATCCAAGTACTTGGGCCAAGGAAGAAAAAGAACAGGCAGATAGAACTGCTGTAGCGCTTTTCAAGCGATTATTGCCATCCAGAAAAGAGCAAAAGAAGGATTAGAATAATTTCATTTGACCTGGTGGTGTTGACTCGTCATCTTTGGAATCATTTTTTGTTTCAGGTAGTGAATCGATTAATTCATCTTCAACATGTTCCTCAATTGGTATTATCTGGCTTCTTGACTTCTCTTCATTATAACTTGATATTAGATCCTTAGTTGAACGACGGCTTAGAGTCAACCCTGCAAGTGTAGCATGTTCTTCTCCTGATAGATTATAACTCATAGAAATCGAGTAATCATTTGGATCGCCAACTACAGAGTTTGGTGATAAAAGTGATGTCAATATAGGTAACATTTCATCTCTCACCGTAGATTTACTTATTCCTGGACCCTTCGCCAATTGTTCAATAATTGAAGGGCGAATATTAGTGGAATTCCTGCGAAGAAAGTTAGGGTAAGATGGATATATTCTCTCAGCAAATGGGTTTTTGTTGACAACAGATGCTGCAAGTCCAGAAAGTTGACCGCTCCAATACCATGACCTATGTGCAGTATTATCATATTGTGCAGATAGCATCTTCGAAGAAATGCTCAGTGCTTGATTACCTCGACGTAGAATCTTCCTATCGGAAATCAATGATGGATTATTCCAATGAATCCAATTTAGTAACTCATTAGGAGACTTGTCAATGGTTCTTCCTGCAAGAACTGCTTCACTTGCTGTAGAACAACGATATAATTTATCTAATCCTGGAAACACCTCAACAGAAATATCACGTTCACCTGATTCAATAAATGACTCAACTAATTCTGTAGTCAATAATCCATCTATAGTAGTAGAGATGACCTGTAAATCACGGACTAAGGCCCTAAGGTCTCCTGGGTTACGCTCAACCAATTTCTCGACTGCTTGTGCTTCAAATTCAATATCTTCAGATTTCAATACTCTTCTAGCGATCCTTCTAAGTGCTTCATCATTAGCTCTTTCAAAATTTAATGTAATCATGTGCTTTTGAAATCTATCTCGAGTTGAACGCCATGATGAACCTTTACCCCACAGCCCCATTACTTCATTACATGCTAATATTACTGGCTGCTTTGTTTCGTTTAACAGCCTAAGTAATTCTGCTTTACCACCGGAATCTCCAGAAAAGGTAACTGGATTTCCACCCACTTCCTCTCCCATTAATGCTTTATTGAGTTTATCTTGATTGACTTTCTTCAAACCACCAGACAAATGGTCTACTTCATCAAGTAAAATCAATGTCCTCTGTTGTTTATCATTAGGATTATGGAACAATGATCGATGTGTTGCACCTTGAGTTGCAGCTTTCCTTATCGCTGCAGCATTTCTTGCATCTGATGCATTCAGTTCAATAACACTCCAGCCCATGTCTTGAGCGACTGCTCTAGCAACAGTTGTCTTTCCAACACCGGGAGGTCCAACTAACAGTAATGCCTTTTTCTTAGGCATACCATCTTGCCATTGATTAAGCCAATCACGTATTTTTCGCCTTTGAGCTTCATTACCTTCAAGATGGCTCTCAGATTTTGGCCGATATCTTTCGGTCCAATCACTTACGATAGCCATATATTTTCCAAAGTTCGAAGGTTCTTGAACATTAACTTAGAATTTATTGAATTTCTATTAGAATAGAACTAATAGAGAGATTCAATGTTCACTCTCTTTTGTTCACCCGAATCACGAGAGCGGAGTGTAACGGTATTATCTTCAAGTGTTTGATGGTCGACAGTAATACATACTGGAACACCAATTTCATCTGCTCTAGCATATCTTCTACCGATAGATCCACTAGAATCATATAGTGATATTACTCCAGATTTAGAACAAATTTTATTGTTTAACTGACGGGCGATTTCACCCATTCCATCTTTTTCAAATAAAGGAAAAACACAGTAATCAATAGATGCTATTTCTTGATTTAGTCTTAATACAGTATAGCGTTCATCACCTTTTTCAATTTCATCAAAAGCATGATCTAGAACGTGCCAAATTATTCGGTCTATTCCAAATGCAGGCTCTACTACATGAGGTATGAACCATTCACCTGAGATTACCTCTGTTTTTTGGTTTCTTTTAACATGTTCCGGATTGACCATTACCTTTTCACCTGACGCAATGATAACTTCACAAGGGAATTGAGTTTCCAATGGCAGAGATTCAATTGCTTCCTTGACAGCACCAGCCAATGCTCGGAATGCTGGACCCGCAACTGAGCCTTCGATAGTCCAACCATCAATTTCGATAGTTTTTGGCTCTTTGAATTCACGTCTTGCTCTTAGTGTCTTACCTGTAGCATCTTCATGGGCCTGCAAGTCATAACATCCTCGATGTGCAATACCAACACACTCGACCCAGCCATAAGAACCAAAAATTTCAGCATCCCAGCAGTCTAGTGCATAATGTGCCATTTCATCAGATTCATGTTGCCTAAAGCGTAATTTATCAGGATTAATTCCAACTTTAATCAAGAAATCATAAGTCATTCCGATGAAATAACCCACTGTTGAATGTCTGATTAAACCTGATTCAACCGCCTCAGATAGTGATTTAGAAATCTCCTCTCCACCATCGGGAATTAGAGTAAATGAAATCTCGTTCCATTTCGAAAAATCATGATTAATGTCTACTTCTGGGTCGATGAAGTATTCTAATTCTGCCATATTAAATTCACGTAGTCGAATCATGCCTTGTCGTGGAGAAATTTCATTTCTGTATCCTTTACCAACTTGAATTGCTCCAAAAGGTAACCTTTCACGATTATGTCGATACAATGACTGAAAAGATGTGAACATCCCTTGAGCGGTTTCGGGTCTAAGAAAACCTTGACGCCCAGATTTACCAGCACCAATAGTTGTGTTAAACATCAAATTCTGTGCGGAAATATCGCTCCAATCACAAGCGCCACAAGCTGGACAATTTGGTTTAGATTCTACTAGCAGTTTTTGAAGATCAGTTTTTGATAATGCATCGGGATTAGAATGGAAATCTTCGAGAAGAGTATCTGCTCTACTAGCTTCCCCACATGCATTACAATCAGTCATAAAGTCTGAAAATTCACCAACGTGCCCACTAGCCTCTAGAACCTCATATGGAGTTACTGTTGGACAAGAAATCTCTGTGATATTACCAAGTGAGGTCCAATGATCGATCCAAGTTTGATTAACACGGTTCCTAATCCTACCACCAACAGGGCCAAAATCATACAATCCCTTCGAACCACCATGAATTTCGAATGCAGGTAAAATAATTCCACGGCGCTTAAGCATACCCGATAATCGCTCCAAACGACTGTTTTCAACGTCAGACATTGGCACCCCTCAAATTGGCGTGAAGTTCCTTGCCTTTGAAATTGACCGTCATATTCCAACTATATGTGACAATACGCATGGTTAATAACAACTCAGATTTGGCAAATTCATTGGGGTCAAATATGTCTGTTGAATATGATTATGATGTTGTAATCATCGGTGGAGGTCCAGCAGGTAGTACTGTTGCTCGTTATGTGGCTCAATCAGGAGTTAGCGTGGTTGTTGTAGATTCTCGGGAATCTATTGGTTCACCTTTACAATGTGGTGAATTAGTTCCAACCAATGATGAAATGCGAAGATTGTGCCCCAAAGTCCCTGATATGGATGATTTGTTTAAGACGCCAGAGAGGGCTATTTCAAAGCGCACAGAAGTAATGAAAATTATAACTCCATCAGGTAAATCCTTAGAATTTGACTTTGAAGGATTAGTCCTAAACCGTGTTTTACATGACGAAGCATTAGTAGAAATGGCAAAGCAAGCCGGAGCTGATTTCAAAGTGGGGTGTTTTGTAAATAAAATTGAAGGAAACACCGTACATATCCGTAATGGTGAAGAGATTAAGGGAAAAGTCATTGTTGGAGCAGGTGGACATAATGATCCAGTTAGAAGGACTTTTTGGAAGGAAAAATCAACCAATATACCAGTTAAGTTTTCCTTGAAGGAGGGGGATTATGGGGATGCAGTTGAGTTACATTTCGGCTCAATGGCTCCTGGTGGTTATGCTTGGATGTTCCCTAAATCAACAGGAGCAAATATTGGACTTGGAATTCAAAAAAACTTTTCGAAGGGTAAATCTGTGAATATTATAGCCAAAGAATTCATCGATAAATATGATGGTGATTCAACATTCAATGGAGCTGGTTCTCTGCCTATGTCTGGGACAATAAAGAAATTTGTCAAAGGCAATTATGTATTGGTGGGAGATTCTGCTGGAATGGTCTTACCTTCAAATGGTGCAGGAATCACAATCGCTATGATCGGTGGTAGAATTGCAGGCCAAGTTATTGTTGACCATATTCAAAATGGGATCGAACTTACTCAATATGAAAAAATTTGGAAAAAGCAGATGGGTAGAGTTATGTTAAACTCGAAGAGATCGTTCAAAATTGGTAGTATAATGTTTAGATTACCAGATTGGATGTTAAATATGTTCTTTAATCGATTAACAAAAGCAATAATTTGGCGAGCAGTGACTTGTCGAAGGATGTTTTGGATTATTTAATTTCAATATTTTCCTTCTGATTTAATCGGTAAAAAAATCATTAGAGGGTATAGATAAAGGCGAAGTTTTGAAGTACTCGGTACTCACGATTCGCACCATTGGGATAGTGATAAAAAATGGTTGAAATAGAGTATTTAGATTCTCCACACTCCACAGAGGAGTTATTGGAGATTCTATGTCCACCAGTTAGAAACTGGTTTAAGGACTCTTTTCCAGATTTCACTAGGCCACAAAAATTAGCAATTCCTGCGATTTTGGATAGGAAAAATCTTCTTCTATGTTCACCAACTGGTTCGGGAAAAACTCTAACTGCATTTTTAACAATTATAGACAAATTAGTAAGATTAGCACTAGATAATAAGTTAGAGAAAAAGGTTCATTGCGTCTATATTTCACCAATTAAGGCTCTGGCAAATGATATTCAAAGAAATCTAATCGGTCCCTTAAAAGAAATTTCTGAATCATACTTACCAGATAGGGCACAGGAAATCAAAGTCGGACTAAGAACTGGGGACACAAGTCAGTCAGATCGACAAAAGATGTTAAGAAATCCACCACATATTCTTATTACAACTCCTGAAAGTTTAGCCATAGCTATTACATCTCCTAGATTCCAACCAATTGTTAGTGAATTAGAATATATGATTGTTGACGAATTACACTCACTTGTTCCAACGAAAAGAGGAGTACATCTTGCTCTAACTTTATCTTACTTGGATACATTGCTAAAGGTACCTGTACAAAGGATAGGAATATCTGCAACTATGGAGCCACTAGAAAAAGTTGCAGAATACTTAGTTGCAAGTGATGACCAAGAAAGTCGGAATAGTAGTAGTAGTGTTAGTATTGCAAAAGTTTCTGGTTCGAGGGAATTGGACCTTGATATTCTAATCACTCACAAGAAGTTCAGCGACTTAGCAGTGATGAAAATACTAGATGCAAATATCGAAGCAATTGCCGATTTAATATCTGCACATACAACCACACTGGTTTTTGCTAATACAAGAAAGATGACTGAAACCATTGTTCAAAGACTTCGACCATATTTAGGAGACCTTGTAGCTGGACATCACGGTTCAATGGACAAGAAAATTAGATTAAATGTTGAAAAGAAATTGAAACATGGCCATCTAAGAGCAGTAGTTACTTCATCTTCTTTGGAAATGGGAATAGATATAGGTTCGGTAGATTTAGTTCTTCAAGTTGGAAGCCCCGGGGATATTGCAACTGCATTGCAGAGAATTGGTCGTGCAGGCCACCATGTAGGAGGCATTCCAAGAGCGAGATTCCTACCGACTAGTGTTGATGATTTGATTGAATTAGCCGCACTTCAATCTGCAATTCAAAAAGGCGACATGGATAGACTAGATTTCCCAGAAAATTGTCTCGATGTAGTCGCACAATTCATGATTGGGCTAGTGATAATTAATGAAATGGATATAGATGAAGCATTTGAAGTAATTGTCAATGCGTGGTCATATCGTAACTTCGAATATGATGATTTCATCGAAGTACTTGACATGCTAGAAGATGAAAGAAGAGTTTGGGTAGATTGGGAAGAGAATACCTATGGTAAGAGAGGATATTCTAGAATGATTTATTATACAAATATTGGAACTATAGCACCTGATAATTCATATTTAGTATTCAATGCAGAAGGTTCCATTCTTGGACAATTATCGGGCTCTTTCGTTTCCAACCTTAGAAGTGGTGATGTGATTTTGCTTGGTGGTTCAACTTACAGGGTCACAAATATCCAAGGAACAAGAGTGAATGTAACCGCTGTAACTGGATATAGACCAACTGTACCATCATGGTCAGGTGAGGCGCGTTCCCGTTCTCGTGAGTTATCTAATGCATTGCTCGATTTAATAGGTCACTGTATTATCTCTCTGAGGAAGGAAGTCGATCCAAGAATAATTTTACGGGATGCATATGGATTGTCTAATCAAGTATCAAATGCAATTGCTAGGCACTTAGAAGAG
>NZXL01000074.1 GCA_002697705.1 Methanobacteriota archaeon
TGCTTCATCTTTAATGACAATATCAGTATCTTTTGTAACCTTAACTACGCCTTTAGGAACTGTTTGAATAACAGCAAAAGGCAGTGCTTCGGCAAATAGAGTCATGCCAGGAATAAATATTCTATCTCCTTGAACAACTGGCCTATTAGACAATCCTCTTCGAGCGAATCCTTCAATTCCAGGGCCAAATTTTACTTTCTGTTTATTCGCCATTACAGGAGATATTACTAATTTAGTACATTCTTTTGCCTCGACTTTACTGACGATGACCTTATCTCTAAGACTAACTCCAGCATTCTTTCGAATAATTCCATCAATTCTAATAATTGCCATTTTATTATCTTCTGGACGACTTCGCCAATAAATGGCAGCGGTTGAACGCTTTTCACCCTTGATCATGACAATGTTACCAGGTTTCAAATCTAGGCCGCAATCACCCGAAATTCGTGCTCTTCCATGCCCTACATCGGAGGGAATTGATTTTTCTACGGTAAGGGAAATAGCCTCTTCTTCATCACTCATGAACTCACTCTCTTTTTGGGTTGGCCGATTGATTCTAAATAATACAGTCGGACATTCTGCCTAATAACTTGTTAAATTCGACCCGTATTAAACCCTACCAAAATTAGAAATTGACTTTTTTCTTTCAACCATCACCTTCAAGAGATGAATTTGATTGGCCCGAACATGGTTCATGTACTAGAAGCCGGCCTCGAATTTATGCAAAACGATAATCCACATGGTAAGCCATGTGTGAATGGATACAATATTATCAATGGACAATTGACTAAAGCCAGTGATGGTGGAAGTTTCGACTCTATCAATCCAGCGATTCTTTCCGATAAACTCGGAAACTTTCCACTTTCAACAAAGGATGACATCAATTTAGCTTTAGATGCTGCACATGCAGCTTTTCCAGCATGGGCTGCCACACCAGCTCCAACAAGAGGGCAAATCATCGGTAACATGGGTCGACTTCTAATGGAGCACAAGGATGCAATTGTTGCTTTGGAAACCAGAGAGATTGGAAAAACTTTGAAGGAATCCGCAGGTTCAGTTCAAGAAGCAATAGATACCTGTCTTTTCTTCCAATCAGAAGGAAGAAGACTCTACGGTCAAACAGTTAACTCTGAATTGCCTGATAAAGAACTGTTCACTTACCGAAGACCTCTAGGGGTATGTGGAATAATCAATGCTTGTAACTTCCCTGCAGCGGTACCATTTTGGAAAATGATACCGGCTTTGATGTGTGGAAATACCTGTGTTTGGAAGAGCCCACAAGACGCACCTCTTCTTTCCTTTGCTCTTGCTAGAATTATGCATGAAGCAGGTCTACCAGACGGTGTAGTCAATCTTGTTCATGGAAAAGGAAGCGGCGCAGGCCAACATCTAGTAGACGCTGTTGATGAAGGAAGAGTAAACAAGATTTCCTTTACTGGTTCTACAGAAGTGGGTAAGATGATTGGAGAAGTCTGTGGACGTAATCTAGTCTCCTGTTCATTGGAATTAGGTGGTAAGAATCCTTTGGTTGTAATGCCATCTGCTGATATCAATAACGCTGTTGAAGGCGCTTATTGGGGCGGCTTTGGAACAGCTGGCCAAAGATGTACGTCTCTTGGAAATTTGATTCTGCACAAAGACATTTATGATGAATTCATGGATAAATTCATGGCAAAGGTAGAATCGACAAGAATCGGTGATTCATTACACAATGATGGTGTTTTATACGGACCTATGTTATCTGAAAAGTATGCTAAGGATTTCCTTGTTGGAGTAGAAATGTGTAAATCATCTGGAGCAAAACAGATTTGGGGAGAAGGCAGGATAACTAACCAAAACAAACCTACTAACTTCCTTGGAGATGCTGAAGAAGGAGTATACATGTGGCCTCACGTATTCGTTGACGTTACCGAAGATATGCAATGCTTCCATGATGAGGTATTTGGCCCCGCTATCACTGTTTGTAAGGCAGATGACTTTGACCATGCACTTCATCTTGCAAATGCGAGTCCGTACGGTTTATCAAGTGCCATTTATACAAACGACCGACTTGAAGCATATCGCTACAAGACAGGAATTAAGGCTGGAATGACAGGGATCAATAACAGTACTACTGGTGCTGAGGCTCACTTGCCATTTGGTGGAGTTAAAGGCTCAGGAAATGGAACTAGGGAGTCCGGAATATGGGTAATTGAAGCATATTCTTATTGGCACGCAGTAAATGATGAATTGTCTGGAAAGTTACAACTAGCCCAGATGGACGTTGAAGAAGTCGAAATGGTTGAGGCTGAAGTCGATTGGTCCCAACTTGCTTGATTGAAATTTTAATATTGGAAATTAACAGATTGAATACTAGAGTTCAAATATCAAAAAAACTCCCTTTATCTGTTGTCGGACTCAATTCTCAACAGTGGTGAACAGTAATGGTATCAATTTTCCTTCTAAATGAAGAAAAAACGCATACTATTGCACAAAAGCTAGAAAGTGCCTATCTTGAATGCGAGACCATTTCTAAAAATGCTTCAAGCTCTTTCTACCGTTCCTTCCGCCATCTTCCTTCTGTCAAGAGAAAGGCTGTGAATGCTCTGTATGCATTTTGCCGCAGAGTTGATGATATTGTTGATGGAGACTGGTTGCCTAATATCGATTTGTCTTTCTTAAACGAAGAAGCAGAACGTAGAATCGAAGAACTTTCAGTTATTCACGATACCGAGCCAGCCAACAAAGAACCAGGACACACCAATAGAGTCAAAGCCCTGCTTTGGTTTAGAATGAATCTAGATAAAATTGAAACAGGCGAGCAAATCGATGAGCCGATTTTCCTTGCACTTGCAGATTCCATCAATAGGTTCGCAATAGACCTTGCACACCTTCGAGACCTCATCTCTGGTATGGAAGATGACTTGTACAAAATCAACTATCAAAATTTTGAAGATTTGCGACAGTATTGTTATAGAGCAGCCTCAACAGTAGGACTATGTCTTGTAGAGATTTACGGATATGATGACCCTAATGCCAGAAGACATGCAGTTGAGATGGGCAAATATCTGCAGATGGTCAATGTATTACGAGATATCCAAGAAGACTTGGATAGAGGTCGAGTTTATCTTCCTCTAGAAGAGATGGCCAAATTTAGAATTTCTAGGAAAGATCTGTATGATGAGAAGTTACCTCAAACCGAAGGTTGGCAAGAGTTCATGCGTCATTATCTAGACCACGTTCTCGCTCACAGAAAGAATGCTATTGGATTACTTTCACTACTCGATAAAGACTCTAGATACTCTCCATCATTGATGTGTGCAGCATATGACGCTATTCTTGAAGAAGCAATGAGAANAAATGGNGATGTATTANCTCGAAGACTAAAAATGGGACTATACCGAAAGTTACAGTTTGCTCTAGGCATGATTAGAAAGCCAAGAATCAACCTGTTTTCAGGTAATCTTTAGTTGAACTGTTGAGTAATCAATCAGTTCCACAATCCTAGACTATCTCTTAGAGCAGGCTCTAGTTCGGGGTGCTCAAAAACATAACCAGAGTCAATCAACCTTTCAGGTATTACTTTGGTGCTTTCAGTGGTTAGTGCTACTCCCATCTTACCAAATAGGAAGCGTATAGCTAGTGGCGGGGTTGGAATAAAAGCAGGCCTTCTTAGGACTTTACCAAGGTCCTTTGCAAATTTCTTCTGTCTTACTGGATTTGGAGAAGAGATATTGTAAACCCCNGAACATTCTTGCTTCATCATCAAATGATGCATGGAATATATTTGGTCATCCATAGAAATCCATGAGTACCATTGTCTCCCTCTTCCAATTGGACCGCCAGCCCCCAACTTTGCCGGTAGTAACATTTTCTGTAATGCTCCTCCAGTTGCGTCCAAGACAATTCCGGTTCTCAAATTGACAGTTCTAATTCCACTTTCTGTTACAGGCTCAACTGCCTTTTCCCAATTTCTGCATATTTGGGGTAAGAATCCTTCACCATGAGAGGAATTCTCGGTTAAATTCTCATCTCCTCTATCGCCGTACCACCCCATTGCACTAGCAACCATGAATAGTTCTGGTTTTTTCTTCAAGTTAGTAATTGTTTTAGCAAGTAAACTTGTACTTTTTACTCGACTATCTTCGATTAATTTCATTCTTTTCTTTGACCAGCGCTTATCGCCGATTCCAGCCCCACCTAGGTGGATGATTACATCGAAACCTTCTAGATCATCTGAGTTGATTTGACCTTTACTAGGGTCCCATTTCAATTCATTTTCTCCTTTCTTTGGTTCTCTTCTAACTAGACGCCAAATTTCATGACCTCCAGTATCAAGGAATGCTACCAATTGCCTACCGATTAAACCAGAGGAGCCGGCGATTAGAATTTTTTTTCTAGCAATGTGAGAAAATTCAGAATGACGTTTAAGGTCTCTTTCCAATCTGATTTGTCTAGCATAGAACATTCTTTCAATTCGCTTTCTAACCATTCTTCCAGCAACTAATTTGCCGAGTGGCCCCATAGGGAGCCTGTAATTTACTTGGTCAAAAACCACCGATGAACCATCTTCTTTTTGCTGGAATTCATGCTTGTGGTGCCATGATTTGAAAGGCCCTTTAAGCATATCATCTTCAAACGAGTGAGGTGGATTATAGGCAGAATGTCTAGCAATCCATTTCATTTTTACTGGGCCCATTGGGAATTTGAAAATCCGCTGCGCACCGTCTTCAAGTGTATCATCAGCACGTACCTCTTCAGCAACTTCCCACGGAGGCATTAATCTACGAAAAGAACCTTTGCGTTCATGCCAAGCGAAGGTCTCCTTTATATCAGATTCAACATGTGTTTTATGTTCATAATTGATGGTCATTTTAACGACTCCTAAATTGCTGAAGATAAGGCTTCAATTTGAGTTTTCTTTTGGTATTTTCAGAAGACATGTATCGTATTTTACCGAAAATTGCCCGTTCAGGCCCCCAAGCTCTGTCATGTCGCCCTAAAACCCAAAAAATACCCGTGTAGGAATTGGGGTCTCTACCATCTAAGGCGTACTTATCGTTGAGTTCAATCATCCAATCAGCGGCTTGTTTAGGTGTTTCAGCCCATTCTAGGATTCTCTTACCCCAAAGCATTCTGAGATAATTGTGAATTATTCCGGTTTGAAGTAGTTCTTGTTGGGCTGCATTCCATACTTCATCGTGAGTTTGGGCATTTTCTATTTGTTCAAATGTGTACAACATTCTTTCGTCATCAGAGTGTTCAGAAAGAGTGATCTTTGCCCATTCAGGTATGGATTCAAATTTATCATGATCTGAGTTATGATATGCATTGTTAAATCCTAATTCTCTCCATGTAATTATTTGGTCAAGGAAAGATTCAACTCCAGCAGATAGACCCCACCATCCTTCTCTTGCACCTTTTCGAGACATTGTGATTTGCTCAGGGCCCCATTTCCTGCTATCTAGAATATGCTCAACAATCTCAATCGATGAGATGTGGCCAAAATGAAGCCATGGTGAGAGGCCAGTGACAGATGGGTTTTCGAAATTATTTCTATCAATGTGGTATCTTTCGATTCTGTCATTGAAGAAAACAGATAGTTTCTTTGCAGCCATATTTCTTCCACCCCGAATATGTCTTACAGGTTCGACGCTATGGTCGATATCAATTGATGAAAGGGCGATTTTCCCGGTTGAACCGCCTTCAGAGCATCTCCAAAGCCATTCAAACGGAGGGATTTTCAATGAGCATTCTTCGATAATTGAATTAAAGTGTTCATCATCTATCCAATAATCATGTTTGGTGTCAATTGGAATTTTTTGAGGCCAAGTTTCCCTACATCGAGAGAAGTTTGCGTGTATGAATCTTCTATAACTATGTGCAGTTGTATAAGCACTGCTGGCCCAAGACATTGGGAAAACACCATTTGAATCTACAGCGATTATTTTTCTGTCCAAGGATTTACTTGCAGCATTTATTGCGATTAGTGGATAGTAGGTAGGAAACTCATCGGTTATTACTAGAACAGACCTTTTACAGAGAGTCTTGAGTAAACCCATTGGGCCACTTAGAGGAGTTTCTACCCATGGAATAAATCGAATTCTATGCTCTTTAAACAAACTGATATTCTCAACCATTCCTTGGATTACAAACGATGTAATGCGGTCATTAGCAAACCGGTGACTTGTAGAGATTTCTTCAACGACTAACAGCGGCTTATCATACTGCTTTGCTAGGTCAGCAGCATATTCGAGAGATGCATTATAATTGAACCTACGATTAGATATCATCCAATAGAGCACATATTCTCCATCTAGGTTGATTTCTTTATCATTGAGTTCTTTAATTCTATCTTTCAACCCACTATTCAACAGAAACACCTCCGTTGTTTAGGTGGAGTAAGTAAGGATGTCCCTGAGATGCAGTGTAGTCTATGATTGAAGATTTTATTTCAGGCTTAGAAAATGTTGCAATAGACTTCATAGTTTGACTGATCCAGTCCAATTCATCGAGTTTATTCTTATCTACAAATTTAACTTGGTCAATCTCAGAACATGGCTTTGCAGTTTGCCCTGGATGTACTTTAATGTCGTAAACTATGAATATCGCAGGAAGTCCATTAGTTATTTTTTCCCTAAGAGAATTCAGACCAACAACTTCACCATCAAGGCCGCATTCTTCCTTCAGTTCCCTGAGAGCAGCATCTCTCGGTAATTCTCCTTTATCGACAAAACCTTTGGGCAGCCCCCATTTTCCTTTAAACGGCCCAGTGCCTTCTTTAACCAGCAATATTTTGTCATCTGAAGAGACTACAGCTGCAACTCCTAAGTCACAAGGCAGCCCTTTCATAACTCTCAGTAACGGAATCCACCTATAAAGCGGTGTTTTACATCGTGTAGGAATTAAACACTTCATTATAACCAAATGCTCGTTTCTCTAAGTATGGAGAGCAGAACCATTGACCCAATGCAAATTGAAGCAGACGCATACCTACCAACAGAATTCGGAAACTTCCGTGTTAGAGTTATGGTAGACGAGAAAGGATTTGAGCATGCAGTATTTTCTGTAGGCTTAGATGACACAGACAGAACCCCCCTAGTCAGAATTCACTCTGAATGTTTGACTGGCGACGCATTTACATCCTTGAAGTGTGATTGTGGCCCTCAATTGAAGTATGCCATGCAAAGAATTCAGGAAGATGGTTGTGGGGCTATACTTTACATGAGGCAAGAAGGTAGAGGAATTGGACTCAAAGAAAAAATCAAAGCTTATGCCTTGCAAGATAGAGGATATGACACTCTTGATGCCAACACAGCACTAAACCATCCAGCTGATGCTAGAGAGTATTCATTCTGTGCTGAGATGCTACGTGAAGTCGGAGTTGAAAAGGTAAACCTCATGACTAACAATCCATTAAAAATCAATGGATTGAAGGATAATGGCATCACTGTAATCAATAGAATAGAGCACATTCAAGGTCGAGGAGTGTTAAATCAGAATTATTTAGCAACTAAAGCGAAGAGAATGGGACATATTTTACCATTCATTTTCAATGAATAAGTCTACTAACGGGTTATTGGTGGAACGGTTATGTCCAAACAGCTATTAGGTCAACAAGCACCAGACTTTTCATTAACTTCAAGTTCAGGCGAAGTAGTAAAATTATCAGATTTTGACGGAATTTGGAAAGTACTATTTTTCTATGCCAAAGATGGCTCTCCCACTTGTAAGAGAGGTTGTTTGAACTTCAAAGAACAATATGAATTATTTCAGTCCCTAACCCCTCCGGTTGAAATCATAGGTATCAGCGAAGATTCGGTTGAAGACCACAAGAGGTTCAAAGAAGAGTTAGGGCTGCCTTTCCCTTTGCTCAGCGATCCAGAAAGAGAGGTCTCGGACGCTTATGGAGTTCCACTATTTTTAGGAAGATTCCCTGGTAAGTCTTCATTTCTAATCGACCCAGATCGAAAGATTCACTATTGCTATGATTGGTTATTTAGGCCAAGGAGACATGTTGCAAAGATACTAGATACACTTAGCCGTCTATCCTCTGGAGGAAAGTAAAATGGATTGGAATGAACTGTTTGAAGAAGCAGGATTAAGTGATAGAGAAGCTAAATCATTGGTAATTTTATCATCTTCAAAGGAACTCAAGGCAAGTGATTTAGCAAAAAAACTCGGAACAAATAGGTTAGATGCGTATAATTCCTTGTCCAGATTAACTCAAATCGGCTTGGTTAACGTTACTGCAGATAGGCCGATGAAGTTCTCTTGTTCTTCACTCCCTGTCCTTTTTAAACGGCTGATAAAAGATCAGAAGTCTAGGATCGATCGAACTACTAAAGCATTTGAAAGCATTATGTCGGGTGCTAAAGAAGATGCTTTAGAGACAGGCTCATCTGGTGGAGAAAGTGATGCAAAGTTTGCAGTATTGAAAGGAAGAGAATACATTCAGAAGAGAATCGGTGAACTTTCCAATGATGCAGAGGAACAACTTATCTTGTTTTTAGGTAAATTTGGAATTCTACACCTTTGTCGATCACCAGCCATTGAGGAAGTAAATTCGGCTGCAAAAAGGGGCGTTGTAGTCAAGGTTTTATCACAATTAGACCGAAGGACTTTAAGATTTTTTGACCAATTAGACGAATCGATTGAAGTAAGACATTCCGATGAGATAAATTCTCTTGGCGTATTACAGGATTTTAGTAATGTCGTTCAGTTCTTGTTCGTAGAATCAAATCCTGTTGGCAGAGGTAGAGAAGACGCTGCATTAGTAGTTTCATCAGAAGTATTCTCCAACTCTCATTATGAATTCATGATGGCGGTTTGGAATCGAGCAGTTGACCTTGATAGTGCTAAGAAAAGGTTCACTGAAGAGCGAATAGTTGACCCTTTGCGATTAACCGTCGGAGAAGGTTCATTTTTGGAGCAATTTAGAGAAGCATTAGACTTTAGTGGAGAATTGCCAGATGAAGATACTCCATTTAATCCTGAATCCTTCTTGGCATCCAGTAAAAG
>NZXL01000075.1 GCA_002697705.1 Methanobacteriota archaeon
GAACTTGTCATAAGGATCAAGTTACCTTGGGCTCCTGAAATCATGCCAGAATTTTCGAGATTGATTTTTACAGAGGCTGATTCTCCAGCCACAGGCCGATTAGGAGTGGTTTGTGGGTCAAAAGAAATTGAATAAATCGGCCTCTCTTGTGGAGTGTTAACGCTCAGAGAGGTAAAACCAAATCCTGCCACCCAGTTATCTTCATTAGCTCTAACAATTACCTTATCAGCATCTATGAAACCTAAATCGAGAGTCCCTTCTGTAAGACCAGGGCTAAGTGACATAATAGTATCCAAAAGGTATGATTCTTGAAGTGAATCAATATATCCAAGCCTCACTCTAACATCACGTTGTACTCCATCTGAAAGATTTACCCCCCAATCAAATGACAACCCGTTCTGTTCATCCCAAGAAACTCTTGGAATCGAAATTTCCACTGTTTGCCTTTCCGCTATAGAGATATTCAAATCACCAAACAAACCTGGATCAATAGAACCATCAGTAGATTGTAAACTCCAATTTAGCATTTGTAGCCCACTGTCCATCATAGGAACATCAACAAAAATCTCTCCAGCTTCATCAACTCCTAATTGAATCGAATCTCCGGCATAAGTAATTCCTGCAACTTCACATACAATCTTGACATTACCAGATTTGCTGCCATGATTTCGAACAAGTATCGATAATCTAACATCATCTCCTTCATGCCATGGACCCATGAGTTTAGCAGGAACACTTCCACCTGCAGTTTCAAATTCAGCAGATTCAACCATCAAAGTGAGATTAGCTTCAGACTGAGAGGTGTGAGAAATTCTATCGTTGGAAACCTCACAAGAAAGTTGACCAGGCCTTGCACTTGTAGACACTGAGATATTTACTTCTGAATTTGAATCAAGAATCAAACTATCATTTACAATCAGAAATTGGTCGAATTCACAAGATATATTTCCGTCAAACCCTACTTCACCAGAATTCGAAACCCTAAGATTCCACGTCATTGTTTCTCCTGCAATAATTTCAGCGGTTACTTCCTCTAAAAGTAAAGAAATTATTGGCAATGGTGGCGGATTGATTGATGAGATGAAATTTGCACTCTCATCAGATGTATCTCCATCGCCTGAATTGTTTAACCAGATATGAATGCTTATTTGACCTTCATTCATCATTATAGTTGAATTGAAAAAATAGATGCTGGTTTGCATTGCATCTACAGAAAATAATTGTGAAGTAGTATTCTCAAAGCCACTAGAATCGCTTAAATTTACGGTCACAAAACCACTCCAATCAAAATCTCCATCATTTATGACAGGGATTTGTAGTTGAATATAATCTCCATCATTGACTGATAGATTGCCCGTGTTTTGACCAAGAGAATCAATTCCTTCAATAATAATTGAATCACTCTGGCCAACTGAAATATTCAAAGGATTTAATCTCTGCAAAGTTCTTTGAAAAGAAGAAACATGTGTTGGACTTGATGATGCAACATCTCCACTCATGGAAACTAAAATAACAACATATCCAAATGGAATCTCGGAGAAATTATGTGAAACTTGGATTGATTCACTGGCACTCAACGAATAGTTTTGAATCGTAGTTGATATTACCACTCCTGAAATAGTTTCCATGACAAAAGAAACGTTGACAAAAGAGGTCGGCTCGCTTGGAGTGCCAATAATCTCAATATCAAATTCTAACTGATAATTAGATTGCTCAATTTTATCGAAATCTGTCAATGAAATGGTATTAGCATCAATAGAAATGCCATCGGAACTTGCAGAGACAAATGGCACATATGAAGGACATATCAGCAAAATAATCACCAACATGTAGCAGAGCCTAGAACCCCTATCAATTACGCCCACATGTGTCCTAAGATTAGGGGGTTATTCACCTTCTCGCCCAAAAGGACTCCTGCGCCATGTTTATTGAAGGTTGAAAACTGGCCCGGATGTATGACTCCACGAGACTTGCTCGCAGTTTCGCCAGAATTCTTGGCGAAAGCGATTCTGCATCGTCGTGAAAAGATCGTGGATTCATTGCCTTCGCAAATGGCAAAACGCCAAGAGGAAAGGCAAATTGCTGCTAATCTAGCTAAGGATTCTAGAGCCAAAAGAGATGATTTAATTTCTAAAGTATCAAACCTCAAAAAAGAGCGTGATGAAGCACAAACTTCTGCAAATCAAATTATTGCTAAATTAAAAATTCTTTCCGATGCTAATTCTACCAACCAATTCACCAAACTTATTGAAATAGAAAAACTAGATGATGAATCTGACAAAGATTCTTTACTAAATATCGAAAATTTGCAAACAGAAATTGATGAGCATAAAAATTGGGCATCTAAAAATGTCGAATCAAAAGAAATTTCTGATGATTTAGATGAAATGAGGAAAAATGCCAACAAATTACTCGAAGCAGGTAAAAAAGCCCATATTGCGTTGATGGAACTCTCAAAAGAGAATAATAAAGTACAGAGTATCTGGCTTGAAAATGAATCTCATCGAAGAAGATGTGAATCACGCTATACAAAATTAGCACGCTGTAAAAAAGAGAGTGATTCTGCCATTGAATTTTGGAGTGCTGAATTAACCGGAGATTTTAGTGAATTATTATTGGACTCCAAGAGAGTCTCACAAGGAGGCCTGTCTAGTCGTTCTTTGATGAAACAAAATTCAGGCAATAAGAAATCAAGGAGGAAGAATTGATGTCAAAAACTTGTCAAGAAACCGGTTTTACCGCATCTCAACAAGCCAAGTGGCCTCTAACACATTCATCACTTACGAATAGTTTGGAAAAATCCCAAGTTATTCCTGATTCAGTAAATGAACAGTTATCAAAGGACATACTAGAATTGACCTCAGAACAAGAAATTTCTAAAAAACTATCTGAGCGCAGAGATGGTATAATAAATCATCTTAAGAGGCGTTTTGATTCTAAATTCCGAGGCTCAAAATTAACAACTTTTGGGTCTTCTGAATCTGGCCTAGGGTTGAAAAATGGAGATGTTGATTTATGCCTAGAGTTTAATGGTGAAAAACCAAAGAAGGTTTTGAATAAAATTGCACGAATGTTACGTGATGATGGAATGGAAGACGTCACTTTGATTTCGCATGCCAAAGTTCCAATTGTAAAATTTATTGACCAAAGAAGTAAAATCCCGATTGATATTTCAATCAATAACAGTCTAGCCATATACAATACTAAATTACTCAGATCATACAATGACTGTGACTCAAGAGTTCGTCCATTTATTCTAGCTATCAAACATTGGGCATTACACAGAGGGATATGTAATGCTGCTTACGGAACATTCTCATCATATGCATGGACATTGATAGCATTACAATCATTACAAACCACTAACCCTCCAGTAGTGCCAAATATTCAGAAACACGGTAAACGCTCGATGAAAATCATAGAAGGGACAGAGTATGACCTAACAATGAGTGAAGAACCAAAGAAATTACTTAAGGAAAATAATTCGCAAAGTGTTGGAGAACTTTTGTCAAATTTCTTTGAATCATTTGCTTTGAATTGGCCATGGGATGAAAATGTTTTATCCATACGTTCTGGTGAAAATATCTCTCGCTCGAGTAAAAAATGGGAACAACAAAAACCATCTATAATTGAAGCTGTAATCGATGATAAGAACGTGAGACTTGGTAAACACAGCCTTCCTGTTGAAGATCCATTTGACACCATGCATGACCTTAGTCGAGTTTTAAGACCAGAAGGTGCAATGGATATTCGTGAAGAATTTTTACGTGCCTTCAAAATACTAACTGAGGGTGGAGATTGGAAAAAACTTACCGAAACTAAATTCCCAGAATTAGTAAATGATTCCGCAAATACTGACTTGTTTGAAGACTTAAGAATTATGCCTGCTCAAGATGTCAAAGACATGTTGGAGGATTTACAAAGTGAATTATCAGTACTGGAATCCGAAATTGAAATTAGAAATAATGAAAGGAAAAATGCAATTGAAATGTCTAAGGCATTACGCAAGAATGCAGAGTTGCAAAGAGAAGAAAATAAAATTGCTAATACACTCAAACCTCGTAGGGCGAAAATTGAACAGGTAAAGAAACAAAGAGATGAAGTAAATAATAACTACATTCCTGTTCACTGGATTGAAAACGAATTGTCTAAAGTCTTCAAGCGCTTAACAGAAGACGTTGACTTGATGCGAACCCCTTCATTGCAAAAAGAAATAGAATTATTCTCTTGGTTCTTCGAATTACAAAGCATGCATGAACACTCTAAGAAAACTCGAGAGTTTCATAATGAATTTAAGAAATTATTACGTGAGCAAAAGAATGCCCTGTTTGAATTGGAGAATGTAAAAGAAAGTGGAACTGAAGTCAATTTATTTGGAGATTTTGCTAACTTTGATGACTTAGCTCACAAATTACTTCTTGAGATGAACCCTATGCATACTGAGAAAAGAAAATTGAAGCGAGAGATTGGTCGTCTTGAAGCTTGGATTCGAATCTCCAGTAAGAAAGGTGGCCAAAAAGCCCGTCATAATAATCGTTCAAATAAGAAGAATTACTCTAAAAGAAGAAATAATGTTAATGTCGCTGAAGTGAAATCTAGAGCCGCGTCTGGGGGAGCACTATCACTTTCAGACCTTGATACTCTGCTAAATAGCGGAGGGATTTCTTCCATTTCTAATGGACAACAAAATGGCACAAGTAAGAAAAAGAAAAAATCTAAGAAAAAGAATTTTTCACCACACCGTGGAAATCGAGGACGCTCCAAAAAAGGAATGTGAGGCATTAAAATGACTGACATCCAATGGGTGTATGGACTTAAACCCGAATCTATGACTTTGCAATGGCGTCAAAGGATAATTGATCTATTCCTATCTGAAACTCAAGAAGTCTACCAGGATTCTTCATTAATCAATCTAGCAATTCCAGAGTGGGATGGTAATTTGATGCTAATAGATAGGTCCACTTATCCAAAAGCCTCTTCTCTAAAAGGCATATTATGGTGTAAGCCATTCATGGAAGATTCTGTAAGGGTATTAGCATTTGTCATAGACAAAACATTTCAATCGAAGGGATATGGTGGTAATGCTTGGAAATTCATGACTGGAAAAATGAAAAATCAAGGTAAAAAACATGTTCAATTAGAAGTAAAATGTTCAAATATCGATGCTCAAAATTTCTATAGAGTAAGGGGCATGGAAATAATTAGACGTATTGATTTGTATTACAAGACCGAACATGGATACATGATGAGGGGCGATTTATAGGCAGATTGATCAAAAAAGTATGTCAAAGGTTATGCCCTTCCTCTAACAAGATGAATATATGGAGGAGTTCATAGTATCTGACTTGACTAGAGTAAGTGGAATAATAAATGCCGCACTAGTTGATAAGGAAGGTTTTCTTTTATTTGAGGCAAAAGAAAATCTAGAACAATCTGAACAAATTTCCAAAATCGCGGACTTGATTAGAACTAAGGATAAGTTCTCTCGTATCACTGTCACTAGTGAAAAGGCAATATTAATTGTTGAACAGTTAGATGTTGGTCACCGCCTCGTTACTTGGTGTGAGCATTCATGTAATTTGGGAATGATTAGAAAAAGTCTAGAAAACGCCACACAGCGACTCAATGAATATCTAATTAATACAATTTAGATAGACTTTTGCTCACATAATTTTCTAAATGCCAATATCAAGCATTAAATGGGGGATATTGGTCGCACAGTCAGCGTAAGATGGGAATCTTATGTGAACAGGTGCGTAAAACTATGTCTGGAATGAAAGGTATTCTCGAAGAAAGAAGAAAAATGGTAGATGATAAAGCAACAAAATATCGTACAACACGTGATGAGTGGAATCAAAAAACCAAGGAGAATACTGGTGCCAGAAACGAACTTAATTCAGAAGTTCGTGAACTAATTGTCCAAGTCAAGGAGCAAAGAGAAATTCGTGAACAAATGAATGAATTGGTTCGTGAAAAGAAAAATGCAAGACAAGAAGCGAATAACAAAGTTCGTGAAGCAAAGGCAATAATCGACAAGTCAAGACCTGCTGAAGCACCTACCGAAGGCGGACGTGGACGAAGAGGTCGTGACAGACCTGAAACAGTTCAATCCCTTTCTCGTGAACTAAATCGATTAGAATCAGAATTCGAGCGTGGTCAACACACTGGAAAAAACGAAACTAAGGTCATGAATAGACTGAAAGAGATTTCTTCAAAACTAAAGAAAATGAAGAAGGCTGAAGACTCAAATGATGACTTAAAGGGCGCTAGAGATACTCTAAGAGTTGCTGTTGAAGAACAAGATGCTGCTCACGAAGAAGTTCAAAAAGCGGCTCAAGCTGCTCAAGAAGCACACGAATTGATGCTACAGTGGAACAAAGAAGTTGACAAGCAGAGGGAAAAGGCTGAATCTTGCCACCGTGAATTACGTCGCTCAAAGAAAGAAGCCGATAAAGCACATCACTTGTATATCGTCTCACTAAGATGCCTACACTCTATTCAAGACATACTAGGGGCAATGAAAGGCTCTACTGGTGGCGGCAAGAGAATGGATGCAAGAGTCGAGGTTCAAGACTTGATGAGCAAACTGATGTCCGGAGATACTCTGTCTACCGAAGAATTGATGCAACTGCAAAAATTTGACTGATTTTTCAACGGTAGGAATCAAAGACCCTCGGCAAAACAGCAGATATAAGGGGAGGCATAAATTATGATTTCCAATGACGAAATTGCTGCAATAGTAGAGGATTATGACCGTTTAAAATTAAGAATCGGAATGACTGCATCTCATTCTGCATTAGACATATGTGACGGGGCAATCGAAGAAGGATTCCCTACTGTTGCATATTGCAAAGAAGGAAGGCACAAGACATATGCTAATTACTTCAAAACCCATAGATCCAGTTCAGGAAGAGTAACTAGAGGAATGGTTGACAAAGCAATCGTTCTAAATTCATTCAATGATGTGATGAATGCTGACTTACAATCCGAAATGCGAAAGCGAAATGTAGTATATGTCCCAAACCGTTCATTTACCTCCTACTCAACTATCGAAGATGTTGAAAATAACTTCAAAGTGCCACTCTTTGGTTCAAGAAATATGCTAAGAATGGAAGAGAGAACTGAGGAACAAGATTATTATTGGATTCTTGACAAAGCAGGATTACCATATCCAGAAGCAATTAAAGATCCTCAAGATATTGATTGTTTAGTTATTGTAAAACTTCATCACGCTCAAAAGAAACTTGAACGTGGATTCTTTACTTGTGCATCTTATGCTGAATATGTAGAAAAATCAGAATCTCTACTTGCTGAAGGAGTCATTGACCAAGAATCACTCGAAGGTGCAAGAATTGAGAAGTATGTTATTGGACCTGTGTTCAATTTGAACTTTTTCTATAGCCCACTTGCTGAAGAAGGAGAAAGACTCGAACTGCTTGGAGTAGACTGGAGATTTGAATCATCTCTTGATGGACATGTTAGATTGCCAGCGCCTCAACAAATGACTATGCCTATTCATCAGCAAATTCCTGAAATGACTGTCGTTGGACACAATACTGCTACAATTAGAGAATCATTATTAGAAAAGGCATTTGAACTTGGAGAGAAATTTATTACAGCAAGTAAGGAACATTACGCCCCTGGAATTATTGGCCCATTCTGCTTACAAACTTGTATTGACAAAGATATGAATTACTACATTTATGATGTTGCACCTCGTTTAGGCGGTGGAACAAATGTTCACGTTAGTGTTGGCCACCCATATGGTAATGCAACATGGAGAAAACCTATGTCAAGCGGTAGAAGAATCGCAATGGAACTTAGACTGGCCGCTGAACAAGACAGACTTCTCGAAGTTCTAACTTGAGAATTGAATCGATTGAATAAATTAGACCGGGGTTTTGAATCCCATCGCTCTAACAATACACCATCCAGCTCTTGCTTCCCATATAGCGAAAGAACCACCGGCAATACTTCCTAAGACGCCCCACCAAGCAAGAGAGGGGAGAAATCCTACCGCTGTTAGAATTCCTAATGCTACTCCACCAGCGACTCCTAGAAGACCCAATCTCAACCTTGCAGCTTTTCCTGCTGCACCAATATTACACTCTAGTGCCATGAGAATACATTAACTCAGTAGTATATGAACAGATGTTTTAATTCAAGAGAGAAATTAATGTTTGATTATCATTGGAACTTTCACTCTTCTTCAGACTCTTCATGTTCAAGGCCTATTGAAGATTGCTTGCGATAAAGAATCACCATAGTGGCAATTAATACAACTACTACAATCGAAGGAATCAATGGTGCTTGTTTGAAATTTTCAAACAGATTTAGAGGATTCATATTATCTCCTAGACCATCGCCATTTACATCCTCCCATTCTGTTGGGTCAAGTGGGAAGGAATCTTCAGAATCAATCACATTGTCGCCATCGTCATCTAAATCAACATTATTGCCTATGCCATCATTATCGGTATCTAAAGACTCACTAGAATCATATGGGAATGCATCATCAACATCTAGTATTCCATCTTGATCATCATCGGAATCAGCATTGTCTCCAGTACCATCAAAATCAAAATCACTCACCTCTAATGAATTGAATGGGAATGCATCATTATTATCAGACACTCCATCATTATCGTCATCAGAGTCTGCGTTATCTCCAGTTCCATCTGTATCAAAATCACTTACCTCTAATTCATCAAATGGGAAAGCATCATCAACATCTGGTATTCCATCGTTGTCATCATCGGTATCGGCATTATCACCAGTACCGTCTCCATCAGAATCGACAGATTCCGTAGAATCTAGTGGGAAACTATCGATGATATCTACTACGTTATCTCCATCATCATCTTCATCAGAGTTATCTCCAGTTCCATCATCATCTGTATCAACTGACTCTGTTGGGTCTAGAGGGAAGTCATCATCTAAATCCAAAACATTGTCATTATCATCATCGGTATCGGCATTATCACCAGTACCGTCTCCATCATTATCAACTGATTCTGTAGGGTCGAGTGGGAAAACATCATCGATATCTAATACTGTATCATCATCATCATCGGTATCTGTATTATCGCCAGTTCCATCGTCATCTGTATCAACTGACTCTGTTGGGTCAAGTGGGAAGTCATCATCTAAATCCAAAACATTGTCATTATCATCATCGGTATCTGCATTATCGCCAGTTCCATCATCGTCTGTATCAATTGACTCTGTTGGGTCAAGTGGGAAAACATCATCTAAATCCAAAACATTGTCATTATCGTCATCTGTATCTGCATTATCGCCAGTTCCATCATCGTCTGTATCAATTGACTCTGTAGGGTCAAGTGGGAAGTCATCATCTAAATCCAAAACATTGTCATTATCATCATCTGTATCTGCATTATCACCAGTACCGTCTCCATCATTATCAACTGATTCTGTAGGGTCGAGTGGGAAAGCATCATCGATGTCTAATACTGTATCACCATCATCATCGGCATCTGCATTATCGCCAGTTCCATCATCGTCTGTATCCACTGACTCTGTTGGGTCTAGAGGTAAGTCATCATCTAAATCTAAGACTCCATCATTGTCATCATCAAGGTCTTCATCAAAGTCATCACAACCATCATTGTCATTATCACTGGTTAATTCGAAGTCAACAGTAAAACAGGCATCTGAATCATCTAAAACACCGTCATTATCATCATCTAAATCGATAATATCTACCGAGCCATCTTGATCTAAATCTGAGATACATTGAGTAATTGAATTACTAGCAACCGAAATTGTTGAATTTCCAATCGGACAATTAATCTGACTAGTTTGACCTAGTTGGTCAACATAGTATCCAATGTCTGCATCATCACAAGAAGATTGCCCAGTCGCAGATTGATATGTTCCTAAACCGCATTCAGTTTGATTACTTTCGGCGTAATTAGCAACATAATGACCTACATCAGATAAATCACAAGAAGTTTGAGCATTTTCGGATTGATAAGTTCCTGGCAAGCAGGCTAGTTGCGAAGATTGACCTAGTTGGTCGACATAATGTCCTAAACTTGCATTATCACAGGATGATTGACCCGTTGCTGATTGATATGTTCCTAGTGAACAAGCAATTTGTGATGACTGTGTTGTTTGATTAACATAATGCCCCATACTTGCATCATCGCAGTTTGACTGTCCTGTATCCTGTTGGTAAGTTCCGATAGGACAGAACGTTTGAGAAACCTGCCCATATGATGCAACATAATGACCTAAATCTGCATCATGACAACCCGATTGTCTAATCAATGGTTGATAATTTCCTGGAGAACAAGAAATTTGTGAAGATTGTCCAGTCTGGTCAACATAATGACCAGCACTAGCATTATCACAGGAAATTTGGCCCATTGCTATTTGATAGGTTCCAATAGAACATGGCGATTGAATTGATTGACCTGTTTGGTTGACATAGTTTCCTGGACTTGCTAAATCACAGGAGTTTTGAGCAGTATCAACTTGATAGGTACCCAATGCACATGGGAGTTGAACCGATTGCCCAACAGTTGGAACATAATATCCAGCATCTGCATCATCGCAAGAAATCTGTCCCAAACCACTTTGATAAGTTCCNACNTCACAAGNAATCTGANTAGNNTGNCCCGTCTGNNCNACATAATGACCNACNCTNGCATTATCNCAANANGNTTGNCCNANTGCANNTTGGTAAGTNCCANTNTANACATGGGNTTTGNNTNGNNTGTNCNGTTTGNTNAACATAGTGACCNNNATCNGCANANTCACAAGAANNTTGANCNNTGTCNCTTTGGTAATGTNCCATNNTNGACAAGGAGTTTGAGAAATCTGACCTGTTGTTGGCACATAATGACCAATTTCAGAGTCGTCACAACTGGTTTGCCCATAATCTGGTTGGAAGGTTCCAATATCACAAGATTTCTGCGAAGATTGTGCTGTTTGGTCAACAAAATTACCAGGCTCAGCATCCGAACATGAGATTTGTCCAATAGCTGCTTGGAAAGTTCCAACTTGACACGGTATTTCAGTGGACTGACCGGGTTGATTAACATAATGACCAGCACTTGCATCATCACAAGAGTCTTGCCCAGTATCTGCTTGGAAAGTTCCTGTTGAGCATTCCAATTGAATAATTTGACCTGGTGTTGGAACATAATGTCCAACATCTGAATCATCACAGGAATCTTGCCCAACATCTGCTTGATAAGTTCCCGGGGAGCAAGGTGTTTGAGTTGCTTGACCGGTTTGATCAACATAGTGTCCTGTTTCTGCATTATTACAGTAAGCCTGACTTATCGAGCCAGAATTAGGATTAAATGTGCCTATCGGACAAGGCGTTTGACTGGTTTGTGCCGCTCCATAAGAGTAATCGACATAATGCCCTGGGTCAGCATCTAAACAATCATATGGGTCGGTTGCACCTATGTTTGGATTAAATGTCCCCACTGGGCAAGCAGTCTGAGTTATCTGTCCAAAACCCATTGCTATATTGACATAGTAGCCGGCGTCAGCTTGTAAGCAATCGTTAGAAGTTGTTGAACCAGTCAATGGATTGTAGGTTCCTGCTGAACAAGCAATCTGAGCAGACTGTCCAATGTACTCAACATAGTAACCAGGATCTGCTATATTGCAGAAACTCTTACCCGTCGCGGGTTGGTAAGTACCTATTGCACACGGAGTTGGAGTTGCTTGTCCAACTTGGTCTACATAATATCCTGCATAAGCAAGTCTACAACTTGAAGAACTTGTAGAGCCAGTATTAGAATTATAAGTTCCAATAGGGCAAGGTGTCTGAACTAGTTGTCCTGTACCCAAGGATAAATCAACATAATGACCTGGTGTTGCAACATCACATGATGATTGGCCTGTTAATTCTTGGAAGGTTCCTGCTGGACAAGGTATTTGGCTGAATTGTCCTGTCTGGTCAACATAATTTCCAGCACTGGCATCTAAACAATCAGTTGAACCTATATTTGGATTATAAGTTCCAATATGACAAGGCGTTTGGCTGGATTGTCCTGTCTTGTTGACATAATATCCAGCATCAGCGTCTAAGCAATCATTAGAACTTGTTGAGCCTGTATTTGAGTTATAAGTTCCAGCAGGACAAGGAGTTTGGAATAATTCTCCTGATGAGTCGACATAGTATCCAGCATCAGAATCTACACAAATATATCTACCATAAGTTCCAGGCGGACAAGAAATACTTCGAGATGAGAGATTAGGGAAGTCATCGAAAAATAAGTCCATTGAGCCATCACCATCTAAGTCACTATCGACTAATTTAGGCATCAAGGAAGAACCAAAACTACTGGCCTGATTTGGAGTATTACTGCTTGAAGTACTACCATCACCTAATTGGCCTACAACATTATTACCCCAGCATGAGATTGAACTATCATCAAGTATAGCACATACATGGACTCTTCCGGCTGATAATGCTATTACTTTTCGATTTGCGCCAAAACTAGAAGTTAATGATGGGTAAAGATTAGTCATATCCATTCCATCACCCATTTGACCGCTCGAACCTCGACCCCAACAAGAAACATCACCACTATCGAGAATTGCACAAGAGTATGACCAAGCAATTGACAACGAAACTGCAATTCTATTAGTGCCAAGGCTAGCAGTTAATGTTGGATTATTATATCCCACAGATGGGGTTTGAGGGGTTCCAAGTTGCCCTTCTTCACCCTCACCCCAACAAGATACTGAGCCATTATCGAGAACAGCACAGGTATGTCTTTGGCCCGCTGAAATAATAAATGCTGTTCTATCTTGTCCTAAGCTGGATGTTAAAGTGGGTGTATTTTCAGAGTAAGGATATCCCGATGCCCCATTTCCAAGTTGTCCATAAACCCCATCGCCCCAACAGGATACTGAGCCATTATCGAGAACGGCACATGTATGTCCACCACCTGCGGAAATAGATGTTGCAGTTCTACCATTACCCAGACTAGCGGTGAGAACTGGATAATTTTGTTGTGTATTTACACCATTACCAATTTGACCCTCGGCATTACGTCCCCAGCAACTTATAGAACCATTATCGAGAACTGCGCAAGTATGGCTACCACCAGCGGAAACTGAAACTGCAGTTCTACCAATACCTAAACTAGCCGTAAGGACTGGTGAGTTTTGTTGAATCGTACCTCCAGTACCCAATTGCCCCTCTGATGCTTTACCCCAACAGGAAATATTTCCGTCGTCAAGTAAAGCACAAGTGTGGAATCCGCCTGCAGTGATTGCTACTGCTTTACGACCAGACAAATATTGAAAGTTTACCGAAGTTGGTAACGAACTATCTGTAGTCCCTCCATTGCCAAGTTGTCCATACGAATTATCACCCCAACAAGAGATATTACCATCATTAAGTAATGCGCATGTATGAATTTCTCCTGAGGCAATAGATATCTCATGATGGTCTAGTATTTGGTGAGTATCAAATATATTGAGAATCCCATCATTGTCAAAATCTCTTTCAGAGTAAGCAGCAGTATGGCCAGTCGGAATCAAATTTCTATGAGTTGGAACATTATAAGATACAGAATTCCCCATAGAATTTAAACGTAAACCCCAACAAGATGTTGAGCCATTATCGAGAATTACACAAGTCTCATAAGCGTTTACCGATAATGAAATTGCTGTTCTCCCTGGCCCTAAACTCGCAGTTAGTGTCGGCGAATATCGGTTAGTGTAACCTGTAGTGTCACCATGGCCAAGCATCCCATGCATATTGGAACCCCAGCAAGATACTGAACCATTATCTAAGATCGCACATGCATGTTGCTCGCCAACCGATAGTGCAATGGCAGTTCGACCTACTCCAAGACTGTCAACAGGGTGTGGGTTTGAAGTAAAATAGAAATATTCTGGCGAGCCAAAAGTCGAACAATCTCCACATCCCATTCTGCCCATGCCGTTTGTCCCCCAGCAAGAAACCGAACCATCATCAAGAATCACACAGGTATGAATTTCTCCTGCACTAATGTATACTGCGGTCCTTCCTTCACCGAAACTTGAAACAAGTGTTGGAGTGGTAATATCCATCCATGTTGGCAATCCATTACCAAGTTGATGATATGAATTATCACCCCAACAAGATGCTGAACCATTATCCAGTACAACACAGGTGTGAGCTACGGTACGCCCCCAATAAGAATAGCCACCAGAAGAAATACTGACTGCGGTTCTTCCTTCACCGAGACTTGCCGTTAATGTAGGGACATTGCGCTGAACTAAATCCCCAACTCCAAGTTGACCATAGTCATTACTTCCCCAACAGGATACTGACCCATTATCTAGAATTGCACAAGTGTGCATTCTTCCTGCTGATATTGCAATAGCTGTTCTTCCGGGTCCTAAACTTGCCGTTAATGTAGGCGGGTTGGAGTAACTCGAACCGCTATTACTATTGCCCGTACCATCGCCAATTTGTCCGTTATAATTAGATCCCCAGCAAGAAACCGAACCATTGTCTAGAATTGCACATCCATGCCAATCTCCAGTAGTTATAGAGGTGACTGGTCTGCCAAAATCTAGAACGGTTTGATGCCCATAACTGTTAGATTGACAGGCTACTGAACCATTATCGATAATGACACAGTCCTCAGACCAGCCAAGAGCTAGAATTGTGTCAGTAAATATTGAACCATCTGTATTACCTTTAATATTTATTTGACTGCTTGGCAAAATGACTTCAGAAGTATCTTCAAAATCATTGAATACAGAATCTACATCGTCATCATTTAGAGAATTAGTTGCAACTGAAAGACTCAAAATAACCATCAAGAAACTCAAAATAAGAGGTCGCTTGAAGTTGCGCATAAATCAAGTATGAGATACTGGTTTATGACCTTATTTACAGTTATTTACTATCAAAAAATGATTGCAAATACTACTTATTGAATTGTGGATAGTACTGTTGAGTATATGCAACTGCATGCTCATGTGGATATCCTTGTGCAACTAGTTTCTGATAATACTCCAATCCAGGGTCAGGTTGGGCAACTGGTGCCACTGCTTGTTGAACTGGAGGTCCATTATGGGCAATTGGTTGTTGGTAGTTAGCCTGCTGTGGATATTGTTGATAGTTTTGAGCCTGCATTTGGTTCATCATCGGTGCTTGGGAGCCGTACATCTGATTGTCATCATTTCGGTTTCTTCGAGCGATTAGTAATCCTCCAACGACTATTGCTAACAGAACAAAAATACCTCCACCGACAAATATCGCTGTAGATGATGATGCTGTATCTGACTGAGGAGGTTCACCCCATTTTGTTGGATCATCTGGATAACCGTCTGCTCCATCTGAATAATCCCAATCAGGGTCAGTATTAGAATAGCCATCGCCGTCACTGTCATAACATCCAACTCTATCATTTGTTGAATTGCCATTAACATTGAAACAAGCATCTGCTCCTTGTATTATTGTCCATGTTTCAGTAGGATTAGAATAACCATCTTCATCAAAGTCAGGACATCCAAATCTATCGATTGTTGAAGTTCCTTTAACACTTGGACAAGAATCTGGTTGGAACCCATCCTGATTATTACCGTAACCATCTACATCGGAATCTTGCCATTGAGTCGGCTCAGAAATGAAAGCATCTGCTCCATCATTTATCGACCATGATGCCTGTACAGGATTAGAATATCCATCGCCATCAGTATCGACACAACCAAATCTATCTTCAGTTGAGTTACCTGGTATTGCTATACAAGCATCTGGCTGTTCACCAAGTTGGTTATCTCCAAAACCATCACCATCAGTATCTTGCCATTGCGTAGAATCAAAGACAAAAGCATCTTGAACATCATACCATCCATCTCCATCATAGTCAGGGCATCCAATTATCCCGTCTTGTGTTGAATTACCCGGTTGCAGAGGGCATGCATCTTGTGAAACACTCAAAATGCCATTGACAAATATACCTGGCCAGTTTTCTGGTCTGTCAGTCCATGAACTATTACCCCAATTATCGCCAAATCCATCACCATCGAAATCTGACCATTGTGAATCATCATTTTCAAAGGCATCTGCCCCGTTATCTGTGTCCCAAGAACTATCTGAATCAGAATATCCATCTCCGTCTGAATCGACACATCCTTTGCGGTCTGCATATGAGTCTCCATAATCATCGACACATGAATCTGCGTCAACTCCTTCTTGCCTATCCCCATATCCATCGCCGTCAGTATCGGTCCATTGTGTTGGTTCGAATTCGAAATCATCATCGACATTTGCCCAACCATCACCATCTGAATCCAAACATCCAATTTTGTTATTTTGGGAAGAATTTCCATATTCTACTGGGCAATCATCATGAGTATCAGCCCAACCATCTAAATCTGAATCAAGACAGCCTACTTTTCCTAAAGTAGATGTTCCGTAAGTAGTTGGACAATTATCTGATGAATCATCAAAATCATCTCCATCATCATTGTCGTCTTCATCACTATCGCGACATCCATCTCCATCCATATCAGTAATAGGTTCTGAAACCCATGTAGGTCTAGGTGGATTATATGAGGTCAGTGGGCATGAATCAGCAAGGTCCAAAATCCCATCATTATCATCATCTAAATCTTCGGGATGGTCATCCTTACAGCCATCGTTATCCCAATCTGTTGACGCGGTAGGATTTGAGAAATCTCTAGTACTTGTCCATCCAGTTTGACTATTTCTTGGACAATTATCAGGGAAATTATCTGTTATTCCATCATTGTCATCATCAGAGTCACATGCATCTCCTTCAGAATCAAGGTCTGTATTTTCTTGTCCAGGATTTGAGGTATTTGGACAGTTGTCGTCATCGTCTGCCACTCCATCTCCATCAGCATCCAAAACTGCAACAGTTTCAGTGAACCATACATAAGGCATCAAAACTGATGTTGTTTGAGTAGAAGCACTTGAGGTACCAAAATCAATTGTTCCGTTGTAATTACCGGCAATTACCAAAGCACCATTAGGCATAAGTGAGATTCCTGAAACTGCATCATCAGCATTACTTCCAGCATCAAATAATGAAACTTGGTTACCATTGGAATCAAAACTTAACACGAGAGAGTCATTATATCCTCTTGGAGTGAAACTATTTCCTCCAAAAGAAAAAGAACTCTGCGAAGAAAGACCGAGCATGGTATAACCTGTACTTGGATCAAATGCTACTCCTGAGCCAGTATCATAACTACTACCTCCAACAGACTTAGCCCAGTTCCAAGTGCCAGACGGAGTCATACTAGCAACCAATGCATCATTTTGCCCGGCACTAGTCAGTTGACTACCAAAAGTGACACTGCCACTGAAAAATCCGGACATTAGGATATTGTTTTGATTATCTAATACAAAGTCGGTTACACTCGCCTGACCACTTCCAGCAGTAGCATAAGCTGATTGCCAATTACCAGAAGAACTAATTTTAGCAATACCAACAGGAATTTCATTTATTCCTGCATTTGCAACAACACTACCAAAGGTCATACTAACTTCAAAAGTAGTAGAAATCCATATGCTGTTACTGCTATCAACAACCATACTATTGACTTCTTGAATTCCTTGACCTCTAGCCACTTCAGACCACTGAAAGTTTCCGGAATTGGAATATTTGGCTACAAATATCTCAATATCATCGCCATTTTGAGCACCTGTATCTGCTGCTACACCAACATCGGTATTACCCAAAAAGAAACCACCTACAATTGGATTAGAATTGGAATCAACTGCTATTGAAGTACCATAAACAACATCCAAAGTCGTTACAGTAGCACCATCATAATCTCCATCACCTCTTAGGGCCTGTGCCCATTGCCATTGTCCTGAAGAAGAAAGTTTTGCTGTCCAGCAATCCCAATAACCTGTTGAGGTTAAAGTGATACTTCCAAATGAAACCGAGTCATAGAACATACCAGTTGCAAATATATCACCATTAGGCGCAACTGCAACATCAGTAATTGCTGCCTCTGCATATTGAGAAGTACCTATAATGGAAACCTTCTCTATCCATTGCCAATTTCCATTGCTGTCAGCCTTAGCAATCCATGGCTCTACATACTGACCAGAAGTAATGGACGCAGAGCCTAGGGACATTGTAGTGGACCCACTAATTACCCCTGCAACTACTATCTCGTTGTTTGAAGAGGTGTCAATTGCTCTAACAATTACTGGATTAGATGCACTTCCTGATGCTGACCAGTCATTGGAATTTTTAGACGTAAAATAGTTTCTAAATGCATCTTCATCAATTATACTATCACTAGAATCTAAGTCGCTATTTTGGGTCAAAATACCTGACAAAGAACTTAAAATTAAGATTATAATTACCGAAGAAATCAAAATTCGACTTGAAGAAACATTAGCAGACATGACATTGCCTCAAGCAATGCATGTAGGTTCAGATGATGAACTCTTCCCTCTTGTGTAATAGTAAAATTACACGTAATCAAAGGTTGGAGTCTAATGATAATAATTCACTTTCTCCAGCATCGATAACAGTAATTGTCGATACTGAAAATGGTTTACCACTAGCAATTCCAAGTTCACGGTTAACCATTCCTGAGCGGAACATGGCAACTTCTGGATGCTTTGCATGTAGTTCATCTGTATAATCAACAGGACAATTGGCTGCTAATATAATTAATTTAGCGTCACCGTTGGCACAAGCATCACTTGCTTGTCTTTGTCCAAATAGTAATTTTCCAGTTGTTATTGCATTCTTTAATTGTCGGCTTAAGTCCATATTTTTTCCTCCATTCTCCACATTGTTTCTCATGGTTGGATAATCATTCCTCTGGTATGTAGAATAGTTCTACACTTCCTGTACCTAGAGATATAGGTTGACCGACGATGATGTTTTCAGCAACACCAGTCAAATGATCTCTCTCTCCAATAATTCCTGCCTTTAGCAGGTGATTAACTGTAACTTCGAAAGCAGCACGAGCAAGAATACTGTGCTTAGTACCTGATACACCGTGACGACCAATTGCTCTAACTTCACCTTCTGAAGTCATAACATCTGCAACCAGTAGTAAGTGTCTAGTATCAACTTCCAGACGAGCACCATCTAGAGTAGCTTGTAATTCATTGACAATTGCTTGTCTAGCAGCCTCAATTCCCAAGTGGTCGTAAATCTCGATAATGTTGTTAGTATAGGTTCTTGAACGGTCGATTGTTTCAATTTCACTGACTCTCGAAAGATTCGAACCAATAGTTGAAAGATAATATTCGCCGGTTTTATCATCAAGTTGAACATTTGCTCTTTCGATATTTGGAATACCCTTCAGTCTCATGTCACGAATCTTTTCTTCTAGTTGAAGAAGCATAGTATAAGATGGCGGATTCTCAGCAAGTTCAGCTAAATCATCCTCGGAGTGAACACCTGGTATCAAAGTCAATTTCGAAGGATTCTTTGGCTTATCTCCTTGAACTAGAAGCCTTGTAGCACGCTCAAGTTTATCCTTTACTTCAGCAGCACTCATGTTCTTTTGTTTCAAATTACCCTTATTCAACTTTAGAACAAGTCTTCTTTGAGCAACGTCAGTTTCAAGAGATGCAATATTCACTGT
>NZXL01000076.1 GCA_002697705.1 Methanobacteriota archaeon
AAACATCTAATCCCATTCGCCTCCATTGCAGAATTCTTTTGACCAGTAAAGCTTGTGTGAAACCAGTTTGTGGTAGCCTTGAAAGGATGCTCAGTCTAGGTGCGCCGTCAACTCCTAAGTCAAACTCCATTTGTTCTCTTGGTGATTCTTTTTGAATTGATATATCGGTACTTTCTTCAAATTCCTTGAAATTGGATACAGGAATATCCAAATTGATGTGTCTGACAATTTTTTTCATTCTTGAAATCCAAACACTATCAAAACTTAATTCGTCAATCGGAAATATAACTCGAACTTTAGAACCATGTAGCCTATCTGATACATCATTGATGAAATTAAGGATGTTTTCTTTGCCATGTAAGTCGATTAACCACTCAAAACCATCTATGATAATTATCGTCTCATCGACATTCTTCGATGAAATAATCTCGCGATTGATGGATTCCAGATTTGGCGGCATTGAATATTCAGTATCTCTTTCGGTAAGCCAAAAAAGTTCGATTTTTGAAATATCTATGTGCTCTAACAATCGCCTAGGGGGCATTCTTGACATTAATTTGAGGTTAAAATCATTATTTTCTAACAACTTATCAGCGATTTCTAGTAAAGAATCTTGATTCGAAAATGTGATGGAAAAAATGTTCCCTCCTTCAAATTTCATCATCGCACCTAATCACCCTAAACCCTTCTTATATTTACATTTCAACAAGGAAATGCCATGAATGATTATATTCATCAATGATTTGCCTTAGACGGGTGTGAACATGTCCGACGACAAATCCGATGAAATTCCAATGGCCGAATGTGGCTCTTGTAGAGCTGTAATTCCACTAAATTCCGAAGAATGTCCAGAATGTGGGATTAGTTTTTCAGGAGTATCTGATGAATCACTAGGAGAGTGTGGCGCTTGTAAGGCTTTAGTACCTCTTGATTCAAAGAGCTGTCCAAAGTGTGGAGTTTATTTTGTGGCGGATGACGTAGTTGATGTCCTCAGGAAATGGTTTGTTGAAACTGGGATAAAAGTTGACGCTTTATTTTCGAAGATGGATACCGATAATGACGGCTCAATCGATGCTGAAGAGCTGAAAGATGGGCTATTGAAACTTAATTTAGCAGACCTACCTCCTTCTCAAGTCGATAGATTAGTACAAGAATTTGATTCCGATAATGACGGTAAGATCAGTTTGGAAGAGTTGGTATTTACTATCACTGGAGAAGAGATAGAATCGATTGAATCCGAAGCCGAAGAATCTACTCAGAAAGAATATTCTGAAAATGTTCTTGTAAGAGTCATGGAGAAGTATTCGATTTCCGATAGAGATGCTTTCCTTCTGCATTCACAAGACTATGATTCCAACGAAAATGGGTACTTGACTGAGGGCGAATTCAAAGCTGCTGCTGAAGCATATAGTGAGTCGTCAGAAGAGGAATCCTCCGAACAAGAGTCTGAAGGGCCTGTTACTGAAGAACCTACAGAGGATGTAATTGGAGATTCAAATGAAGTCAAAGATGATGATGTTGAAGAAGAATCTACGGAAGAGGATACTACTGAAAAAGCAGAATTTGAATCTGAAGATGAAAGCGTTGAAGAAGCAGTAGAGGATCCTGAAGAAGTTACTGAACAATCACCAATGCACAGACTCGGAGTTGCTGCATCTCAAGGTGGAATGACTATTCGCGAAGTTTTCGAAGCAATGGACTTAGACGATGATGGCCTTATAGATGGACCTGAATTACAAAAGGGTATAGAACAACTTTCAGGAGATAAATTATCACCCACAGAAGTCTTTGAAATACTGAAATCGCTTGATGAAGATTCCGATGGAAGAGTAAATCCTATGGAATTAGTCAATGCACTAGAATCTCTTGATTTGGATATTAAATCTGATAAATCTGGTGGCATGAGAGATCCTGTCTCAATATTGATTGAAGCAATGGATGATGCAGGCACAAATCCCGGTAGAGTGTTCAGGCAACTGGATAAGAATGGTGACGGTAACATCAATATTAACGAATTACGTTCTGAAGTAGAGTCTTTCATTGAAGAATCCCTGAGTGATGAAGAAATGGACCATCTATTCGAAAGATTGGATGATGATGGAGACGGCTTCATCGACATGTATGAATTCATAGAAAATCTGGAAGAATATGAGGATTCTGAAGATGAAGAAACAAGTTTGTCTTCTAAGGTAGAATTCCCTAGTAAGATGCAATCGCGTATGATGTCGAAGAAATGGAATGATGTTTTCTGGCCATTGATACATGCAGGTTTGTTCATATTCATTGTAATGTGGATAGTTAATGGTTCATTGGCTCCTTTCGTTAGTGGGGAAGGCGGAAATATCGAGTTAATTACTGAAACTGGATTGTATGATGATGGTGAAAAGTTATACTTTGAAGGCGACATATATCCCTGTGTTGACACAGTTCAAACCGATGGCTGTAAGAATTCTCTAACTCCTTTAGCAGGTGAATCCTCATCTATGCCAGCAGGATTCTATTGGGATGGTATATTGTTCATAATACTAGGCAGTTTAGGTTTAGTAAGTTCATTATTTACTCACTTGTCGATAGTTCCAGGCTGGAGAGCCAGAGCCAAAGCAATTAGAGATTCCGAAAAAGAGCGTAAAGAAGTTGATGAGGAATCAGAGGATTCCGATGACGATTCACAAGATGAAGAAGAAACCGATGACGAAGAATTGGATTCTGATGATGCAGATGATGAATCAGAAGTGGAAGAAATAATTGATGATGAAGAAGTTGAAGATGATGAAATTGATATCGGCTCACATGTCGGATTAGTGCTAGACGACGAAGAAATCTTTGGAGTAATAGTAGAGTTCGATGATGACGAAAATCTAGTGACCATTGAAGAAGATGGAACTGGTGATTTAGTCACTGGTTATCAAGATGACATGTTTTTAGAAGATTAAAATGTCTAAAGATAAGTTGGACGCTTTTAGTGACCTTTCAATATGTCCTAATTGTGGATGTATTGATCAAAAAGGAATCTTCCGATGCCTCGGGTGTGGGACTTTTCACTCTGGAGCTCACCTTGTAGAACGTGATGCGCCTCCAATAACCCAACCTGTAGAGCCTGTAGTAGTTGAGCCGAGTGCTTACTCTTTAGGACCAAAAGGTGAGATTGTTGATGAAAAGTTTGAGCAAAGCGAAAGTGTACGAGAATGGTCTGGCGGGTCAACCGATTTTAGTATGGAAGAGGATGATTTGGATGAGAGTTCTATTGAATCAAATAAATCTGATTTACCAAAATCTGAAGAGTTATGATTTTTAACTTAACTCCTTTCAAAAAGCAAATATTATTTTTGTGCTTGAAATGACACTATTCGTTAAGTCATGGTGGGCTCGGAGAGAATTGAACTCTCGATCTTCGCCATGTCAAGGCGACGTCATAACCCCTAGACCACGAGCCCTAGGAATCCGTCCTAAATCGAGGGTGTATTAAANCACATCGGTANGCANTCAACTNACGATCTTAGAGATTTTNCCAGTNCATCCTTCNTGAGAGCAAAAACCACCCATTCGNACTCTTCCATTTTTCATTTTAATCAAATTACCATTTTTTATTGGACCATAAGTTTTGCACTTCAAACAGTATCCGGATATTTGTTCTGACATAGTATCAAAAGGTCGTAAAAGGTGATTTAATTTGAAACCTTCCTTAAGCTTGGGAGCGAAAAGGGCAAAAAGTCCAATTTATTGCTATTAGGGGGTACTTTGGATGCGGAAATTACATTTCTTTGCATGTTGAGATGATTTAGCATGCCATTAAACGCTACACTGAGAGTCTATTTTTATTATTTAATTTCTCAATTAAAATATTATTACCTCGGCAATGTCGCATAATGTATGTTATACGACACATAGCATAACTAAAAATTAGTGAATAATCATGATCCCGTGAAAATATCTATTTCGATATCGAAAATGCCTACTAAAGGAGGGCCAATTAGGCATGATTGAACTCCACCATCAGTAGTGTCTAGTTTTTGCTGAGATTGTTCTGAAATTAATTTCATAGATTCTCTATTATCGAAAACAGATTGGAAAATAAATAGATAATCATCATCTGAGGATTTTGCATACCAAGAACGAACACAACCATCTTGGCGATTTCTAAACTCTACTCTCGATGAAAGCATTCTTTCCAAGCGAGCTTCATTACCTGGTTTGGCAGAACAAACTACAGTTTCTAAAATTCTTACCATGATTTCAACCTACTTATCTTTCAAAGTTTATTTATATTATTTACTTTTCAATCAAGATTAAAATATTATTCAATGTTTGATATAATTGCCCTCAACGATAGTCCCAATGAATGGAGTGTCCGAAGGACGCGTACACCATGATTCCCAATTATTGGAATCTAGTATATTCAAATTAGCAACGGAACCTTCCTCGATTCGCCCATGTTTCATTCCAGTGGGGTGTGGTGTTGTTTCAGAAGGATTGCGTGTGGAGCATACTAGTGCAACTAAGGGATCGACTCTACATCGATTAACTAGTAGTGATGAAAGGAAGGGGATACTCAAGATTTGATTATTTGGATTAAAGTCTGAGGCAATTGACCAAACATAATCATCTTCGACCATTTTATTGAAATCTGGCCAATCCTCTCCCATTGAATATGGCGTACCAGGTAAGAATCCAGTATTTACTCCTGCAGCATTCATCTTATGTCTAGCCTCATCATTTGTGTAATGAGCATGATCTGCACTTTCGACTTTCATTTCTGCAGCTAAGTCTCCACCGCCACCATCCGTGAACTCATCTATATGCAATCTCAAATCAAGACCAGCCTTTTTCGATTGACGTAGAATTTCTTCGGATTCTTCAACTGTGAACCAACCCGGCTCACAAAAAACATCTGTAGAGCGAGCAATTCCTTGTTCGCAAATAGCAGGTAATTGTTCAGATATTAGTGACTCAAAATAGTCGTTATGAGTTACTCCTTTTGGAATGGCATGTGCGCCAAGCCAAGTATGGTCCATAGATGGTAAATTTGGACAAAGAGAAAGTTTTTTTGAAACTTCAAGTAATCTTAGTTCCGTTTCCACATTTAGACCATAGCCTGATTTTGATTCTATGTGTGTAGTGCCGCTCCTAAATGCTGATTGTAGGCGCTTCTTGCCGAGGTTGAATAATTCTGAGTCAGTAGATTTCCTTGTATGGTTTACAGTCGAAACTATCCCTCCACCCATCGAAGCAATTTCCGAATAACTTTTCCCATTCAACTTCCATCTGACTTCACGGGAACGGTCACCAGACCATATTATATGTGAATGAGAATCTACTAATCCGGGAATAACGGCACGACCGTTTAGTGATACAATCCTATCATTTGAAATCGTATTTTTTGATAATTCAGACAATTCTGTGTTTGGTGCTCCATATTCTTCGACTAATTCACTTGAATTGCCAATTTTAATTATTTGGTCGTTTTCTATAACTATTCCTTTTTCAAAAGAGATTAATGACTTTTCATCACTCATTGCTAAGCCCGTCAAAGGGCCATCCCCTGACAAATGTGCAAGCGGGCCAATATCGACTAAAATTGTCCGCATAACTAGCGCTAGATGCTGAGGGTTCAAGAATAATGCCGTTTTGGGTCAACCATGAGCGGTGATGGATGGACTCTGGGCATCGAGTCAACAGCGCACACATTGTCATTCGGTTTAGTTGATAGAGAAGGTATTCCTTTTCCATCTATTTCCGATACCGTAAAACCAGATAAAGGAGGCATACATCCACGAGAAGCTGCTGATCATCACAAGGAAGTAGCACCTGAACTATTTAGAAGAATACTTTCAGAAAACAATTTACAGCCAAGTGATATTTCCAATATTGCATTTTCCCAAGGCCCGGGATTAGGTCCTTGTCTACGTATTGGTGCATCGATTGCTAGAGGATTATCCAATAGATTAGATGCTCCATTGATTGGAGTTAATCATTGCGTAGCACATATTGAAATTGGAAGGCAACAATGTGGTTGTGACGACCCTGTTTTGCTATATGTTTCTGGAGGAAATACTCAGGTCATCGCACGACTAGAGGGGCGTTATCGTGTATTGGGTGAAACTCTCGACATTGGAATCGGTAATATGCTAGATAAATTTGCAAGAGCGCAAGGAATCCCATTCCCTGGTGGCCCGGTAATAGAAAAATTAGCAGCAGAATGGCTTAAAGACAATCCTAATCACAGTATGGAAGGTTTAGAATTACCTTATGCTGTTAGAGGTATGGACTTAGCATTCTCTGGAGTTTTGACTGCTGCATTAAAATTAGTTGAAAATGGACACTCCTTAGGTTCTGTTTGCTGGTCATTGCAAGAACATGTATTTTCTGCTTGTGTCGAAGTTGCAGAGAGGGCATTGTCTCACACTGGGAAAAGTGAACTTCTTCTTGGAGGAGGGGTAGCTTGTAATAATCGATTACGCTCTATGTGTGAAGTTATGTCTCAGGAAAGAGATTCTGAATCTTTCGCACCGCCTAGAATGTATTGCATAGACAATGGGACAATGATTGCAAGACTTGGTTGGCTAGAACAAAAAGTTGGTAGAATTACTTTACTCGAGAAGAGTGCCATTGATCAGTATCTAAGGACAGACCAAACACCAATCACTTGGGCATAAGGATGTTTTTGAAGCCAATTGTTTTAAGAGGTCGTCTTAGGGCTTATATTAGGGGAATGCTATATCGCTGGTAGAAGGAAGAAAGATTTGCCTCTGAATCCTTTTGCGCGTAATGCTGCTGCTGAGAGAAATAAGCGTCAAGCAGATCGTGCCAATATGCGTAAGAGAGAGGAACTCGCTACATCGAAAGCGCCTGTTAAAAACCAAACCAGGAATACAAACAATACTCTGGCAGAAATGCAAAAAAAGGCTGCAAAGCAATTGGAAAATGAAAAAATCGTCACTACTGAGGCTGAGCAAAAAACCGTTCAATTATCAGAGCCAACAATAATTGTCAAGAAAAAAATTGATGCTGAAGAAAAGGTAAAGTCTGACATTCGCGAAGAACTAAATCGAAAAACAGCAGAGGCAAATAAAAAGTATCAAGAAATTGCTTCAACTGTAGCTGATGAAATACCTCAAGTAGAATCAATCGCTGCTGATGTAGAGGTCACCAAAGAAGAAATCACTAATGTCAAAGAAGAAGTAATAGATGAAGGACTTAAATCTGAATTAGATGAAGTTTCAAAAGGTGCAAAAAATGTTTTCAAAACGGTTGAACAGACCAAGAAACCATCTGTTACTGGCGATCGCCGCAAACGTAAGCGTAGAATGGATAAGAAAGGTGGCGGCCGTCAAAAAATGGAAAAGAAGTTGAATCGCCAAAAGATTTTGGCGTTCAAATATTTTGCTAGAGATTTACTAGATGACCCAAATATTCCAGAAGAGCACAGGTCTAACGTTTTAGGCCAGATTATTGCAAAGGGAGAAAGGACAAGTATTGATTCAGCAATCGAATTTATCAATCAAAAACTCGATGAATTGATCCTTACCGAAGAGGTAGCAAAATCATTAATCAGTGAAATAAAAAGTATGACAACAAGAAGGTGAAGATATGGTAGAAAAAATTAGTAAAAACATGGTAGTAAGCGTACATTATACAGGAACTTTACCTGATAGTGGAGAAGTTTTTGATTCAAGCGAAGGTCGAGAACCCTTATCCTTCTTAGTCGGTCATGGTCAAATGATTCCAGGATTCGAAGAAGAATTAATAGGTGCATCGACTGGTGAAAAAAGAGAGTTTACATTATCACCTGATAGAGCCTATGGTGATAGAGAAGAAGAAGCAATGATGAAAATTCCAAGAGCGCAATTCGCACAACTCGAACAATCTGCGAAATTAGAAGTTGGAACTCAACTAGTGGCACAAATGCCTCACGGACCTGCTCCTTTCACTATAATTGAACTTGATGATGAATCAGTTACTGCTGACTTTAATCACGCACTTGCGGGTAAAACATTAACATTTAATGTTGAAGTTATAGAAGTAAGAGATGCAACAGAAGAAGAAATTCAACACGGCCATGCTCACGGTATTAGCGGACAACAACCTGAGGCTCAACCTGCAAAAACTTGCAATGATGACGGTTGCTGTTGATACAGTAGGCTTGATGAATCGTCAGCACTTGGAATGGCTATGGCTGAACAGCGTCGTGAAGTCTGGGAGACACTTTCTGGCATTGATTTGCCCATGAATCCCGATCAATATTCTATGGAGCAATCCGGCACTGATGCATCAAAAACCCCTAATGCTGGCATCCCTCCTTACACTAGAGGAATTTATTCGACAATGTATAGGTCTAGGCTATGGACTATGCGGCAATATGCTGGTTTTTCTAGTGCAAAGGAGACAAATGAGCGATTCAAGTTATTACTTGAGCGCGGACAAAAAGGGCTTTCGGTAGCTTTTGATTTACCAACTCAATTAGGATTGGATGCAGACGACGAATTATCTCTTGGAGAAGTCGGTAAGGTAGGAGTATCAATTTCTACATTAGATGATATGAGGGAATTATTTGACGACATTCCATTGGGCAAAGTTAGTACTTCAATGACAATTAATGCTCCAGCAATGGTACTTCTAGCTATGTACGCTATAGTTGCCGAAGAACAGGGAGTAAATACTGATCAAATTCGAGGAACTATTCAGAATGATATTCTCAAAGAATATATTGCTCGGGGCACATATGTTTTCCCGCCAAAACCAAGTATGCGTCTAATTACAGATATTTTCTCATATTGTTCCCAAAGTATACCAAATTGGAATACAATCTCTATTTCAGGATATCATATCAGAGAAGCAGGCTGTACTGCTGTTCAAGAGGTAGCCTTTACCCTTGCAAATGCCCTAGCTTACGTAGATGCGGCAATAGAAGCAGGATTAGATATTGATAGTTTTGCACCAAGACTATCTTTCTTTTTTAATTGTCATAATGACTTTTTTGAAGAGGCTTCAAAGTTTAGAGCTGCGCGTAAGTTGTGGTATGATTTGATGAATGACAGATATAACCCCAAACATCCTAAATCAAGCATGCTTAGATTCCATACTCAAGTGGCTGGTGTGAGTCTAACTGCCCAACAACCACTGAACAATATTTCAAGAGTTACAATACAAGCCTTAGCGGCAATTTGTGGTGGGACTCAAAGTCTTCACACGAATTCATATGATGAGGCAATAGGCTTACCCACTGAAGAGAGCGCCACAATTGCACTTAGAACTCAGCAAATAATTGCTGAAGAAAGTGGGGCTGCTGATGTAGCAGATCCACTCGGAGGGTCATATCACGTTGAAACCCTGACTCAGAAAATTTATGATTTATCAATGGAACAAATCTCCACTATTGAAAAAATGGGTGGTGCAATGGCTGCAATCGAAGAGGGTTGGCAACAAAGAGAGATCCATAATTCGGCATTCAAGCATTTGAAAGAAGTCGAGAGCGGAGTTAGGAAAATTGTTGGGGTAAACCATGGAGTCATGGAGGAAAACCTTCAACATAAACCAATGTCAATCAATGCAGAGGTAGAAAAAAATCAATGTGACAAATTATCAAAGTGGAGGGAAAATAGAAATCAATCCGAGGTTGATATCGCTCTAGAGAGCATTACAAAGGCTTGTCAAACAAATGATAACTTATTCCCACTTGTAATGAGTGCGCTTAGAGTTGATTGCACCTTAGGTGAAATTATGAATTCTATGAAACAGGAATTCGGAACATGGATGGCTCCTAGTGGGTTTTAGGTGAAATTATGACTAAGAAAATTTATCTTGACCATATTGGAATTGCCACACATGATTTGGATGAATCATCGGTTTTCTGGAATTTATTAGGCCTACTTCAAGGCGATGAAGATGAAATAGTTGAAGACCAAGGAGTAAAGACAAGATTCTTTGATACTTCGAAATCTAATCCGTCGATAAAATCACCTAAAGTCGAGTTATTAGAACCTACATCTAGCGATACACCTATTGGGAAATTTCTAGATAAAAGAGGGCCTGGGATTCAACAGATTTGTTTTAGAGTGGAAAATTTGCTTGAAATGATTTCATTGCTGAAAGATAATGGAGTCTCAATGATAGATGAGGAGCCACGGATTGGAGCAGGTGGAAAGCATATTGCTTTTGTACATCCGAAGTCTACTGGAGGCGTTCTAGTAGAACTAACTCAATATGATTAAAATCATAACAACCATAATCTACCTAAGGATAAATGATAACATGCGAACCTGTATCGACCATTTGATTGCCCTTTCCCACATCGATGGACCTAGGGTTAAGAGAGAGGCTTCTTTCTTATCTAAAAGATTGGAATCACTGAGAATGAACAAGAATATTACCAATGATGCTTATCTCGATGCTGGAGCAATACAAGGAGCATTTGAGATGATTGCACATCTTATCGATATGGGAGTATCTCAAAAGGAGATTCACTCTCAATTAAGGCAACAATTAGATCGTGCTAGAAATATTGAATTAAAACATCCTGGATTAAATGACGCTATTGAACAAGGTCGAGCGAGTTGATATGATTTATGTCTAAAACTCTAATGACAATATCCAATGTCTCGAAGAGTTTTGGTGAAGTTGATGCACTTAGAGAAATTTCCCTCGAAATTAAATCAGGTGAAGTAGTTGGACTTGTTGGAAGTAATGGTGCTGGAAAAACAACATTGCTTAGATTAATGTCGGGTGTTTACAAACCAACCAAAGGTACAGTGTGCCTTGATGATGGAACTCCTGTTGATAAAATGCGACAGAGACTAGGTGTTGTTCCTGAATCAACTGGCTTATATTCACGACTTACCGCCTGGGAGAATATACGATATCACAGTAGGATGCATGGAGTTAGTGATGATGATTCATGGAACAGAACTTCTAGATTTGCTAAGCATTTAGACATGTTAGAAAACCTTGGACGACATACCAAGGGTTTTTCCAGAGGTATGAAACAAAAAACAGCACTATTACGTGCTTTAGCTCACGGACCAAGTGTATTACTACTCGATGAACCAACTGCTGGACTTGATATAACTAGTGCAAGAACAGTGCGCGCACTTGTTAAACAACTAAGGGATGAAGGTGGAACAATTGTTTATTCTACGCATCAATTAGCAGAAGCAGAACAAGTTTGTGATCGAATTATAATAATACACAATGGAGACATTCAAGCGGATGGTTCTCCAAATAAATTACTAGAAGATACAGATTCGAAAAACTTGGAAGAAGCATATGTATCGCTCACTCAAGAAAAAGCACGTCCACGTAATGATGACTCTGAATCGGAAGGTAAGTTTACTCGTTGGTGGAGGAGATTATTCACTCCAAAAACCCCGAAAACTGTTTTAGGAGATGATTCAAGTGAGTAACGGGTCATTTAACAGAGTAAAGTCGATTGCCAAGAAAGAGGTTGTTGAATTCACCAGAGATTGGCGAACAATAATTGCAATTATCGTAATTCCAATACTAATGTTCCCTCTTCTATTCATTATGTTTCCACTATTGCTTGAATCTGAGGCTGCTGAATTAGATTCAATTATCGTAGACGTAGTCATACAGTCTAATGATACTCCTGAAAATTTAATCGTACAATTCAATTCATCTTCGATTAATATTATCCAAGAAAATTTATCCAGTGTAGAACCATTATCAGATCCAGGAGATGACATTGAAAGATTGCGCAGTTTATCTATTGATGCAATTTTGAGACTTGAACAAAGAGATGATGTATGGTATTATGCAATCATACATATTTCGACATCTGAAAGTTCTAATGAAGCTAGGAGTCGTATCATTGAAGGGTTGATTACTTGGGAGAATAATGAGACTAAGCGGATTATTTCAGAACAAGGCCTCGATGTAAATTCAACTCTCAACCCCGTTAGATGGGATGGAGATGTTTCCCAAGGCGATGTTGCAACCCAAGGAGAACAGGCTGGAATGGTATTATCTCTATTTATCCCATTAGTACTAGCAGTTTGGACCTTTTCAAGTGCTATCCAACCTTCGATTGATATGACGGCGGGTGAGCGTGAGAGAGGTACATTGGAGGCTTTGCTAAGTTTGCCATGCACTAGAAATGAACTTCTACTAGGAAAATGGCTTGGAGTTGCTACAATTACAGGTGTTGGTGTAATTTTACAGATTTTTGGATTGTTATTTGCCATTGGATATCTTGCATCATCTAGTATAATTGGAATACCTGACCTTTCCATGGAGGCTATAATGTTGATAGTGATTTCAATAATGCTGTTTGCAGTAATGGTTGTCGCACTAGAATTAGCTTTGGCCATGCGCTCGCATAGCGTCAAAGAGGCAGGGTCTATTCTTGGGCCAGCAATTATTTTGATAATATTCCCAGCATTATTTACTCAAGTAATAAATTTAGACGGCATTGAGAATTTCTGGTTTGCAGTGCCTGTAGTAAATGTATTATTGGCATTAAGAGAATTATTGATGGATAGAGTAATAGTTGAACACATTGCTATTTGGTTTGGTACTTCGCTATTGTATGCATTGATGGCGGCCTACTATGCAGCTAAGCAGTTTGGCCGAGAAGACATTGTCACAAGTCTTTCATGAAAATGCCTTGATGGCATCTCTGACAATATCGATTATCATATCGATCTCACCTGATGTAATTCTAAAGTGGGGTGTGAACCTTAGCGCATTGATTCCACCATGTATTACCCCAAGTCCACGTCTTCTGCACCAAGGTTCAACAGCATCGAAACCCACTACTGGGAAACGTGAAGGGTCTAATTCAGCACTAACCAGAAGACCAGTCCCTTGAACCTTGGTTATGGTACCTGGCAATTCCTCAGCTAATTTCTTTAGTTTAGTAACAAACTCAACACCCCTATCTCTTATGTTATTGCGTAATTCGGGAGTCATTTGCTCCAAAACTGATACCGCAATCTCTAACGCTCTCGGATTGGTAGTCATTGTATTTCCATAAATTCCAACAACATACATGGATGCTGCTCGCTCATTCATTCCCAATACAGACAAAGGATATTGGCCAGCATTGATTGCTTTTGACCATGTTTCAAGATCTGGTGCTTCAGCATCCTGAAAACCTTCATAATCGATAACTGACAAACATCCTTGACCTCTAATACCTGCTTGAATTGAATCAACCAAAAACATAGAACCATGTTCAAGAGTTAGTTTACGCGCTTCATCATAGAACTCTCTGGTGATGCACTGCCCAGGATTCCCTTCACCTTGCACTGGTTCAACTGCTAATAATTCGATAAAGAATTTTTCATCAATAGAGCGTTGAAACACCTTACGAAGAGATTCAATATCATTGGCAGGAACTAGGATTAAATTGTCACGGTTTTGGAAACTTGCAAGATTCTCATCATAACCTGACATGCATGAGTGAGATATTTGAGCAGGTCTGTCGGTACGTCCGTGAAAACTCCTAACAATTGACACCATCTTGATTGGGTATCCGTCATATTTGGCACCTTTAGAAGTCATTCTGTTAGCGTTAACATCAGCAATTCTCAGAGCCACAGTTACGGACTCAGAGCCACTATTCATGCAAATAAACTTAGAAAAAGGGCAACTACCTCTAGTATGGCCAAGTTCTACTTTGAGGGCTTCTGATAATCTCTTCTGACTAAATGAAGGGGTCATAACATTGGCCATAACCCAATTTTTAGACATAGTTGAAATTACAGAATCCGGGCCATGTCCCGCACCTAGCATCCCATATCCACCATTATCATGGACTACTGCTCCGTGCGAAGTTACTATCCAAGGTCCTTTCGCTGAAAGAGCAACGTATGGATTCACAGTTGCTGGGGCATAAAAATTTACAATATCACTTTGCAGATCTTCCACTAATGATTTCTCTTCCATCATCATCAAATCATTACCCATCGAATCTACTAGTTCTTTATGATTCTCATATCCTTCGCTTATAGCAGTTATAAGAGTATTATCAACTTTACAGAATTGTATAATTATATCGTCGGAAAGTCCAGCAGTATCCATAGTACCACTATTTTCTCTTATGGCGTACAACTTCGACATAATTCCGTCAGTGTCAATCATTACTGTCATCAACCATTCTCCATTGGCGGAGACTATTCAACATTCGCTTTTTGTAATTAGTAATTAATTCAAAACCTGTGTCAAATAATACTCTGGTAATACTGTAGTAATATTAATTAATACTTGTAGACAGGATTAGTCATGCCCAAAGTGTCACTTGACATGCCTGCTGAGATTATCGGTGATCTAAGATTACATGTTGGAGACGAAAGGAAATTCGTTAGCCTGGCCGATGCAATAAGGACAGCTTGTAGAAAATTACTCGACCAACTAGATGACATTGATTCGAGGCATGGAAGGAAAAATGGGGGAGATTTATGATGACTACAAGAGAAGATGCAATGGAGGCTGTTAGCACTCTACTTTCATATTTAGAAAAGGATTACAAACGTGAAGGACTACTCTCTACTCCAAAGAGAGTTGTAGATTCTTGGGATGAAATTTTTTCTGGATATAATGAAGATTCAGGTGAAATATTAGATGCGACATTCAATGGAGAAGGATACGATGGTATCGTCTTACTTCGAGACATAGAATTTCATTCGACATGCGAACATCATTTGCAACCATTCAATGGTAGAGCTCATGTTGCTTACATACCAGTTGACAGGATCGTTGGAATAAGTAAACTATCAAGAATTGTTGATTTACATTCGAAGAGGTTGCAAAACCAAGAGCGAATAACAAAAGGAATTGCTGATGATTTAGAATCTCACTTATCACCACTTGGTGCTGCCGTGATTATCGAAGCATCACACGGTTGCATGCGATGCAGAGGTGTGAAGAAACAAAACGCTGTAATGACTACATCAGCAATGCGTGGAGTATTTTTTGATAAGCAAGAAGCAAGACAGGAATTGATGCAATTAATTCAATCAAAACCACTTTGAAACAATACATGAATACAGAGGGATTATTATTACGACTTACCCTATTGTCGAAATATTTCACTCTGTACAAGGAGAGGCATATCATATGGGCAAGCCCCATGTTTTTGTGAGATTTGGCAATTGTAATCTAAGATGTGAATGGTGCGATACTAATTTCCTTGATTATGAAGAGATGGAGTTAGAAGAAATTGTCAAACAGGTTCTCTCTTATGGTTGCGAACGAGTGATATTCACTGGAGGGGAACCTTGTCTACAAGATTTAGAAACCATTGGAAATGAATTGAAGAAATATAATCTAAACCTATCTGTTGAAACAAATGGAACTATTGAGGTGCCTGACGTTATTGACTGGATCTGTGTTTCACCCAAAGACCAATTATATCCAAATAGTAAAATTTCTCAAACAACAGGTCATGAATTAAAGGTAGTTTACTGTGGTCAAGACTTATCGATGTATGATGATTTGAAAGATGGATTTACACACCTTTACTTACAACCCTGCTATATTGAAAGCATGTCAGTTGAAGAGAATGGTAAGAACTTTGCAGCAGTTGAAGAACTGGTCAAAAAGAATCCTGGGTGGAGATTATCCCTTCAGACACATAAATGGATGGGGGTAGACTAATGAAAATCGCGGTAATGGCTCTAAGTGGAGGAATGGATTCTACGTCATTGCTTCTTAGACTTCTAAATGAGGGTCATAAAGTATACTGCATATCATATGAATATGGGCAGAAGCACAGGGTTGAAGTCGATAGATCGGAACTAAATATCGAGTATCTAAAATCCAAAAGTTTTGAAGTTGTACATGAAATTGTAAATTTAGAAGGTGCTATGAAGATATTCAACAGTTCATTGCTAAATGATGGTTCTGATGTCCCGGAGGGGCATTATGAAGAGGAACAGATGAAATCAACAGTAGTTCCAAATCGTAATGCTATTTTTTCTTCAATATTGTATGGATATGCTCTGTCGATAGCGGTTAAAAATAATACAAATGTCAAAATTGCTTTGGGAGTTCACTCTGGTGACCATGCTATTTATCCAGATTGTAGGCCTCAATTCTATAATGCACTCGAACACGCCTTCCAAATCGGAAATTGGGATAGTGAAAAGGTATCTTTTGAACTGCCATATATCGACGGCGATAAAGAATCTATTCTATTAGATGCACTAAAATCATGTGAGGAACTAGAAATCGATTTTGATACAATCTTTTCCAATACTAATACCTCATATAATCCAGATTCTGAAGGTAGGAGTTCGGGTAAAAGTGGAGCTGATATTGAGCGTATATTAGCATTCAAAGCAATAGGACGCATAGATCCAGTTGAATATATTGACTCATGGGAAGTAGTACTATCAAACGCAGTGGAAGTAGAAATGCGACATAAGGATGAATACTATCGGGAAAAATTGACTGAATTACAATATATGGTGACAAGACAAGGTGGTACCGAAAGAGCATTTACTGGAATCTATGATAAAGAGAGACGTGATGGTGTTTATCGATGTATTTGTTGTGACCATGTGTTATTTACATCATCGAATAAATATGATTCAGGTTGCGGATGGCCAGCATTCCATAGCGAGAGTGAAGATGCTGGAATATTAAGGATACCAGACAATAGTATGGGTATGATGAGAATTGAAGTTCGATGTTCAAAATGTGATGCACATTTAGGGCATGTTTTCGAAGATGGCCCTCGTTCATTTGGTGGAGAAAGATATTGTATAAATTCAGCATCGTTAATTTTCGAGGAGGAAACAATATGACGACATATATTAGAAGATACGTAGAAACAGATACTGGGCACAGAGTTCCAAATCATAAGAGTAAGTGTAAGCATATGCATGGTCACCGATACAGATTTGAAGCGGAAATCGAAGGTGATGTTGTGACTCAGAAAGGTGTTTCTGAGGAAGGTATGCTGATGGATTTTTCAGATATCAGTGAGATATTGACCATACATATACATGATGTAGTTGACCATGCATTTGTGGTTTATCAAGGAGATGAATTAGCCTTGAGTGCTCTGGAACTTATGGGGGATGAGCATCGGACAGTAATTGTTGATTTTATCCCAACAGCAGAAAATTTAGCTAAATGGGCATTTGAACAGATCGAGCATTTAATTTCTACAGCATATGGAAATAGGTTGAAACTTGTAGCAATGCATGTTCGTGAGACTCCGAAGAGCATTGCTACTTGGCGACCATAATTATTCTTCTAAATCTGGCTCAATCTTTCTTCGCCTACGGCTTATCCATTCTTCATTTCCGTCCACATATTGCAGTGCTGTAGTGGCATCAAGAATTCCGCCAATTAATCTTGTAGCCTCATCTTCAGTTGGCATCGAGAGCATGATTGAACGTATCATAGAATTCTTAAAACTTGATTTACGCTCTTCATTTCCTGGCAATGCCTTAGAAAGTTCACCAATACCTTTGACTAATATATCCCGTAAATTTGCATTTATCGAACGCTCTAATGGGACAATGTCTGGCATACTTTTGTCATCACCCTGACTGTGGATGACCCTAAGTTTGTGTAATTCATAGACAAAAGCGTTTACTGCATGTGATAGATTAGCGATAGGATAGCCTTCCCATGTTGGTAAAGTTGTCAAAAAGTCACACATGTCTAACTCATCTGTAGACATGCCTTTTCCTTCTTCTCCAAAAACCAAGGCTACTTTTCCATTAAATTCAAAGATGCGTTGAGAAAACTCCCAAGGATATGTGAAATGACGGAATGATGTTTTTGTTCCAACTTCTCTCTTACCTGAAGTTCCTACTACAAGTGAGCAATCACTGATAGATTCTTCGAGGCTATTGTACACTTCACATTGTTGTAAAATACTTCCTGCATGCTTTGCTCGGTTTCTCGCTTCAACATCAAGATGGTCGCATTTTGGATTTACTAGGCGAAGATTTTCAAATCCATAGTTGAGCATACTACGGCAAATAGCACCTAAGTTACCTGGGTGAGAAGTTCCAATCAAAATGATAACTAATTGATAATTACTTTTCGGTAATGGCAGGCTCTGTCTATCACCCATTTAATCACCATTAGAACCAATATGTTCAGCGATCCATCTTGGGTCACAAGGTTGATAGATAAAAAATAGATATCCGCCACTTTCTCTATCATCCATTACTAGAGAACGCTTTCTAACAGAATATTTATTCTTAAGAAAATCAATTAATTGCTCTAATTCATCCTTGCTCTGAGAATGAACACTTACAGGATGTCTGTCCCAATCTATGCGCACTGACACGCTAAACCCTCACTAATCGACTCTTCTTTGAAGATATCTAGTGACGTATCCAGCAATCCAGTTTCTAAGTTTCTTTGAATTGACATCAGTCAACTGAGAGACTACTATTTTGTTGTGGTCGAAATCATCTGTAAATTTCTCTCGATGTTGCTCTACGAGTGCGATGGCTCTAATTTTAATAAAACTCGGTCTAATATTTCCCATACTATTCACTCCTCAAACAATTTTACTTCTATTGGAAACTCTGGATCGTCGTGTCTAATCACTTGCAATCGAACCTTACGTGGAGGATTCTCTATGCCTCTCGACCATATGTGCTCATTGACGGATGGATCGATGTAAACAGTCTCATCTTCAGTTACTTTCAGATGTTGGATTACATGATCTTTGATTATTTGCATTGCTCTTGGTGCGCGCTTGAACCTAGTAATATTCCAAGCATGTCTCAAAGGCACTATTAATTCTGATTCGTTAGGTCTTGCCATAATAATACACCTCATCGTTGCAGCTTACTGCGTCTCCAGTGATGTCGCTTAGGATGCGATACTGTATTTCGGTCGGTCTTCAACATGACCCATACAGGGACACGTCTGTTCTGCTTCTGCACCTTCATCAGGCGTATTTTTTTGGCTGCTGGTTTATTTCTTGACATGTTCGAGCACCTTCTCAGATTCTACGGATTGACGCACTATGGCGGCTCTTCGATTGGGATAATAGCAAACTTTTCAGTTGCTCATCAGACATAGGGGGATTAAATGATTTAGATTCATACATATGAATGATACTTTGCTTGATTTGATTACTTCTTTCTGGAGTAGCCAATGAAATTGTTGCTAAACGAGATCTTGCATCAGGAGTTAGTAGTTTTTTCATTGCTGAGTCTATTGCCGAATTCTCAATTTGCTTCTTTTGTTCTGCAAATTCAGCCTCAACTTGCTTTGATGCTTGTGCCTCAATTTGCTTTTGAAGTTCTAACTTACGTTGATGTCTAAGCATTGCCAATTCATCATCGTTTGATGCTGACATACTTACCACCTAATTCACGCCCGATTAATACTTTGAAAGACCAGGATACATTTCGTCTGCTGCTGCTCTGTTAGCATGTGCTATGGAATCTAGTAACTTATGTCCTGCAGAAGTAACTCTTCTTCCTGCATAAAGTTGAACTTTACCATCTTCGGAATCTACTTCTTTGGTAGGTACTTTTTCTACAAGCCCTGCTTCTTCGAGTTGTTGTAAAGAAGTTCTGATAATATGTCTGGATGCAACGCCGGGAGTATTTGGCATAACGCCGTTATCCTGTTGGCCACCATATTTTTGAGCTAAACTAGTCACACCAACAGGCCCGTCTCTGGCAACCTTACGCAGTATTGATGCAGTTCTAATAAACCACCAGTTAGACTGAGTAGGTGGCCTTTCACGAG
>NZXL01000077.1 GCA_002697705.1 Methanobacteriota archaeon
GAGGCTTAGAGGTAAACTATTAGGTAAACTAGTATCGGCTTCTGGAAGAACAATTGTTGATGATCAAGGTGCGATGTTACTAGCAGATAAAACCGAACTAGTTGACCAAGACCCTGGTTTATTATCTACCGAAATAAGAGCAAAATGGGGGGTTCAGTAATGCAACCATCACGCTCAATCAAGAGACAGCCTGCTTGGCACATGCTAGCATCTGAATTTGGTGAATCTACCCTAAATGAGAAAGGTTCAGGTGAATTTGACCCTTCATTTGTAATTACTAAATTGGGTTCAAAAGTTAACCGAGTAATAGTTGCAGGTCTACTGGAAAGACTAGAACCTAGGGATACAGCGAATGGTTCTGTACTTTACCAAGGACAAATAAGAGACCCATCTGGAGTTCATTATTTCTCAGTAGGAGATTATGCTTCTGATTCGATGAGGGAACTTACTTTACAACTATCTCCAAAGGTAGAAAGTGGAGAGCCAATACTCATGCTAATGGTGGCTAAGACCCGTTTATTCCAAACTGAAGAAGGTGCAATATACACCTCTCTTAGGCCAGAAGAGGCTTGTGAAATAGATAGTAACCGGTACGCAACTTGGTTAACCAGAACTTGTCAAGATACTTTGGAGAGAATGAAAACTTTTACAGATTCCTTAGACTTTGAACCTACTATTGAATCATTGACTAAGCAGGGTATTGCAAGCCATATAGTCGAAGGATTGGTCTCTTCAAGAAATCACTATGGTGATATTGATTTGGAACATTATAATCTAAATATATTGCAAGCGCTTGATATTGCTGAAGGTAAGATTGATGCTGCATCTACTCCACCTCAACAGCAAATTGTATCAGTTCAAGAAGGTGAACAAGAGAGTTCTGATGGTTCGGATGAACTTGGCGACATATTACTCGATATCATAAAGAAATTAGACCAAGGTGAAGGAGTTGACTTTGAAACGTTGATCACAAACGCATCTGCAAGAGGCTTTTCTCGTTCAATTGCTGAAGAAAAGATAGAAGTTTTATCTGATGAAGGTTCTATTCATGAACCGGCATTTGGATGGTTTAGAATCGTATCTTGAATACATTTGCCCCAACACATTCAAGTTCTTTCGCTTGTGTGCTTGTTGTAGAGGTCACTATATGGCAGGAATGGATTTCTTCATCCGCCCGGCTACGGGCACGACTAGCGCTGATTGGGTTCGCATACCTAATGCAGATATCAAAGTAAGATTAACTCGTAGAATGACACGTACAATTGTACGTGGAGAGGAAGGCGATAATTTACATGATGAAGGCTCTGAGTCGGCTATCTACACTATCAGTGGAGAAATGCAATTAGATGAGTACAAGAGAATATTAGCTATGTTCCGCTCAGGCCAACCTTGTATCCACGACCCATTTGAAGAAAGAGATGTGAAGGTAGTTTTTGCATCTATGGAATATGATGGTTCTAATGAATCATTTAAATTTGAATTAATCGAAGACATAGTTTGAGGTTTTATTATGCGTAAGCTAGAGGAGAAAAGAGAAATTCTCTACGTTATACGAACTATGGATGTATTGATGTCATCAGGGGTTGGTCTTGAGGCTGCAATACATACAATTGGTACAGGGGGTTATGGAATCATCTCCAAAGACTTCTCAACTATAATGGAAAAATTACGCTCTGGTAAATCTAAGGGATTGGAAAAGGAAATCAAAGGCTTGATGAATAAATCTGAATCTGAAGGATATAGAAGATTGTTAAACACGATGTATACCAATCTAACTCAAAATACCGATTTGATAGAAACTCTAAGAAAGCAAGGTAAAAGAATGGAAGAAGATAGGAATGAAGATGTTAAGAAGTACATCGAAGACCTTAGCGGAGTTCCTGAAACATTATTATCCATAGGAATGATTGGTCCAATTATTTTAGCAATTGTTGGTTTGATCCCACAATTGATGAGTGGAGATTTAGGGGCTTTCATGAAATTACCTCCAGCATCTACAATTCAATCAGTGGTTAATGTAGGCCTCATTGCAACTCTTTTTGGAATGATTATGATCGGTCTAAAGGCTCATACTAAAGATCCGGGGTTGTAGTGATATTATGATTTTTGATTTCCTTGAAGCATTCAATGATCAGATGTTATTGCTGATCTTAATTGTTTTAGGAGTTGCCTTTTCTGCAGGCGGAATTCCTCCAATAATTGAGAGAAACCGCCGTAGGAGTATAGAAAATCAACTTCCTGGTTTACTAGAATCACTATCCGACGCTGTCGGGGCTGGAAGAGGTATCCAAGAGGCTATGTTGGAACAGGGAAGAAATACACCAGGTATTCTAGGAAAACTTTTGACAGAAACTTTAGAATCAAGTCATTCATCATCATTCGATGCTGCACTTTCGGCATTCGCATCAAAAACTCGCTCATCTCAGGTGCAAAGAGTAACAGTACTAATTGAAACTGCAATAGAGCAAGATGCGCCATTACAAGGTATTCTCTCGGATCTATCGATGGACTATGAGAGATTGAATGATTTGATGAATAGAAGAGAAAGTGAACTACAAGGTAGGGGAATATTAATCATCCTTTTCGTATGTATTGGACTTCCAGTATTGATTGCATTCATCGTAGGTTTGTTCGCTCCTGCCAATAAGGGTTACCAAATAGGTGATTTCAATCAAACTTTTGCTCTATTTTTCGCAGCTTCTTCTGCGATTGCTTCATTGGTATCTGGCAGAATGTTAGGTAGAATGAAAGATTTCCTTTGGTGGCTCCCATTTTGGATGGCGGTATCAATGGGTCTGTATTTAGGTGCAGTAAAGATGATTGGAGGTTAGAATATGTCAGAAAAAGTATTAGCACAATATGGTAGAGTTACAATTTATTTAGAGCCAAATCACCCATCTCCTATCTATCATGTAGATGGTTCTATAGAACCAAATCCATATGGAGATATAGCTGTTTTATTAGAAGACGATGATTTGGAAGAGGTCATGTACAATGGAGGTACACAATGTGTGAAAGTGGCTCACAGAGACCATGGCATGTGTAGAACCAATGTATGGATTGATGATGATGCAGGTATTCAAATTGCCAAAAATATAGCATCTTTTACAAATGTACCTCTTGGTGATGGCCCTGGTATGGTACCAATTTTCGATGGCAGACTCCCTGATGGTTCTCGTGTAAATGGAACAATTCCTCCAATCACGCCTGATGGACCTACTTTGACAATCCGTAAATTTAGAGAGGATCCACTTACAATGCTTGATTTGGTTAAATTTGGAACTGTAAATTCACGTCTTGCTGCTATGATGTGGGTTTGGATTGAAGGTCTAGATAGTCGACCTGCAAACTTTGTTATTGCAGGTGGAACAGGTTCTGGTAAGACAACAACTCTTAATTGTCTAGGAATGTATATTCCTTGGCATAGAAGGTTGCTAACTGTAGAAGATACAGCTGAATTGCAAGTTTATCACGACCACTGGTTGAGGATGGAAACCCGAAGAGAGAGGCCAGATGGAACTCCTGAAGTTGACATGAATGATTGTTTGAAATCCAGTCTACGTATGCGTCCTGACAGAATAATCGTTGGTGAAGTAAGAGGTCCTGAAGCTGCTACTTTACTTACTGCAATGAATACAGGTCACGATGGTTCTTTTGGTTCTCTGCACGCTAATACTGCTCAAGAAACAGTAACTAGAATGATTAACCCACCTATGAATGTCCCACCAATTATGTTGACTGGTTTAGATTTGATAATCATTCAGGCCAGATTACATGTAAATGGCAGTACTGTTAGAAAAATAACAGAGGTTGCTGAGATTGCAGGTATGGAAGGTACTAAACCTAGATTGAACATTATTTGGAAGTATAATGCTGCTAATGACAGGATAGAGGAAACAGGTATTCCTTCTAAACTTAGAGAAATTATTTGTCAAGCAGCAGGAGTAACTCCTGATGTATTTGAAAAGCATGTAGATCAAAGACAAAAAATCATTGAGGATTTACTTAGACGTGATATTAGAGATATCCAAACAGTAACTCAAGTTATACAAAACTTCTATGCTAGTAGATGATTAACCACGTAATCTCGCTAGAACATCATCGATATGGTCTATCTTTTCTCTTGCTGATTTAAGCCTATCAGCAGCATCCGCTATGTCTTCATCATCTTCAATGACTTCAGACAGTGTTTCTGTTTTAGGTTTGAATGCTTGAGCGAGTGACTTTAATTCAGTAACAATCGCATCTACTTGTGTATCAGAAACCATTACTCCAGGAGCCACTCTTGGGATTTCTGATGGAGATAAGTGGCCTAGTTCGGCTCCTATTATTCCCGCTGATGCAAGGATACGTGGCCTTAGGTCACTGGTATTGACCTCATATCCTCTTGATTCTAGGAATTTTATGATTAGAGCTTGCTGAGCCTCATGGAACTTACCTTCACTCGATTCAAGTATGGTTTCTACAACTTCTTCAAATGACTTAATATTTCTTTCAAGTCTGTCAATGGTTCTTCTTTCTCCACTTGAAAGGTGAATTGCACCATGATGTAGAATTCTCAAAACTCTATTTCTTCTTGCAATATTAGGGTCTTGAAGTGCTTCAGCCTCATTGATATCAACATGTAAGTCAAATAGCGCATGCAACCTTCCTGATATACTTGGAATTCTCAAGTCTAGTTTCATATTCCTGCCAATTTCTTCAAATGCCATTCTAGCCTTTACTAAGTCTCCTTCATGTAGAGCAAGAGTATTACTTAATTGATTTCTCAATGAACTTCTAGCATTCTCAAATTCTCTGACTGCTTCTCTCTCTCGCCATGAGTTCGGCATTGAATTAATCGAATCTTTCTCATTCTGTGTTTGGAAATCCAACTCCATTATACGATTTCTAATTACATTTCTAATTGCTGGCTCATCCACTTGGAAACCAAAGTCTGAGAATTTAGAAATAAAAGCTTCTAAATCTTCTTCATCACTTGACGAACTAACCATCAAGAAATCTCTTCCAGATGCTTCAATTTCAGCCATACGAGATTTAACTTCAATCAGAGCGGCTTCGACTTCTAGGCTATTGACCTGCGTACTATCTTCGGTAGGAGTTTGTATCATAGAAGGGCTTTCAGTTTCTTTTTCTATATTTTGTTTAGACCTTAGGACTTCATCTATTGATTGAGCGACATCGGGTAGAGTTGTATCATAGCCGTCGCTTGAAAGGTCATTTCTTAGTTCAGTTTCNTGTTCAAATGTCCAACCTTCNGGATGTTGTGATACAAATTCTTCAACTGATGTNTTCATACTATCNTCTNATTCAGAATTNATTGNNTCAGTTTCTTCNGAAGGAGAAGGTATNGTGGCAATGTTTTGAGNANTCTTAGGTCTTCTAAGAGTTTTCTTGACNTTACCCCAAGAGCCTTGTTGNGATGCNAANACNCCTGCAACTCNAACAAGTAATGATTGCTTGTCTCCAGTTAGNGGTAATTGTAAAATTTTACANAAGTCATGNAATTGATTCTTATTNAAAGAATCTAATTTNTCNGGAGTCAATTGTTTNGGATCTTCATGCAGATGTAAGTATANTCTTTGGCGACGTTCTCTTATTGAGCCAGACTTTTTAATTCCAAATACNCCTAGAATNTCNCCTATGTCNTTATTTTTNAGTGANTTNATATCTGTTCTTCCCAAATCCCATTCATCTAAAATNAANTTCGCAATTAGTTTTGCTCTAAGAGATTCNACAGNNCCATTTTTGGGCATTTNATAACTNGTNGCAATCTCTTTTAGGCGGTCAAAACGAGCTTGATAAAGTTCGTTCAATAGTTCACCTTTGCTAGTCAACATANCACCTTATTTCTCTATGCGTTCAAACCAGTATATGTGTCTTCGGTGTCGAATCAGATAAAATTGCTCAATTTCGAGGTATGTGGGCTCANTCGAAATGGNAATTTTTAATATTTATATTACCAATTATTTGAAGGGTGATAACTATCAGCGTGGATTGAGGAGAAGCNCATGGGNCGAAGTGTAAAGTCTGCCAAATCTTCAATCAAAGAAANCTATCAATTGATGGATTCTTTGCAAGAAACAGTTAGAAATGATATAAAATCTAACATTTCTTCTTTCGAAGANTCACTCAGNACAAGGCTTANTGATGCTGAAAANGCCATCATTGAATCNTCAAGAGCTAGAGAAGCAATGGTTGCAGGGATAATTANNATGCGCAAGAGNATTGAAAAGGCTCAACGGAAATTTTCTCGAAATAATAACGTCGAAGATTTGAGAACNACATTACTCGAAGTAGCAAAAGATATTTCGAGGCTGAAATTGGCTAATGACAAAATATCAGATTCGATTTCAATGGTTTTNCATCCAAATATGTCTGCAGTTGAAGCNGTTGAGAAATTTGCTTTTGATTTACAAAGATTCGCCGGCTCATGGGAAAGAATTGGTCGTGAAATAGACCAATCAATAAGCGAATTATGTGATGACCAAGAGCCTTCTGAATTGGTTGAACTCGAAGCCTTCATNTCAAAGCAAGGCTATGATAAATTGATTCAGAGTCAAGAAGATTCAAAGCCCTCTGGCGTAGAGTCTGAATGATTTTCTAGGTTCAATATTGCTCCTCTTGCATCTTTATAATTTTCAGGCATTCCATNGATGACACGAGTTAATTCNTCNTGGTCTTTTTGCATTACTTCGATAAGGAAATTAAATTCTTTTAGCAGATTAACCATNCCCATGTGCCCTTTTTCNAAAGGAACNATTCTTTCACACATAGCAGTNACTTTACCNTCGCTACTAAGAGTCTCNATTGCCATNTGGATTCNAATTTGAGAATTNATAGGTTTTCCATCAGTNCCTATCATTGAATCTATAGTNGCATCATCTTTACTTCGTTTTGCTTCCCTTAGAATAGTTCCTATTTTTCTCTGTTCCACATANATTCCTACAATTGGAAGAAGAACCTCATCAAGCGATTCATAGAGACTTGATTCTAGTTGGTGACAAATTTCTGCTGCCTCATCGTTCATTGAAATTATATGACTTGAGGGGAAACCCTTTCTCGATACTAGTAGAGTAAAACCATGTAATGGAGGAGGAATAAAGTGGGTTCTTTCAGGATGATCTCTATGTAATCCAAGAGTATGCCTTCGAGATTTGAATTTTAGAGAACTGTGAAAACTTCTTGTCGTAACAAAACCATCAATTAGGTCATCTTGGCGACACTCTTCAAGCCAAGAAATAGTATCTCTATCATCCATTTCTTCTAATTTTGGATTATTGAAACTAGAGATGAATTGTGATGAAGAGATAATTTCTAAATCATCTCGAAGTCTAGTTAATTGTCTGACAATAAGTAAATTATCACAAATTATTTTCGCCTTGGAGACCAAATACTCAGGCTTGTCTTCACTGACTAAAACCCAAGTNGGCTCTCTTCGAGGCAATATTGCTGAAATCATTAGTTGCTCATCACTATGTTCTTTCCAATCCCAAGCACTCATTGCAACTAAATCGGCATTGCCTAGTTTTAATTCTGAAATAGCAGTCTCAAGATGAGGTAATTGTTTCAAAACCAGGTCAAATTCTTTCGACTTTTGTTCAACCATCTTTTCGACATGAATTCTGACACCATCTCCGTTAGAAGGAGTGGCAAGAATGGTCAACCTCTCCTCTATTGTCATGATTTCACCTCGGCTAAGAATGCTCCTAGCGTTCTATGGGCGTAGACCATTGGTTAAGAAGGACACCCTACCACGAGGTAATATGTCGCAGATTTCCGATAACCACTTGAACCGCTTCGAGGAGTTAAGAAATGAGATAGAACAATCGCTCGAGGANTTGATTGCATCGAGNATACATTCAGGTGAAGTTGTAGAACTTGCNGGTAAGATGCTACTTGCNGGAGGTAANCGACTTAGGCCAATTATGATGTTTCTTGCTTATGAATTGGCAGGCGGTAAAAAACCNCAGGAGTTGATGTCCCTGGCAATGGGNTTCGAATTCTTGCATACAGCTACATTAGTTCACGATGATATCAATGANCAAGCAACACATAGAAGGGGNGTACCTACAATTCATACAGATTATGGTTTAGCAAAAGCAATTATTGCAGGAGATTGGTTATTCGTTCAAGGATATGCACTNGGCGGTAGNTATGACCAAGAAATCGTAACTATNATTGGAAATTATTGTTCAGAAATTGCTGTTTCTGAATTTTCACANATCGACCATNTCAACAATCTTAGAACNACTCCNGAAGATTATTTGAATATTGTAAAAGGAAAAACAGCAGGTCCTTTTTCNGGAGGNTGTCATGCAGCAGCAGTTATTGCAGGTGCNTCNGAAGAAGATAAGATTGCNCTNTCNAATTTTGGAATGGAAATAGGAATNGCCTACCAANTAGTTGATGATTTATTAGACCTAAAAGGAGATGAATCTATTGGAAAACCNCGTGGTTCAGATGTTTATGAGGGNAAAATGACATTNCCACTAATNCACTCTCTAACTTTNCTTCATGGCCCNAATAGAGAAAGATTGGCTGAAATNATNAGTAATTTTAGTTATGATTTATTTGATGAATTAATTGAATTATTAGAAAAGTCNGATAGTTTTACATATACTGAAATTCTAATTCANAACCATTTTGATAGGGCNGTNAAATCATTAGAGAGGTTTTCAGATANTGATGTTAGGGGACANCTTTTCGCTNTATCCGAGTATATTACGAAGCGAAAAACATGATTCCATCAANGAATAAANATAGAATAAAGAACGTTTTNTTGATAATTATTTCCGGTTGGTTCAAGTGTTGAAGAGTATACAGCGTTATATGCGCCGAGAGGTAATGCTTGATGATGACCGNGCAGTAAGTCCTGTTATTGCNACAGTTTTACTTCTNGCTATTACCGTCATGCTATCTAGNATGGTATTTGTTATGATGCAAGGTGCTTTGACTACTGTAGAGAAGTCTGAGCCNCAAGCNTCAGCNAGNACTAGNGGATTATCAAATGGATTCCATGTAGTTAGNTTAGCAAGTTTAGATCAAAGTTTAGACCCTGCTAGATTAGAATTTCAACTAANTCCACTTTCTGNCCAAGGTAATGNAATTACAGGTTTTGTCGATGATACTGATGTTTANGGAGTNATNGGTTCAAATGTATCNTTCCANGANAGAGATGCTGGTTACTCAGTGACTAAAGGNGANTANTTTGTTATNGATTCNAAATCAATNGGTTCNGATNATGGNGAATGGAANTTTAAGTTGATAGATTTGAGTTCAAACACTTTACTAATNGATATNCAGTTGACTGCTATTGANTATTAGCCNCCAATGTAGGACATTTCTACAGGAATTCTTTNCTTGGTATTNTCTTTTCTTTCTTCGGAATACTTGTCATTTCTATTATTCCAAATCTTAGTNATTGCANTTGAGATGTCATNTANATCAGCATCCATTCNCATCATACTTAGAAGATCATGNCCTTTTTCNGAAAANAANCATGTGAANAAATGTCCATTTGANGANATTCTAGCTCTAGTNCANGAGCCACAGAATGGNGAACTAATNGATTCNATAAATCCAAAATCATATTNTTTATCCAAAATAGTCCATTGTTTAGCAACTTCTCCNAAGTAATTAGAATTCTTTTTTANCAAAGGGCCAAATTTTTGTTGNATGATTTTTCTCATTTCTGAGCCAGTAATAACNGAATCTAAGTTCCATGAATTNGTNGNACCAACATCCATAAATTCGATAAATCTAATTGGAATNTCATAATNAATTGATTTNTCTANNAGAGGTATCAACTGATTTTCATTCAAATTTCTCTTAATTACAGAATTAATTTTTACTTNTAATCCNGAATNAATNGCTGATTCNATGCCATCTAAAACATCTTNAACATCATAGTTAGAGTCTGTAATTTCTTTGAATNGTTNTTGGTCTAATGAATCAAGNCTTACNGTNACTCTATNCAAACCACTTTGCTTGAGTNACNGTATATTCTTTCTAAGTAGGACACCATTTGTCGTCATTGCAATATCAAGTTCATCATCTAAATCTCTAATCATCTTAATTAGTTTAGAAATATCCTTTCTGATAAGTGGTTCTCCACCAGTTATCCTTATCTTCTTTAGGCCTAGAGGTAAAGCAGATTTGATTACTTGAATTATTTCTTCATATGAAATTATTTTTTCTTTAGGAAGGAATTCATATTTAGAATCAAAATGCTCTCTAGGCATACAGTAATCGCACCTAAAATTACATCTATCGGTAACCGAGATTCTAAGGTCGCGCAGTGGCCTACCAAGAGAATCATCCAATCTCATCATTATTTCTAAGCGTAGTAGGTTATTGAATTGTTTTACAAGGTTTGATGTTAGATGATTTCTTGGAATGCTCATGGGCAATGAAGATAAGACTTCATCGTCAAGACAATTAAACAATATTTCAATGGGTGATGGATTAATCTCAGTTGAAATTAAAGCTTCCAATAAATCGATTCAATGGCAGTTACCTCCTTCCAAGAGTCATGCAATAAGGTTGCTAATACTAGCTTCTCAATCTGATAGTATTACTACAATTACAGGAATTGCAGATTGTGGAGATGATGTCAATTCAATGAAAGAATGTTTGACTAAGTTGGGTGTTTTAATTGAACATATAGATTCAAGTGGTCAAATTATAGAAATGGAGGGCAGAAATATTAATTCTCAGATTGAATCATTAAGGATTCATGGTGTTGGAAAAAACGGCTTTTCTAAACCAGAAGGATTTTTGAATGTAGGTAATTCTGGTACAACTCTTAGATTAATCACACTTTTATGCTCGAGATTTTCATTCACAGTTTCTATTGACGGCGATGAAACATTAAGAAAAAGAGATACTGAAGTTCTTTGGGATTCAATTAAGCAATCAGGAGTAGATGTATCATTCCTAAATCTTGAAAATCGTTTACCTGTGGAAATAAAAGGGCCATGGTTTAGTAAACCGATCAATGAAATAAATCTCGACGTTTCGAAGTCTAGTCAACCTTTATCTGCTTGGATGATGGCTAGTTCGGGATTAGAAAGGATGATAGAAATAAGTAGAATTGGGAAATCTGTTTCTAATCGACATTGGGATCTCAGTTTTCGTATGTGTAACCAGTATGGATCAAAAATTATCCTAGATGGAAATAAAGTCAAACTTTCTCCTTGGGATTTAGAATTGCCAGAGATCATCGAAATTCCAAAAGATGCTTCTATGGCAAGTTTTGCTTTGTTAGCATGTTCATGCTTAGGGTATGAAGTAGAACTTATTGGCTGGCCTAATGATGAAGATTCCATAGGTCATGAAATTCTCAAAAATAAATCTAAAGAATTAGGTTTTTCATGGTGCGATGGTAAAATTAAATTATCCGGTAAGAACTCTTCTATAGAGATAGATATAACCGATTGTAATGATTTGATAACTCCGCTTAGTATAATTATGGCAATTGGGGGCGGAGGAATAATTACAGGTGCTTTACATGCCTCGTTTAAGGAAAGTAATAGGATTCTTTCAACTCAATCATTATTGAAATCTTTTGGAATGAATTGTCAACTCACAAATGATGGAATCACAATACCTGGAGGGCAAAAGCCGACAACTCCAACAGAAATTGTAGATTGCTTTGGTGATCATAGAATCTTTATGTCTGCTTATATCTTAGCATCTAAAGTAGGAGCTAATATTAGAGGAAAAGGACTCCATAAGGTTGCAGATGAACTTTTCATACATCGATTTGAATAGCAAGATTAAATCATCCATGGCGGCCAAAGTGGTGGTCTAGTGAATGAATTGGTAATCTTAGAGCAGTTGGCCTTCCATGCACACATGCCCAAGGGTTTGGTATCTTTCGCATGTCATCAAGCAATCTCCTCATTTCAGAAAGAGTGAGTTTTTCATTTGCCTTTACAGCACCTCGGCAAGCATTTAGGAATGCCAGATGGTCTTTTCTATTCTCTACGGTTTCTAGAGGTGCACCGTCTTCAGAGCAATCTTGTAGGGTGTCAATTAAAAATGGAACAACATCCTCACCTTTTAGTAAATTTGGAGAGCAAGTTAATTTCCAAGAACCATCTTCCATTTCAAATTCAAAACCTACTTGCTTTAACCTATCAAATGATGATTCTAACAAGGTTTTTTGTTTAGCATCAAAGTCTAATTCCATAGGTTCTAGCCTTCTTTGACTCATCCAAAGTTTCTCATCATATCGCAATCTCTCAAAACGTATTCTTTCATGTAATGCGTGTTGATCAATCAAAAGTAGTTCTTCACCTGCTTGAGCTAGAATATATGAATCAGCAAATTGTGCTAGAGGTTCCATTTCAGGTAAGTCATTGATCACTTTTTCAAGAGGTAATTCATCATTTGGAGAAATTTGTTTACCTATTCTAGAATATCGATGTAATTCTCTTTCGGCAGAAGATAAAGCCGGTGAAATAGGGTTCTGCTGCATACCAGGGAGAATTTGTTGAGGTGTTTCTGATGATGAGACTGGTCTAGGTTTTTCAGTATCTTTTGGAACTACTGCTTCACTTCCATGTAGATTTAATTGAGAACCTGCTGCAATTGCCCACGAAGGTATATTTTCAGCATTTGAATCCTCTATAGAAGGAATCATAGTAGTCGATAAACCTGCTGCCTCAGAAATGTCAGGTTTTGACTTATTTTGGGAGAATAAGTTTGCAACCGGCTCAATATCTTGAGAGTTTAGGCCTTGTAATTCTTTTATGCCACCCGCTGAATCCGGATTTGTAGGAACTTGTTCTAATGTATTAGATATCGCTCTTTCCAATCTCTCCAAGACCCTCCATGAGTGTTTTAGACGAACTTCGCGCTTAGTTGGATGTACATTTACATCAACTTCATCTGGCGGAATTTCCAATGATAAAACGGCAATAGGATGCCTTCCCTGCATTAGTCTAGTTCTATATCCTCTCCTTATCGCTTGCTGAAATGGCCCAGATGCTACGGGCCTTTCATTGATTAAAATGTATATGTCATCGCCTTTTCCTCTCGTGATATCTGGAGTACTGATCCAACCTTTCCACTTTTCATTTCCTGGAGCCTCATCATCTAGTTGTGGAATTTTTAATTCAATCAATTGATTTGCTTGTCTTCCTAGAATGTCATATAACCTATCTGCTAAGTTTTCACTTTTTGGTACATCAAGAATTGTTCTCTCATCATTGACTAGTTTGAATGCTGTTTCAGTATTTGCCATTGCATGAGACACAACTACATCGACAATTCTTGAATTTTCTGTAGCAGGTCTTCTCTGAAAAGATAGTCTTGCTGGTGTATTTTCAAAAAGGGCTTTTACTTCTATTATTGTACCTTCAGGCATACCATGCGGCTCAACGCTTTTCTTTTCTCCGAATTCCATTGTAATGCTGCGCCCTTCACAGCCCTTTGGCCTACTTGAAACCGAAAGTTTGGAAACAATTCCAATACTAGCCAAAGCTTCTCCCCTAAATCCGAGCGTGTTAATTTTCTGTAAATCTTCAGCGGATTTCAATTTAGAAGTAGCATGTCTGTCCAATGATAAACTAAGGTCTTGTTCTCTAATTCCACCTCCATCATCTTCAATTTTTATTAGATCAAATCCACCTCTTTCAATTGTTATTTTAATTTGTGAACAACCGGCATCAAGACTATTTTCGATTAATTCTTTAACAACTTGAGCAGGCCTTTCAACAACTTCTCCAGCAGCAATATGTCCTATCGTATTCTGGTCCAATTGAACAATAATATTTGGTTCGCTCATAGTTACCCCTCACAATTTCTCTCTTAGTGTTCTTAGGCGATATAAAGAATCATGAGCATCCTTTGGTGACATGTGATCTAGTTGAGAACAAATATTGTCTAATTCCTCAATTACTTTTTCGTACTTATCTTCATTATTTTCGCCTACTGATGCTGCAGCAAGGTAACCCATTAAACTCGATTGACCTAAATCTCTAGCCATAGGAGCGCCTGATTCTCCGGCCCTCGCTCCTCTTGCTTGTTTTTCTAAGAACAGTAAAAGGTCTGACGCTCTTTCTACAACATTTCTTGGCAATCCTGCTAAAGCCGCAACCTGCACTCCATATGAATCATCACAAGGTCCATCTCCAACAGTATGAAGGAACTTCAATTCTCCATTACTTTGCGCAACTTGGACATGTACGTTCTTAATTCGTTTTATCTCATCTTCTAATCCAATTAATTGATGATAATGTGTGGCAAAAAGACTTCTTGCTTGAATTCTATTACAGATGTCCTCAGTCATTGACCAGGCTATAGATAAGCCGTCAAAGGTAGAAGTTCCTCGGCCTACTTCATCTAAAAGTATCAAGGAATTACTGGTGGCTCGCTTAAGAATATGAGCAACTTCAATCATTTCCATCATGAATGTAGACCTTCCTCTTCTTAGATCATCACTTGCTCCAACTCTAGTAAATACCCTATCAACTAGGCCAACTCTAGCCTTTGATGCAGGTACAAAGGATCCTGATTGAGCAAGAATAGAAATTAGTGCAGTAGTACGTAAGTAAGTCGATTTACCTCCCATATTCGGACCGGTTATCAATAAGAAATTCTTTTTATTATCTAATTGTATATCATTGGGAACAAAACCTCCCTGTTGTTCTAAAACAGGATGTCTACCTTGTTCTATTTTCATTATCGGTTCATCTATAATTTCAGGTCTTACCCATGAGCGCCTTTTAGCCACAATTGCAAAACATTGTAGTACATCAATAGAGGCAATTTTACCAGCAATTTCGGCTAATTGCTGAGCATTACCTCTGCATTTATCTCTTAGTTGTCGGAACATACGATATTCTAGTTCTTTCACTTTAGTGTCTGCAGTAAGGAGTAAATCATCTCGCTGAATTAGTTCATCAGTAGTATATCTTGAACCATTTGTCATTTGCTGTTTTCTTTTCCATTCATCTGGAACTTTATCCTCATGGGTCTTTGTCACTTCTATGAACCAACCAATTTGTCTATTCATTTTTACTTTAAGTGAAGGAATTTCTAGCTCTAACCTAAGTTTCTTTTCTAAATCACTGAACCAAGAATGTCCTTTGGATGTAGTATCTCTCAAAATATCAATTTCCTTACTATAACCATCTCTGATTAATCCCCCGTCACGTAAACTAAGAGGTGGGTTATCAACTAGAGTACGCCTTATTTCCTCTCCCATTTCGTCTAAGCAATCTAGGTTTGAAGTTAAATGATTTAGTAAAACATCATCGGTTTGTTGACAAATGCCTATTACTGCAGGCATTCTTTCTATTGCTAAAGAAGTTGCAAGTAAGTCTCTAGCATTTGATCTATTGTATGCTAATTGAGTTGCTAATCTTTCCATATCTCTCAAACCTTTGAGAGCATCTCTTAGTGAGTCAATACGTTTCGAAGAACGGAATAATGCATTAACAGAGTTTTGCCTTGATGAGATTGATTCGATATTAGATAATGGTCTTAAAATCCAAGTCTTCAATAATCTTCTACCCATGGCAGTACGGCAGAAATTGATACTAGAAAGCAAACTTCCTTCGTATTCTCCTGAAAGTGTAGATGTCAATTCAAGATTTCTTAGAGTTGTTTGGTCAAGTAACATATTACCCTTTTCTTCAATAATGGAAATATCTCTCAATGGGATGGAATCTGCTATGTGAACAGTTGCCAAATAATCAGCAGCAAGTCCTGCAGCGGCTAGTGATAATGGTGCATTATCTAGGTCAAGGTGCCCTAAATCTCCGACTTTCATAATCTCCTTAAGCCTGTTTCGTCTTTTATTTTCTGAAGCATTGTGTTGACTGATTACTGTATTTTGTAAGTGAGTAAACATATTACAAAGAGTGGTATCTTGTGAATCTTTAGAAGATATTACTATTTCAGCAGGATTCCATCTTAGAATTTCATCCATGGCTCTATTGTATCTGTCATTTCCACTCCAGGTACTGGCCCATGATTCTCCTGTAGAAGCATCAATAACCCCCATTCCCAGTTGATCTTTACCGAGAACAATCGCAGTTAACAGAGAGCGCTCTTCGCTTGATAATAGGGATTCTTCGTAAAGACTTCCTGGTGTGTATACTCTAGTCACAACTCTTTCGAGAAGTTTCGCTCCTTCTCTAAGTTCACTTTCTTGTTCAGCTACAGTGACCTTAAATCCAGATTTTAGCATCTTTCTCAAATTATCTTCCAAAGCATGCCAAGGGAAACCTGCCATAGGGACTGGATTATCGGCATTTTTATCTCTAGCAGTTAGTGCCAAACCTAGTATCTCTGAAGCAATTTCTGCATCTTCGTGAAATAATTCATAGAAGTCTCCCATTCTGAAAAACAAAATTGTTTCAGGATGTTCGGATTTAATTTCCATGAACTGGTCCATCATGCCTCTTTTTGACATCTCATCACATCCATGGCTTACGCTGGATTTGATTGTCGTTGAATAAGGCACATGAAGGTTGCCAAAGAAAGTAAAAAATTATTTTATTTTCACTAGTAAATTATTAAAATTTCATTCTCTCTATGATATTCCAACCCATTACGGCAAAAATAACACTGAAAATTAGTATGAATGAGAAGTTTAAGAAACCTCGTCCACTTTCTATAGAACCATATGATGAATAGTCAAAAGTTAGTATTTTATAATCTCCATTTGAATTTATTCCATGCATATAAATTATCTTAGAAGAAGAACCATAACTCTCTATTTCAATAGGTAGTTTATGTTGTAAATCTATTACCTCATATCCTTGATTAGTCCATTTGATTACGGAATCTGAACTAATAGAGCCGAAGAACCAAACAACGTCACAGTCTGCTTTAATCGCTGCAGAACTTGTTATTGTTAAATGTTCAAAAGTTAAATCATTAGAATCGAAAATAGTGGTCTGAGTAGTTCCCGCAATTATCATTTCATCACCCATTCTTATCATCGAATGAAACTCACCTGATGGGGCAGAATACATCTTATTGAGCATCGGTGCAGTAAATCCGCCAGTCCATATTACATGTCCAATAACGGGATTTATTTCAGGTGATGCAGGATTATTATCTTG
>NZXL01000078.1 GCA_002697705.1 Methanobacteriota archaeon
AATCATTGATGAGGGTTAAGTAGTGGAGGCTTTTGCGACAGATTACCTCGCTTAGCTCAGTTGGTAGAGCACCTGACTGTAGTTGGAAAAAAACGTCTCTCAGCAGACATCAGGGTGTCCCCGGTTCAAGTCCGGGAGCGGGGACCAATTACTCATTGTTAGAACGCATGAAGTCAAACCGTCGCAAATGTTGGTAGAACGGGACATCTATTACAAATATTGTTTTTGAGTTAGTTTATGTACCTATAGTGAATAGGCAATCCATGGTAAAGAAAGGCGGTCTAAAAGAGCCGCGAAAATTCTTCTCCACTCTACACTATAAAGGCCAAGAAAGACGAATAGAACCCCCAACAGAAGAAGAACAACAACAACTGGAAAGTCTGAAAACAGACTATGAGGGAAAGCGCTATCAAGTTCCCGAAGATATGTCAAAGGTAGTTCATACGGATTCAATATTTTCTCAGATAGAAGATCGATTTAAAAGAAAAGTTGTAGGAAAAGAGGATGAAAATCTCTGGAAACGAGAGTTTGCTGTTAAGGACAAAGGAAATGACTATGATTTCCGCTTTTGGTATCAATATGAAATTGAAAACATGGCATCAGGAAAACGTTCTATGCGGTTCTTGAAAGACCAAAGCTCAGAATATCAGACAGCGATGAGAACTTTATGTTCTTTGAGCATGAAGGTTTCAAAGGTACTACGCAGCATGTGTGAAGATGCAATGAAGTCTGATAGGGCAGATAATATCAGCCCAATTAGTCATTTGATTGAAATAAATGATAAAATAAAAAATGACGAACTCTCCCTTGATTATGCCCAAATCATATTTCTCCCCTTTGAAAAGCAGTTCTACGGTCGAAAAATTAAGCATGATTTACATGAATATATCAACGAAAATCCTTTATTTTATCATTTAGCTAAAGAAACATTAATTGTATTTTTTAAATCAATACGTCCTACTGAAAAATTTCGTTATATGAAAAAATCAGAACTGATTGAGGAACTAAATGGATTCGATTTCCATGATGTTGATGGCAAGACTAATCGCGAGCTTGTAAAAGAGATTAAGAGCATATTAAAAAACAAAACCGACCCTGTATTGAGGAAAAAATATTTTCAAATTAAATATGTCTGTGAAACTAATTCATTATTTAGAAAACTTTACCGAAGTCTAGGTAAAGCCTTTGCTAGGTGGGTCAATTCGTATTTTTCGACGGGAGGACCTAGCAGAAAAAATGCACTATTTATTGCGATGCAAGATTTCAAAGATGAGAAAAAAACAGAAACCTTAATCAGAGGAAATAACATACATAATATGAGTAAAGAATACCGCAATATCTGTGTTAAACTTGCCACTGCCTGTTTGTTTAGTTTGAATTCAAGTGATATGGTTAATTTGGCTCCGGCTGAAATTTATGAATTGGACTCTCTATACGAAGAGGACTATGAACATGCAGGAACTAGCTATCCTAACGTGATTAGAATGAGTAATTCTTTGTTGAAAAAATTAGAAATGGGCAATCATCCAATAATAAGACATTTTCAGTTAGATGAAAAAAGGAATATGTATTGTTTACCCAGAGTGCACACACCTTTTGAAATGGGGAGTAGGGGAAAAGGCGGCTTTTTGCACAATGATTGCAAGACAGTATCCTTGCACCATTCCTTATTGAATCTAATAGATCAAAATAGTTTAGACTTTAGTAGAATAAAGTTGTCAAACAACAGTCTCAACGCACTCAATTTCTTGCAACAAACACAATGGTCGATAAACCTCGATTTTTTAGATTTCATTGGAGATTTAACATTCAAAAATGAAATTGTATCACCCTATCCAAGTGATATTAGGCAGATGGCATGGTATCAAACTGACAGCATTAGGCTGAGAGAAATTTTCATTGAGAAAATGGAATTCAAAAGCGAAGATATTTCAACTAAATCGCGCTTCAGAACAGTGAATTCCAACTTGAAACAAGCGAGAAAAAATCTACTATATTCATGCAATGTATTCTGGCATCCATGGTTCTGTGACTGGCGTGGTAGATTTAACACAAGAGTCAACGAACTTAGCCCTCAAGGCGATGATTTATCCAAAGCCCTGCTATTATTCACTGAATGGAAAGAACTCGGAGCGAGAGGAAAGCACTGGGTATATGTCAGAGCATACGACTTGCTACACAAAATCATCGAGCCAGATGAAGTTAAGAAACATATATTTGACGAACAAGAAAGTTGGGTCAAACAGCACCTAGATGATATTCTAACGATGGGGGAGAAGTTGAATCGAAGTACTTCAAATGATGAACTTGAGCCAATTTTAGACCGGTTAAAAGTTATCAAACCTGGTAGAAAATCAGAGATATTTCAACGGATTGCCTTTCTCATTGAGTTCGTAAGAATCCATCGAGAATACGAATCAAATAATCAAGATTGGTCTAAAGTCAAGAGCGGTCTGCCCATCCATTTAGATGCCTCCTGTAATGGTTTTCAACATATTGCAGCGTTGACAAGGAATGAAAAATTAGCAAAGTCAGTAAATTTGCTAAATAATAAATATATGGCAAAAGGCGACTTATATCAAGAAGTAGCCTATGAGGCTCTAAGCGCCTATCAAGAAAATTCCGGACAGTCATCATCATTACGTAAAGTAATAGATAAGATATGTCAAACTGAAGAATCTAAGGATAATCTAATTTCTGGACTATTAACTAGAGGATTCTGTAAACCATTGGTAATGATTACTGGATATGGTGCTAAAGACCTTGCATCCCAGATAATGAATATGAATGGAAAGAAAAAATGCGGAGGCAGGTATAAGCCAAAAAAAGGGAAAAAATCGGATACAACAGTTCATTTAGAATCATTACTTTATGAACAAGTGAAAACCATACATGAGAAACACGGCGGGCTTGAAAAAATAATACTTAATGAGGATAAAAGTGGTTACTTGGTACCAATTGAAAATTGCGCCTTAATAAAAGACTTGGGCTTAAAATTGGCAGATTATATNCGCTTTTGTATTGAAGAAGTAACAAAGAATAAATTTGGTGATGTGAAAGAAATTTTGGTTAAGATTTACGAAAAAATCGATACTTCTATTGGCGTCGACATTGACGAATTACATAAATTGAAGTATAGTGAACTTACTAAAATTTTGGCTGAATTAAATTTACCAAAACCGCCCAAAAAAGCCGATCGCGTGAAAAAGATAAGACAACATGTAGCAGAGAAATATAAGCGACTTTTGTATTTCACTTGGCAAGCTAGTGAAGAAGGCTCAATAGTGACATATCTCAAGTGGAAACTAGACCATAACCGTACACAAGCAACCCTCCCCATGAGTCTTTTACCAAAAAACTATCAAGACCCTGGTGAGCAAGAAATTGAAAAATTTTTACTAGACAGTCCAACATTGTCTAAAGATCTCAAAGATTTAATTCGAGAATCACAAGGTAACGTGGAGAAGAATGCAACTAATAATTCTAATACAAAACGTAGACTGAAAGAATTAGTGATAATAGGTTTGAGAACTATTGCCATTATTTCAAAAGATAAAAAAGAGCAAACCACAGCTAAGAATCACTCCTATGCAAGATTCATTGAACTGAGAGGTAAGCGTACCTCGAATGGTAAGAAAAATGGCCACAGAATTACAGTTGAAAGCGGAAATCAGATGAAATTAAATGTCTCTTCAACTAAGGAATTCAATGAAACTATTAGTGAAATGAGAGAATTATCAAAAGAGATTATTCTTGGAATGGTGCCAAATTTCATTCATTCCTTTGATGCAGTTCACATGCAAAAAGTAATTCTCTCTTTAGAAAAAGAAGGGATAAAGGATTTCTGGGCTGTTCATGATTCATTCGGAGTTCATGCATGTCATATTGATGAGTTGAGGCGGATTGTAAAACAAACATTTGTTGATTTACACAAGGAGCCATTGGAACACCATCTCAAGAAAATTATTGACTTGAATTCTGACATATTATCTGCAGACTTTTTAGCCAATTCTGCAGACTTTTTAGCCAATTATAAAGAGCAAAATATCCTACCCCAAAACCATCCAAAAGAGTGGATAAACGATGTACTGGAAGCCGAATTTTTGATTTCTTAACAATTCCTACACTAAAGGTTACGCCGATTATTTTATCATTATTTTTGATAATTTTTCGGAGCCTAAATTAACACTAAAATGTAACTTTTTTGTGTTTTATTTCCACGGAAGAAGGTTGAGTCAGGGGGCATAGATTAGCAAGCGAATTTATTCGCAGACTCCCTTCTTCCTCCTATTCATTATAGGTAGTTGCAAGCATCTTTATTTTAGGTGCATTTTGTGAAATTACCAAATTTGGCGTTTAGATATTACGCCTGAACGATATCCAAGTAGGTGCAAAGACTACATTAAAGGAGTAAATAATGAAACAAAAAACGAATGTGTTAATGGAAATAGAAGAGGAAATAGAGAATAGAGGATTATCCTCAAATTTTAGTGAACTAGATGATGAATATTGTGATAGTTGTAAGTGTTTTCTGCCATGGTATGAGGTAACAAGTCATGACACACTTTATGCAGGCCGAATAGATCTTTGTAAATTATGTAAGCCATGGGTCAAGAACTCATTTTATGATGTACCAAGCAGTTTTAAAGGTTTTACAATTTATGATGTTCCNCTATTTATAAAAATTTTAGATAGTATCAATATGGATCGTTNGTTAGCAGACGGAAGCCGAATTTTTGATTTCTTAACAATTCTTGATGATTGNAGTTTTGAGTGGGCTAAATTTTTAGATAAAGTTTTTCCAGAATTAGATTATGTTACAGAAGTAGATAAACGTGGATATTATAGTGATTTTCATGTACTTAACCCAACGTATTCCACAATTCTTAATTTAATTACAGAATATAAACAAAAAGTTTTGGAAGTCGAGAAAGATTACAGAACTTTTCTCAATAGCGGGGTTAGTCATTTACATAATTTCGATTACGAATTGCCTGAAGCGTTGGTCATAGGCCAAAATGAGATTATAATAAATCCTTATTTCATGCATTCTTCAAGCCCAATTGCTATAATTAATGGTGTTAAAATAAACAAATCAAGTGCCGCGCAAAATTTCTTCCATAATCATACGCTTTCGGATAACGAACGCTTTGCACAACTAGTATTCGAACAAATCAACAATTTTTCGAACATAGAATTATCTGCCAGGGTAAAACAAACTATGCTGGAAGTCGAATTTTTGAAAGACCATGGATTTTCAGAAATTACGCCTTCTATGCCTTATTTAATAAATCAATTAGCAAGTATATTATCAGGCAAAAGGGGTTGGCTCAGTAAGTATAAATTACTAGCGACAATCTTAATTCTTGAGCAATCCGGNCCACGCCAAAATACCAATGATTTAAACACTCATTTTTGGATTTGGAGAGATACAAATGTATGGGCTCGCTCAATTCAATTTCTTGATTCAATAATCGATAGTTTAGGCTCAAGGGCAATAATTGAAGAGAATTATATTGTCGTTGAAGGAATTAGTGGAACAAATTATATTATTGTACCTGAGACTCACAAGTTCTTTAGGCATTTCTGGGGTGTATACGCTTTTGACCCTAAAGAGCCAGTGCATCTTGGACCTAAGGAGCCAGAGCATTGGGATAATTGGGATGAGTATTTCGAAATGGTACGTCAATCCGAGATAAGATGGCAACAGAGACATATCTGTATAGATCTGTTGCATCATAATAGTGGACTACCCATAGGAGATCATTTAGCTGCTTTAGTATTAGCTTTGAGTAATGATTTAATTTCTAAAAATGAAATTTNCACTCTCAATTCATACTTTAGTCCGAAAAAATTCTCGGATGATTGGTTAGATGAGGATAGATGAGTTCAGTCGACATAAAATTACCGTTTACGGTGCTGTCCATTCCAGCATAGGATGGAACAAAAAACAAAACAAGGAGTAAAAAATGAATCAAGAAAAGTCAAATAGAAATTGTGAAAGTTGCAGAACTGAAATTAAGGTTTTAGACTTATGTCAAGAACCAAATTTAATTCTGTGCGAATTATGTAAGCCATGGGTATTAAGTTCAATTTATCAGGTACCTAGACAAGTAATCGGTATCGATATCGAAGACCCATCATTATTCAGGACTTCTCTAAAATTAACTGAACACCTACAATCCCCATCGACAGAATCAGACTGGTATAAATTTCTCAAATTTATATTTAGTAAAAAATCAGGTTCTTCAAATGAAGAAAGTGAGATGCTTACTAAGATTAGACTAGATTATGCCGGCAGAAATGCAATCTACTCGCAAGAAGCACATGATTTGTATTATGGTCCAGAGTATGATCCTAGTGCTGATTGGCATGCATTAGCAAAACTCTCGCCATACAACGGCAATCATCCTTTCTTTGACGATTCAACTGTACACTTTGACTTTATGCTTGATCTCAACAGTATAATCAATCGTTATGTTGAAAGTCTAAACATAATTGAAGACGAAAAACAATTCCTTAAAGAAAATGGCTGGGGTAGTTATGTGGAACAAATGACCTGGAAGGAAATTGAGCCACAAATTCATAATCTATACGGAACTGAACTTTCAACAAGTCAATTGTTGGAATGTATACATTTCGCTAGGACCTCAATATCTGTAGGATATGGATTAATAGCACAAGTAATTTTTGATTTTGCTTGTGATGAAACTAAAATGTCATTGAAAAACAGGATTAATCAAATTAGAATACGTAGTGATATATTGGATAAATGTAATTTTGAATCTCCCCCCACATCCCCCTTTTACTATCAGATTATTGCTGATTTAGTTCAAGGTAAATATGGTCAAAACTTACAGTATCTAATGTTGGCATCATTGTATCAAGATAGAATGACTCTTAGACCATCTAGAAGTTTTTTAGTTAGAGATGAAAACGTTTGGACAAAGTCATTTCAGTTGCTAAGAGGAATCATAGATTCATTGGGTCTAAAACGGGCCAATATCAAGAGTGACAAAATCTTGATTAAAGGTGATAGTGATACTTGGTACTCAATAACGCCAGCCAGATTCCCAACGGAATTACAATGGTGGCAAGTATCTAATGCCAAAACAGGTAGTCTNATTTGTATCGATATATTAGTTCCACACAAAGACTTACCACTTGGCGATCAATTATGTTCGGTTGTACTCGCGTTAGCCAATGATGGGGCAATAGTCAGTAAAGTATCCACATTAGATCCAGATAGGGTATTTCGTGGAATTCAACCAGTAAATATGCTTTAGACAACAAGCAAAGTTTGCCAGTCTTTAATGGCGCTGTAATCCCAGCATAGGATAAAAAAATATAGGAGGAAAAATAAATGAAAGAAACAGATAAGAAAATAGAACAAGCAAACCACGGTGAGGGTAAACTCATCAAAGTAGAGATAGCTGATGCTTCAGGTCATCAAACCTTGATGCTCAGTCCTCAGGAGACTGAAAAATATGTTAGTAGCCACAGCGAGATGTGGATATTTGTTGATAATGAATTTACTCATGCCGACATACTCCCTGATATTGATTGGAACATTGCAGAATCAGTTAGGATATTGCCTGGATTAGTTGGAGGAATTACTACTTTCCAATCATTACCAATAAAGAATGACTCTTCTAAGAGCCTTGGACTTTAAGTAGGACTGATTAACAATGAAGAGTAGAAATATTAACAATACCAAGATACTGATCGTTGGTCTTGGAGGAATTGGTTCCCAACTTACCGAACTGATTGTTCCAGCGCTCGAAATCAGTGGACTTCAAGTAGAGGTCAACTTGATGGACGGTGATGTAGTAGAACAGAACAATCTTGCACATCAAAGATTCACTAACTCAGACTTAAACCAACCAAAGGTTACTGCACTAAGCAAACGACACTCAACTTACGAGAATGTGAAAGTTATTCCACATGTAAACAACTTAACCTCTATTGGTCAACTAGATGGATACGACATTATCGTCGTTGCAGTCGATAGAGAAGAACCACGCAGCATTGTCCATGATAGCGAAGCACAATGGTTGGATCTAAGATGTCAAGGTGATGGATGGCTCATGATTGATAGCGATACAGACAAGAGAATACTCGGCGACATACCGCAAAACACACAAGCGGTTAGTTGTCAACTACCAGGCGCTATAGATGAAGGCAATATCGAGTTTGGCTTCGCAGCAGNGGCTGCACTTGGCGCGCAATGGGTGATACAGAAAGTTAGAATTATCAATGGCCATAACTCTAAGGTACCTAAATTCAGTATGGGATATCTCTCTTATGGTCAGATGAATACTTCAGCATTTGGAGGTGAACTCCATGGATGAAAATGAAAAAACAATCTCACGGGCTCTACTTTTGGATGTGGAATCAGAGTATTCAAGAGAATTTGTTATAGAACAAGCCAAACAAGCCAAGCAAGAAAACTGGCACTACATCTACTTATTAAGCCAATTAGTTTCTCGAGAAGTATCTATTTTAGTAGATAGTAATGACAATTATTGGGTTGATTGGGGAACTATCGGCAGTGTCGAATTAAGTCCTCCTATTGGTGCAGTTTTGCCGTTCAAGTTGTGGGTTCACACCCACCCCTCGAACACGGCTTATTGGAGTATAACTGATAGAAATTCTCTAGAGATTGCCAAAGGTATTCTAGAAAAAGCCATGGTTTTAGGCGAAAATGGCTCACTCACAACCATGCTTCAATCGGCTAAATCACTGGATTCTGACAAGATTAATTCAGATATGCAGTGGACAGAACAAGAGGTTGTTCCTTGGCCGAGCATTTATGTCGGAAAGTATCCAAGAGTATACGACACGTTCGAATTGCCGAAGTTTACACTATGAGAGAAGTATCAATAACAGGCTTACTTTAGTTGATTAAGCAAAATTTATGGCTTGATTTAATTGATTAGAGTGGATAATAAGAAAAAGAATGAATAAAAAATGAAAAGAGATGATAAATATGAAAAATAAAATAGAAATTAGAGATTTGAAAGCTGACGAAGTAAACATAAAAACACGCTGGTATGATGAAGACCTACCGACATTGGTTGAATCTGATCTTAGNCGTAGCCTAGGTTGGGCATGCCGAATGTGGGCATTGGATTTTGCTAATCCTGTAAAAATAGGAAATTATACATGGATGGGTGAATATGGTTTACTATTACAAAATGCAGGAAATTACCAGGTTAGATGCTTGCTTGCAGCCGATATAGCAGATGCTAGAATAGGCTTGGCTATGTTCAAGAGTAGTTTCAACGCTGTTGGTGTTGAACTTCAAATTGGAGATTATACTGTAGTAGCACCATTCGAAGCAGATGAAGAAACTGAATCAGAGCAAGCCGATACGAAATCAGCACCTACAACTGAGAACGGTATGGAAGTGGTCTGATGTGGATATTTACTTCAACAGGAATGTTATCAGTGGTCGCCCACAGAGAACTTGCAAAGGATCTGCTAGTTAGGGCCAGAAGTCCAGTTCACATTCGTGAAATGTTCCCAGATGCTGTAGTCGATGAGACTCCAAACGCAGATTATCCATTTAGAACTATAATTTCTCGAGAATTATATTCTAATGTAATAGCAGATTATTCATTGAACATATCTTATGATAATTTCAAGAATAGTATCGAGGAAAATGCCTTTCACGACCGTTGTGTAGAAATCTGGGCAATTATGCTCAGATATGGCCTAACTTGGAGGGAATTCGAATGAGTAGAACGCCTCGTAATAGTCGCACAGATAGGCTAAGAATCACATGGATACCAATATTATGCTTTCATAATGATACTGGCTATATTGGTATGACTTTGTGCCCAGGAAAATACCAACCTCAGTCAATGTCAGGTGGCTGGGATAGAGACCTTGATTTGGATATTAAGGAATTAAAGGAATCAAACGTCGGACACGTCATTTCATTGATTACCATTGAAGAAATACGGGAATTAAAGGTCAATAGTTTGGGACATAAGCTACAACTTAATGAGATTAAATGGTATCACTTACCAACTCCAGATACTGAAGTACCATCCGAAGAATGGATGATAGAATCTTTGAGAATCATCGTTAAACTAATGCCGAACTTCTACTCAGGAGAGAGAGTAGTTGTTCACTGTAAAGGTGGAATAAGTCGTGCTGGGATTTTTACTTGCATGGTACTGTGGATGATGGGCGAAGATGAGATGAAAGATGCCATTGATTTGGTTAGAGGGCTGAGAGATCCTCGAGGTATTAATCAAAAGCAAGAGCAACATCTACTTGATTTTGCTGAAAATTATCAGACTTGGATACAAGGGATGTGCCAACTAGAACAGTGGCAGGAGGGAATGAGATGAGAGATATAGAATTAGAATTGAAATTACAAAAGTCATTGAATGAAGGTAACAATGTATGGGTTATTGGTGATGTCCATGGATTCAATAAAACTCTTCGTAGTCTTGTAGAAAAAATAAATCCACAACAAGGAGATTATGTTGTATTACTTGGAGACCTGATAGACAGAGGTCCAAATTCATATGATGTTGTACAATTTGCTAAGAGTTCTGACAACATAGTATGTGTAAAAGGCAATCACGAAAAGATGATGATTGAAACATTATCTCTACAGGGCTTAGAATCTCCAGGAATTGATTTAGCAACTTGGCTTTACAATGGCGGCCTTGCTACAGCAACCTCGTACATTAACGCATATACAGACAAAACCGGTAATGAGATGACAGAATTACTTGACATGGCAATTGAGGAAGACAAAGTATGGATGAACCAACTTCCAAGTGAAATCGTCTTAGAAAAATGGCGTTTAGTACATGCAGGATATGATCCTGAAATTGATTTAGATTGTCAAACCGATACTGAGATGCTACATATTCGTAAACCGTTTCACGACGCAACTGAACCGATTGACTCACAAAGAACAGTAGTGTTTGGTCATACTCCAACAGTGGGTTTACCAGGTCATAGTAAGTTATTCTGGGGTAAGGTTTGGTTTTCGCCAGTATTACTCCCTACAGTGCGCCCTGCAGCAATTGGTATAGACACATGCGTATTTCACAATTTAGACGCTCCAGCGGTGCTTACAGCGTATAATTTACAGGACAATAGAATAATTCAGCAATCACGGGTAGAGCCGTGGAATAAGAGAGCAATAAAACAAGCAAATGAAGTATAAGGAGGAATAAAGAATGACAGATTGGAAAGCAATAGGAAAAGAAAAGCAAGAAAAATATGAACAGAAAATAAATGATTGGAATAATACAGTTATGCATTATCGTGAAGGTTGGTTAGATTTCACCGGGTTGGTGGAAATAAGTACCGATGACTGGGGGGTTAGAGTGACTCTAACTTCAGAACATTATGATGGTCCGGTCACTTTGAGTGCGTCATGGGAAATAATTTCAGTATACAGCGATGGCATGAGTGCAGCATATGTCAATTGGAGTCTTTGCGAAATAGAGGATTAAATCGGACTTCTCTCCAAGTCTGGAAGTGGGACCAATTACTATGTTGAAATTAATTTAGATTATTCTTTACTACGTTTATCGACCCAATCGAATATTGATTGTATAATTGGGCTGAGAGATTTTGCGTCTTTGGTAATTGAATATTCAGACATATTTCCAACTCCGCCAACCACGTTACGGGTAACTAGGCCATGGGCTTCTAGTTCCTTTAATCGTCGAGAAATAGTGGTTGAAGATGAATCGACTAATTTTTTCAAATCAGAAAATCGAACGGGCTTATTTTTTCTATCCATGACCATCAGAATATGCAATGACTTTGATTTTGTCAATAGTTCAAGTATGTCATCAACTCCACTATAGGTTGGATTACAATCACTCGACATAATACTAATTATGCGCCGGCTATATTTGTTATTTGGGTTACATTACTGTTACCAAAGAGTATTTTAGACTCAACAAGCAGCAATATGTATGCGTACTTGGTTGGTAACTGCAGTATTACTGGCAGTTATGGCATCTCCAATGTTGACACAAACTTCAGTTTTGGACGATTCAGGCGATAATTTACGCTATTCAAGTCCAATTCAGGCAACAATTTCACCTACCTCTGGCTGGACGAGCGGTGGTGAAGAAATCACTATCACAGGTAGCGGCTTTTCTAATCTTGCTTTCTCTAACATAACAGACGATGGAATCAACCACCAATGGGCCGATAGTACGGCAGACTATACCGATCAAGCCGGCGAATGGAATTCCATAGTCGTAGATTCAAACGGGCACGTTCACGTTGTTCATATCAATGGTGGAAATTACCAAATCAGGCACAGTGTCTATGACGGGACCTCTTGGAATTCAGCCACAATCATGAATTGTGGACACACTTACTGCTGGGATATTGATCTGGTAATAGATGACAATGACGAACTCCACGCGGCGTACACAACTTACAATACCAATTATGAAACGCTTGTTTACCTGCATTATGATGGAACTTCATGGTCTGATACCGAGGTTTCCGTAAGCGC
>NZXL01000079.1 GCA_002697705.1 Methanobacteriota archaeon
ATCTCGTTCAGGTGTCGAACTTGTAATGCTGCCAATGATTCTGATTATTGGTGGAATCTCAATGCTCGGACTTGCATGAAGTTCAATACCCTGTTTCTATTGGGCTAATCATGGATGATGTTGTAATTGTTGGAGGGGCACGAACTCCTTTCTGTGAATGGCAAGGTGGTAAGCGTGGAGATGGAAAGCCTGGAGGCCTTCTAAAAGATGTAAGTGCACTTAAGTTAGGTCAAATTGCTATCAAAGGTGCACTTGAAAAAACCAATACTAGTCCAGAAGATATCGATCACGTTGTCATGGGATATGCTCTTCAGACTTGTGACCAAGCAATATTTGGCGCTAGGCATGCAGGATTAGGTGCTGGTATCCCACAGGAAGTCCCTATGCTTACTTTATCGCGCATTTGCGGCAGTGGGGTACAATCAATTGTAACAGCGGCTCAAATGATAATGCTTGATGAGGCTGAAACTGTAGTCGCAGGTGGTATGGAAAATCTATCACAAGCACCTCATGTATTACGTGGGATGAGAGATACTTACAAGTTAGCTCGCCCTCCAAAAGAAGGAGTTGTACTCGAGAAAGATATGGAAGACTACCTATTTACAAATCTGCTAGACGGTATGTGTGGATCTTTTATGGCTCAAACATCAGATGAAATTTGCAAGCGTAAAGGTGTCACTAGGGAGGAGACAGATGAATTTGCAGCATTATCTCATACCCGCACAACTAATTCTATTCAAAATGGAATTTGGCAACAAGAAATTGTTGATGTCGAAGGAGTTGGTTACAAAGATGAAGATCACGTTGTTCCAGGATGTACTAAAGAATCTCTTTTAGAGTTGAGGACTGCTTTTGGTCCTGAAAGTCTTGTAACTGCAGGAAATGCCTCAGGTGTTGTAGATGGAGCAGCCGCAGTGATAGTTAAGTCAGCCAATCGAGCAAAAAAAGATGGCGACTCTCCTTTGGCCAAGATAGTTTCTTGGGGAATAGTTGGATTGGAGCCAGCAATAATGGCATATGGCCCAGTTCCATCTTCCAGATTAGCACTTGAGAAAGCTGGATTAACAATCGAAGATATAGATAGATGGGAGATTAACGAAGCATTTGCAGGACAAGCAGTGGCTTGTATCAAAGATTTAGGACTTGATATATCCAAGGTAAATGTCAATGGCGGAGCAGTTGGACTTGGACATCCTCTTGCAGCAACAGGAACTCGCTTGGTTCTTACACTAGCCCATGAGTTGAAAAGGTCTGGAGGCAAGTACGGAGTTGCAACTGCATGCATTGGCGGCGGTCAAGGCATAGCAATGGTAATTGAATCAATCTAGTTACTTGCAGGAGTAGCGAGATTAGTTGGGCACGTGTTGTAACCCATTAACTTGTAGAATGGGCAGAAACCAAATGCTGAAGTCAAAACACCCCATGCCCCAAATAGAAGCAATACCAATTCCCAATTGGAAGTTGCAAAATAATCAAATGTAACTAGACCTAGTCCAGAAATCAGTCGAACAACTCTATCATTTAATCCTAGATTCATCGTTCTCAAGTAAACTATTTTCTATGATTCCCTATATATTTTCGTATTTTTCCTTGTGATGCAAAAGTCATACAAAAATATCTATCAAGTATCTAAACCAGATAATGATTAATATAGCGATAAAAATCTGTAAAATACGATTTTCGGGTATGTTTTTGATACCAAAATTGGCTCCAAACCTTGAGCCTATGAAAGTGATTACTAACAACGTTCCAATAAATAAAATCTGTTCAAATAATTCATTTGTTTGGACATCGTTGAGTATCACTAGATGTGAAATAACAGCGATAGGGACAACAATCATCATAATATTTAGGCTAGAACCAATTGCTATTCTGGTTTTTAGTCTGCCAAAAGTTTGCAATGTTGGAACATAAATTGCACCAGCACCGATCGCTAGAACACTAGAAAGAAAACCGCCAAATCCAGCCCCAAATACAATTCCTGGTATGTTTTCATCTTTACCTTGCAAGCCATTATCTTCTGTTTTCTTAATTGAAAATAGGTATTTGGCTAGTGCAATAGATATCAATATTAAACTAAGACTTTTGAAAATCAAATCGAAATCGCCTTCTACTAATTGTATTATCAAAACTCCAATAACTGCTCCAGGAACTGCACCCCATAATGAAATTCCAATCATTTCATCATCGACTAAATTCTCTCTTCTGTGAGTTAATCCACTCCCCCAACTTACAACCCCAGTAAGCATTAACGAAACAGCTAGTAGTTTTCCATCGATTGGCCATCCAGAGACATAATGGATTAGAGGAACAAATAACATTCCACCTCCAAGGCCAATTGGCGCGAAGATAAATGCAATTGCCATCACTCCAAGAATTACGAGTAAGTTTTCAATCAGCATTCATTCACCAAATCCAAGAGGTATAACAAAAAATAGTTGGGCTCATCTAGTTCCTGCAAGACTACACATTTGTTTTTATCGTAATTTTTTGATTGGTAACTATCATAAGGTAAAGCCTTCAGCATCGTCCATGGATAGTTTACTAATAATTGGATTAATAGTTGGAGTTATTTTTCTTTTCTTCATATTTTGGTTCTTCTCTACATGGAATAGATTAGTTTCTCTTGAAGAAAATGTCAATCAATCTTGGGCAAATATCGATGTTCTACTAAAGCAGAGATATGATATGTTGCCAAATCTCGAAGAAATTGTAAAAGGTTATGCTAAGCATGAGAAGGATTTATTCATGGAATTTGCTAAAGCGCGACAAGCTGCAGCAGGAGCTCTTCAAAATAAAGATGTCAAAGGTGTAAGCGCTGCTGAATCGATGATGAGTGGAATGATGCCAAGAATTACTGCGGTAGCAGAAGCATATCCTGAACTCAAAACAGATGGTAACTTTTTGAATATTCAAAATGAACTTGTCTCACTTGAAAATCAAGTTGCAGATAGAAGAGAGATGTATAATCAAACCACTACAAGTTTCAATAAGCAGATTCAAATGATTCCAGTTACTTTTGTTGCTAGTATGAAGGGATGTCAAAGAAGAGACTTATTCGAAGTTCATGGTGTAGAAAGAGAAGCTGTAAAACTAAGTTTCACTTGAATAATTTAAGGCGTCAATTTCAAGACCCATTGACAAATAGTTGTAATGTGGGGATTAAATGTTCTTAGTATTTGGTTCGAATCATTTGGCAGTCAGACTGTCTAAATGGTGTGCTAAAAGGCATAAGTGTGTACTAGTAGGTCTTGCTTCTAGTCTACCTATTGAAGAATCATTAGATAATTGCGATATTATCGCTTTACCTTCGCCAGTGGAATTATCTTCAATACCGCTAATTGAGCATATACCTACAGCCATCTTATACTTGGATGATGATGCATTAATCGATACTAATTCACTTGACCAAATAAAGATGAAATGGCCAGAAACACCAATCTTGACCACGGTTCCATTAGAGGGTGATGGTATAGATTTGGTAAGTATTGATGATATTTCATTTGCTGCTATGCAAGATAGAATTCGTTCATGGGAGAGAAGGGCGAGTGCATCGATTGTAGAGGCCTATCTAAATTCTATACCCAAGGGTAGTAAAGTTGCCATATTTTGTCATGATAACCCTGACCCAGATGCTTTAGCTTCAGGTTTGGCTATGTTGGAGTTAGTAGAAAAAATGGGCTTAGAAGGAAGTATTCTCCATGGNGGGTTAATNGAACATCAACAAAATAGAGCAATGGTNCAATTATTGGAAATACCTACTAGNAGNNTAATTCTTGATTGGGAAGTATCTGATGCAATCAATGATTCTGAGGTGATAGTTACTGTTGATTTCCACCGACCTGGAGCCAATAATATCTTGCCAGTAGACTGTATTCCAAATATTGTAATCGATCATCATACAGTAGAAGATACAGTCGCAGCAGACATAGTTCTTGTACGTTCAGAATTTTCCTCTACATCTTCCTTAATAACGAGTCTTTTGATGAGTTTAAATCACCAAATTAGTACTAAAACAGCGACTGCATTGGCCTTTGGTATTAAGACAGACACACTCGGTTTCACAAGGGATTTTAATGCAGTTGACCTAAGGGCTTTATCATGGTTAAATGCATTTGTTGATAGAGATATAGCGCGTTCTATAGAAATACCACCGCGCTCTCAGGAGACCTTAGAATCATTTTCTAATGCACTAAATAATAGAATAAAGGTTGAAAATAATCTCTTGGCGCCTTTATTGGAGATGCCAAATAGAGATTCTTTAGCACAGATTGCGGATTTCCTTCTCCCAACAGAAGGAATCGATACAGTGGTTGTTTATGGCGCCCGTAGAGGAAAAATAATTTTATCTGCAAGAACTAAAAGAAGAGATATTCATATTGGTAAGATTCTATCTTCACATTGGAAAGATGGTTTAGCCGGCGGACATAAGGAGTTAGCAGGAGGCCAAATTCCATTTGAAATTATATTAGGAAAAGTTCCTGAGGATTTAGATCAAGCGAGTATTAATGCTTTAGAACAGATGACAGAGGAATTAAAATCACTATTGCCAAAATAAAAGAGGATTAAAAATGTCTTTGTCACCATTTGTAGATATTTCACCTAATCTTAGATTATTAGGTACTGCTCATGTCGCTAAGGCGAGTGTTGAAGCGGTAAAAAATCAAATTGAGGAATTCAAGCCTGAAGTAGTGGCAGTAGAATTATGTCAGTCAAGGTATGATTCACTAATNAGTGATAGNAGNCTNGANAAAGANGGTCTATTGAAAGTAATNAAGGAAGGCAAAGCGCCACTTGTTTTACTACAATCAATGCTAGCCTCTGAGCAACGTAGATTGGGAATGGATGAAGGCGAACAACCTGGCGCTGAATTAATGGCTGCTGTTGAGGTTGCTAAAGAGAATGATTTGGAAGTGGTGCTGATTGATAGGGATATACAAGTTACACTGCGAAGAGCTTGGAAAAAAATGAAATTCCGAGAGAAATTTAAGATACTTTACTCNCTATTAGGGGAAGAAGAGGATGAAGAAAATCCGGATTTAGAGGAATTACTGGGGAACAGAGATTTATTATCTTCGATGATGGAAGAGTTAAGAGAATTTTCTCCCGGTGCGGGTACAGTACTGATAGATGAGAGAGATTCTTATCTTGCTGAGAAGATTTTATCCATTGATTCAGATAAAAAAATCTTGGCAATTGTTGGCGCAGGCCACCTTACAGGATTAGAAACAAATCTGAATGATAAATTAGAATATAATGAAAATAATATCTCACTATTAGAAGAAATCCCCAAGAGGACTTTGCTTTCAAAATCTATTCCTTGGTTGATTCCAGCATTAGTTATGGGTCTGATGGCTTATTTCTTGACAACTGGTGAAGGTGTAGACCTTGTAGAACTATTCACGGTTTGGACATTGGCTAATGCTGTTTTTGCAGCAATTGGATGTATTCTTGCAAGGGGTCACATCCTAGCAATATTAACCGCCGCTTTAGCATCACCAATAACCTCTCTAAATCCGACCTTGGCAGCGGGTTGGTTTGCTGGTTATGTACAACTGAAAGTAGTAGAACCAACGACAGAAGATCTTCAAAACTTCCTCAAGTTGGACAAATTCAGTCTTTTCTGGTCTAATCGTGCAGGTCGAGTATTACTTGTCACCGCTCTGACAAATGTTGGCAGTATGGCCGGCGCATGGGTTGCTGCAGCAGGTTTAATTGGCGGAATTTGATTAAATCAATTCACTCAGAACTTTCATCAAATCGACATTTTCATCGATATCATGGACTCTTATGATATCGATATCGTTGTAGAATGCAAAGGCACTGGTTGCCAAAGTTCCAGGTAGTCTATCTTCTGTTTTTTGCTTTCCAGTAATTTGTCCAATCATAGATTTTCGTGAAACTCCTAGAAGTGTTGAAAAGTTAGAGTCAGTAAGCGTATCAATACTTTTCATTAACTGGATATTGTGCTTGAGTAACTTACCAAATCCGATTCCCGGGTCAATAATAATCAGTTCTTTGGGATGGCCCATGTCTACTAATTTCTGTGCTTTATCAAATAAAAATGAACTTACTTCTTCTACACAATTTTTGTAGTCTGGATTATCTTGCATTTTTTCAGGCTCTCCTTGCATATGCATGATACATACAGCACATCCGGTTTCAATTACAACATCAATCATTTCAGGATCACTAAATCCAGATACATCATTAATCATCTCAGCCCCAGCATTAATTGCCTCTCTTGCCACTTTTGCTCTTCGAGTGTCTATTGAGATTAGACCTTCAGGCCTTCTTTCTTTGAGTGACTTTATCACAGGAATAACTCTTCTTAATTCTTCTTCAGTATCCACAGGTCTTGCTCCAGGTCGAGTAGATTCTCCACCTATGTCCAACCATGTGGCTCCATAGTCCCAAATTTCAATTCCCCGTTTTACCGAATCTTGTAATTCGAATCTTCTACTCTCACTGTGAAATGAATCTGGTGTGATATTTAGAATTCCCATGATGATGCAAGGGTGATTTTTACCTCTGTTTATATTTCTAAAAACATAGTTTCGGCGGTTTTCATCAGGTGCTAAGTTCTCGCCCATGAACCGTGCGAAAGCGAGAGATTTGATAAGTTGTGACTGTAAAGGCGTCGTTATGCCGGAGGAACCTGAGCAATCATTGATTCAAGAATCGGGTGATTTTGATTCCAATAATTCTGTTTCAGAATCTAGTTTGGAATTAGCCAATAGGTTGATTGTAAGATTAAAGCCAGAGGATAATTCTTCAATTTTTGGCATGATAGCTAATAAGTCGTATTATAGTGGAGGATTAATGACAATCATACTGGTATTTTGGTGGTTGGCAGTAGATTCAGCAAGCGACGATCTTGACTCTGGACTCTCGACATTTTTCGATTTGGATTTCTCACAAGTGGCATTAGCAGTTATTGGACTAGGTCTAATGTCCTCTTTATTGAGTGATTTGAGTAGAGAATTAGGTAAATTATTGCCTTCTTTAATATCTGGCGCAATGTTGATTATGTGCGGCCTATATGTTATTGAACCAATGGCTATTGGATTACTTACCGATCAATATGAATTAATGGACGGGGTTTGGAGATGTCTTAGACTCGGAATACTTTGGGCCGGAGTCTCATGGTGTGCTCACTTGTTAGTCGATGCATCACTGTTGGTTTGGTTGAAGAGATTCTGCGATTCAAATGGAATAGAAGTCACTCCTGATAATGATTCAACTAAATCGGAAGGAAAACCATCAGATGCATAATTTAGCATACCTTTCATCAATGATTGTCTTTTGGCAGTGTTATGTCTGGTGAGAGAGTCGATGTTCTTAGGCTTGGATATCGCCGAGGCAGAGATCCTAGAATTACCACTCATCTAGCACTTGTAGGGCGTGCTTTTGGTGCTGATAGATTTCTATTGGCCGGAGATGAAGATCAAGATATGTTTGATAATTTGAAATCGGTTGAAGAAAGGTTCGGAAAAGGACTTGAATGCGAATATATCAAAAGTCCTATGGGATGGCTGAGAAAATTTGTTGAAGAAGATGCAGGTGATGGTTTACCAGGTGTCGCGGTACATTTGACAATGTATGGTGAGCCGTTTAGGGAGGCGATTCCTAAGATACGTAGAGACCGCCCATTAGTTGTTATTGTCGGTGGTGCTAAAGTTCCCCCAGATGTATTCAAACTTAGCCAATATAATGTTGCAGTGGGTAATCAACCTCATTCAGAAGTGGCCGCATTGGGACTATTTCTAGATTCATGGCATGGTGGAAATACTTTGGATCGTAAGTTCGAAGATGCTCGGCTAATTATCGAGCCTTCGGCTAAAGGTAAGAAAGTAATTGATTTGGATAGGTAAAATATAGTAAATAATTACTTACTAAGTCTATTCAATGACTTTTGCACCATTTTTAAATTGGTCTTGTAATCGGACTTATTTACACCATACAAACCCAATCATTATGGGAGTCCGTTTTTGACCATCTGCGATGTCAACGGGCCAGTTGCAAGACGGAAGTTTCTGTCCTGGTGCTGGAAATAGAAATTCAAGCGGTTATCCTACCTTCCAAGATGCTGCAGATGGCCTTTCTAGGGGCGATGATTTACCTACTTCTGCAAGTGGAGTTGGAATTCTATTAACTGCAGATGGTGGTAGGTATGAAGGTGAACTTTTCGGTGCAAATAAAATCGGCGAAGGTGAACTTGTTTTTACTACTGGAATGATGGGCTATCAAGAGTCTCTAACCGACCCTTCATTTGCAGGGCAAGTTTTGACTTTCACATATCCACTTATTGGAAATTATGGTATCCACCATGGTTGTTCAGAATCTGCTTCTGTTTGGCCTCGTGGAGTGATAGTACGTCATGCGATGTCTCAACCCGACCATAGAAACTCTATCGGTACTGTCAATGATTTACTTAGGCTTCACAATGTCCCTGGTATTGAGGGAATTGATACAAGGGCCATTACCAAGAGAGTTCGTGAATTGGGGACGGTTCTATGCGTATTTGGACCTATAGCAGAGGAACAGGCTCTTGTTGAAAGATTAAAGAATCTAACATCTCCGGATTTAGAAGATTTAGTTGACCAAGTTTCAATAGATGAGCCAGTAATTCTAAACCAAGGTTCACTAGATGATTTTGGAGTTCCAAAACCACGTTTGGCGGCTATTGATTGTGGAATAAAATATAATATTCTTAGAAGTTTATGTAAATCCTTTGAAGTTATTTGGTGCCCACCTGATGTAGATTTTCAATTACTACTTGAGAAATATCATATCGATGCTTTATTTTGCTCCAATGGCCCAGGAGATCCAGCTCATCCCGGAAAAGCATCAACTGCACGTCATACTTTGGCATCGGCAGTAAAATCTAAAATTCCAGTAATGGGGATTTGTTTGGGTCATCAACTGATGGGATTAGCGTCTGGATTAAGCACTTACAAAATGCGCTATGGGCATAGAGGGGCAAACCAGCCAGTAGTTGATTTGAAAACAGGAAAAGTGCTCATTACTAGCCAAAACCATGGTTTTGCAGTTGCTGACCCTGATTCAGGAATGTTGGCTGCTCACCCCTCTGGCGCAACTTCTCCACCACAAGAGAACCTTCATGGTGCGGAAGTTGAAGTTAGATATATCAATGCAAATGATAGAACCGTTGAGGGGCTTGATGTGATTGGTAGTCCTTCTTTCACTGTACAATTTCACCCAGAAGCTTGTCCCGGACCTCATGATGCAGAAAATTTATTCTTGAGATTTAGAGAAGTAGTTGACCAATATCTAGGAGTGATTAATTAATGCCTCGTAGAGATGACTTAAAGACAATTTTAGTCTTAGGAAGTGGTCCAATAAAAATTGGTCAAGCGGCCGAATTTGACTTCTCCGGTAGTCAAGCAGTTAGAGCATTGAGGGAAGATGGATATGAGGTTATTTTGGTAAATTCAAATCCTGCAACTATTCAAAACGATCCCGAAATGGCAGACAAGGTCTATATTGAGCCATTATTATCTTCATCTGTTAAGAGAATCTTAGAGATAGAGAGGCCATGTGCAATATTGGCTGGAATGGGTGGCCAAACAGCATTGAATATTGCTAGTGAATTAGCCCACCAAGGAGTTTTAGATGAATTGGGTGTAGAACTAATAGGTTCTGATTTGGATGCTATTGATAAGGCTGAAGATAGAGATTTATTCAACAAGGTTTGTGAGTCAATTAATCTTCCAATTTCAGAAGCAATAGCATGTAATTCAATGGATGAGGTTATTGCAGCTGCTGAACAAATCAATAGTTGGCCATTACTTATCAGACCTGCTTTTACACTCGGAGGCTTGGGTGGTGGAACAGCCTGGGATTTGGGTGAATTAGTAGAAATTGCAACCTTAGGTCTAAGAAACTCAAGAATAAGTCAAGTTCTAATCGAAGAATCTATTCTTGGTTGGCAAGAATTAGAGTATGAAGTGATGAGAGACGAAGCCGACAATGCAACAATCGTATGTACGATGGAGAACATTGACCCTATGGGAGTTCACACTGGAGAATCTACAGTAGTAGCACCATTGCAATCATTTTCAGATAGTGACCATCAAATTTTGAGAGATCAAGCTTTGAGTTTAATTCGTGCATTGAACATTAAGGGTGGCTGCAATGTACAATTTGCATTCAACCAATCAACGGGTGAAATCAGAGTTATTGAAGTAAATCCAAGAGTTTCTCGTTCATCCGCACTGGCTAGCAAAGCAACGGGTTATCCAATTGCTAGGATGGCTGCTAAGATCGCAGTAGGTTATACTCTAGATGAACTCCCTAATCCGATTACAGGAGAAGGAACTACAGCCGCTTTTGAACCTACATTGGATTATTGTGTAGTAAAGATTCCGAGATGGCCATTTGATAAGTTTAGAACTGCAGACAGAACTCTTGGAACCTCGATGAAATCTACCGGTGAAGTTATGGCTATCGGCCGTAATTTCGAAGAAGCATTCTTGAAGGCATGGGCCTCTTTAGAGCAAGGTTGTCCACATCCAAGGCCTTTGACAAGAGCAGATGAGTCAGAAGGAGAGGGTATGGAAGAAAGAGCATATGAAGAACTTCCTGACTCAGTACTAGTAGATTGGTGTAGAGTAGCAACCGATAGAAGAATGGGTGCTTTGATTGAAGCATTTAGGCGTGGATGGAGTGTCGAGAGAGTTCATGAAATAACAAGAATCACTCGATGGTTCTTATATCGATTCGAAAACATTGCAAAGATTGAAAATGAAATCGTATCAATGGCGTGTAATCCTTCAGAAATAGATTTAGAATTATTACGTGAATGGAAATCATTTGGATTTAGTGATTCTCATATTGCTGATGCACTAAATGGGTTCCCTGCAACTGGATATAAATCTCTACCCAGAGGCAGGGATGAAAAGACTGTAATGTCTCGGAGGCATTCATTGAAACTACATCCAAAATATCGTATGGTTGACTCTTGTGCTGCTGAGTTTGCTGCTAAAACCCCTTATTATTATTCTACATATGAGCCAAATGGCTCAAATGAAATAGATCACATTCCCGATTTAGAAAGTAGAACTAAGCAACGTTATGTTGCTATAGGTAGCGGACCGATAAGAATTGGTCAAGGCATAGAATTCGATTATGGATGTGTGCATGCGGTTAAGGCGATTAGAGAAGCGGGCAAAGATGCAATATTGATCAATAATAATCCGGAGACAGTTTCTACCGATTTTGATACATCTGACAGACTTTACTTTGAACCTTTGACTCTTGAATATGTTTCAGAGGTTTTACTTAGGGAAAATGCTCACTCTATTCTTCTACAATTTGGTGGTCAAACAGCAATAAATCTTTCACAACCACTCGAACAGAGGCTTCCAGATTTGAAAAAGGCTGGATTAGAATTAGAAATTGCAGGAACTTCTTGCGATGCTATCGATGAGGCAAGTGATAGAGAAAGGTTTGAGAAATTTGCTCAAAAGGCAGGATTGAAAATGCCAAGAGGCGCAACTGGTACAAGTTCTGATGATGTAAGAAATGCAGTTGAGCAAATTGGCTTCCCTGTACTAATCAGGCCATCATATGTCCTAGGTGGAAGAGGTATGGAGATATTATCCAATCAAGAGCAATTAGATGCTTATCTGAAAGAGGCATATCTTGCTCCTGATAAGCCACTGCTAGTAGATGAATATCTTGGACATGCTACTGAATTAGATGTAGATGCAGCATGTGATGGTAAAGAAGTACTTGTTGGGGCAATTATGGAACATTTGGAAGAAGCGGGTATTCATTCAGGTGACTCTACATGCTTTATCCCAACCCAAAACGTTCCAGAACATATTCTTGAATTAGTCCGTAAACAAACTGAAGTTATTGGCTTGGGACTCAATATCAAAGGTTGTTATAATATCCAATTTGCAATACAAGGCGATGATCTATATGTTCTAGAAGTAAATCCTAGGTCTTCAAGAACAGTTCCTTTCGTTGCAAAGTCATCAGGTTTGCCGCTCGCTAGAATAGCAGCTAACATTACTATTGGAATACCCCTTTCTAAGCAAGACATTCCAATTAGGACATCTGGACAAATATGCGTAAAGGCGCCAGTATTTCCGTTCATAAAATTGCGTGGTCTAGACCCAGCACCTGGGCCTGAAATGAAATCTACTGGTGAAGTGTTTGGTTCGGATACATCAGCAGATATAGCGTATCTAAAGGCGAGGTTAGCAACAGAAGTACCGGTTGCTAGGTCTGGTGGCGCTTACCTAACTGTTAGGGACCAAGATAAGAAGAAACTTTTGAATTCAGCATCTAAGTTGTTAGAATTAGGATTTAATCTATACGCAACTCCGGGTACTGCAGATTATCTTAGAGAGAATGATATACCTGTAGAAGTGGCTTATCGTATTACAGAATCCAAACATCCTGATGCATTAGATTTGATGCGTCAAGGCAAGATTTCATTCATAGTTAATGTTCCAACAGTATCAGGTGGTGCTGTACGTGATGGAAATATGATGAGGAGACTTGCTGTCGAACTTAACATTCCATTTGTTACAACAATTAGAGGCGCTGATATGGAAGTTGCTGCAATCAAGGCACAACAAAAAGGAGAAGTTGAGCCTAGAAGGTTGAAGGTAAACTACTGATCAACAGGCATCGAATGCATCGATGATATATCTTGTAAGTGGGCTTGTCCATGCTAATTCACTAATTCCAGATTCACCATCTTTTGAATAGATTCTTACAACATCTCTAACTCTTACATTTCCTTCTGAAGAACGTGCGAGAATTGTTGCAGCTTTAATCGCCTTTCCAGTNCCATGNGGNTCNTATACGGTNTCTAANGCTTCTTTCAAGAACCAATCTGCCTTNCCNCCCTTTTNACCATCATAGGTTTTCTTNGGCTTTTTGGCACCAAACATNCCTCCNGCCTTCTTTGGAGTNGTTTTCTTNTTTGCNGGTTGNTTTTTNGCNGGAGTGGACTTTGTNNCNTTNTTAGCAGGTTCATNTTTCTTNGCAACNTTTGAAACTGTTTTATTTTNGAACTCTTCTTCNAGTTCNGAACGGATTTCTTTCTCNAATTCTTTCCTNATGCTCTTTTCNAATTTTGCTCTNATCTTTTCTTCCATNNCNGATGCATCGANCTTTTNNAACTTGGAATAAGCATCATCACGCTCATCTTGTAATGCTTGCATTACGTTGATGTAATGGGATGCAACTTGAATTAATGAAGTCTCCATAGATGCTTCTAATTGCATTGAAACTACTTCACTTGCTGAATCTCTCCACTTACGCCATTGTAGCATAGTATTAGCATGAATGTCAGAACCACATTTAGGGCAGAAACTTCTCTTTGGTGGTTTTAGAACAGGAATTGCCCTCATAGCATCAGGGTCAATTCCTTCATGCTCNCCACTAGCAACATCGTGAATGTGAGTAGATGCTTCCATACCAGTGTCCATGGCATCTCTAAACAGGCCCTCATTCAGGTCAAGTTTTCCTTCTTGAATTAAATCCCATGCATTAGTTCCTCTAACAACAGCCCTAACAGCTGCATTAGCGGCTGGNGAGTTGCCCCAATCCTTATTTATTTTAGTTGAAGTGTTACTAGATTCGAGTTCAGCAGATGAAAATGCTTCACCAATATCGTATTCTTCACCCTCTGCTGGTGCAGCGATTCCGAGTTGTATTGGATTAGCACCTTCCTCGATTTTGGCAATCATGTCAAATTTCTCTGCCATTGAGAGGTCGTCACGAAGTCGAATTACATCTCTCAGTTGATTCAAATCATGACCTGTGGATGTGATTGGTCCCTGTCCTGTCATATCGTGTCCACACGATAGACAAAACTTTGCGGCAGGTTCTACATCTGCCTCACAGGTTGGACAATAAACCCCCGCCATGGATGGAGATGAGATGGTTTCACTTTTCAATAGTGCGGAATATATCTTCGAATATGATGAACTTTCAACCTTAAGAGTTTATCACAATCAAGCATTGTTCAAGGATTTTAATGATTCTTTGACGTTCGATTTCGGCAAGAATNGGTGCTAACCTTGGCCCTCTAGAGCGTCCCATGAGTGATTTATAGGCCACGAAATAAGCGATTCTTGGCGATAGTTCAATCGATTTAGCGGAATTAGGAATTGCATTTCCTATCTCTTCACTATTCCATTCACATTTCTCGAGTTCCTCTTTNAGCAATTTCAAAACTTTGATTTCCTCATCACCAAANTCCTNGAACATCTCAAGTTTCGGAGTATCAATTATTGAAATTCGCATCTCTTCAGGTAGGTGTTTGGATTTAATCCAAAGTTTCATTTTGTTCAATCTATCAACCAAAGAGGTAGGCGGTTTATTTGTACTTGAATATCCTAAACTACTCCATACCATTTCATCAGAAGTTTTGGTTTGGGCAAGTAGACAAAGGTGCCGAAAGGTTACATTAGATGATTCCAGAGTTGATTCTGTTGATACTTTTGACATTTTCAAAGCACCGATAGCATCCTCAATCTGAACTTTTTTACGACGAGATAAACCTTCTTCAGTAAGTTCTTGGTCAAAATTACGTGATAGCAGTCTTTCATATTCATCAGCCAAATTAACCAGGCTCATGCCAGTATCAAATTCGATTGCTTTGTTAGGTTTTGATTGAGCGATAAGAAGTCGAAGAATTTCAGGAGGTACTAATTCCAATGCTTCGATAGGGCCAATTGTATTACCAGTAGATGATGACATTGCCCCTTGTCCCTTCAAACTAATCCATTCATAGGTTAGTGGTTGAGGTGGTTGATGTCCAAAAAGTTGGCATATTTCTCTTCCTGTGGCATAAGAACCTCCAGCAGCGCCATGATCTTTTCCAAATGCTTCACAGGTCACTCCAATCCAAGACCACTTTGCTGGCCAATCAATTCGCCATGGTAGTTTACCTTCTCCTTTGGTAATATCAGAACTTCCTTCAACGCCATGAGAGTCTTTCCAGTGAACAAGTGGGTAGTCATAACCAGTTACTACAACACCTTCAAGCGAACCTTTAGAATCCAGTGGGCTCCAAGGGAACCAATTTTCAGCTAATTCCCTAGTTGATACACGTTCGATTATTTCTCTAATATCTTCAGCCTTATCACAAGCAATTTTTGAGACTTCATTAAACGCCCCAGATCGATATGAATGTAAATTCTTGATAATTCTTGGAACTACTCCAATCGTCCTTAATGCTTTTAGAAATGGACTTAGAAAGTAATCTGCATAACTCAATCCATCTTTGCTAAATTTCTCAAAGTCCGGCTTACCATTTTCATCAGGCGCAGGAATTGAGCCAATTTGATGGCCAATAAATTGTGAATAATCCTCATGCAGAAATGGATATACTTTTCTTAAAGGGTCTGCATCATCAACNATGAATATGAAATCTACATCTAGTCCTGCATTTTTTGCGGCTCTACTAATCATGTCGCCAGTCAAAATTTCCCTAAGGTGTCCGATATGAAATTCTCCACTAGGAGTAATTCCTGTGGAAATGATATGTTTGTTACCCTTGTGCGATAAGGCCTGGGCGGTTACGTCTGCCCAATGCATATCCTCACCTCAAACTGAAAAAGCGCGGATAACGCCTCTAAGTGGTACGCCTTCAATTTCATTACGCATGGTCTTGTTGACTAGTACTATTACCAATCCAACTTCTCC
>NZXL01000017.1 GCA_002697705.1 Methanobacteriota archaeon
TACTGCTAACTTCGTATCATCTCTAATCAAGTCTCTACCACCTGTTCACGATGTTGCTAAGATGGCTGGCGTTGATTTGCCAGATTACCTTGGAAGCATGAACCAAGACGAGAACTGAGCAAATACTACGGCTATTTGCCAAAGGTTGTCTAATCGCTGATTTTACGCCTATTACAACCGTGAGTTTCAAAGCCTTAGCGATATGCAAGTAACTCATGGCTAGTGATTTAGAGATTGCAAGTGCGGCTACATTAGAACCAATTGAAGCAATTGCTTGGAAATTGGGAATCTCATCAACCGAACTTATGCCAATGGGCCATGGGGTTGCAAAAATCACTTGGGAAGCACTCAAGCAACGCTTTTCAAAGCCTCAAGGAAGCCTAGTTTTGGTGACTTCAGTAAATCCAACTCCATTTGGAGAAGGTAAAACGGTAACCACAATCGGCCTTACTCAAGCACTGTGTAAAATCGGTCAATCAGCAACCTGTGTCATTCGTGAACCTTCCATGGGCCCAGTATTTGGGATAAAAGGCGGTGCTGCTGGTGGAGGATACTCCCAAGTATTACCTATGGAAGATATCAATCTGCATTTCACTGGCGATCTTCATGCTGTTACATCAGCACACAACCTTCTATCTGCACTGATTGATAATCATATCAAACACGGCAATACTAGCAAATTAGACCCTACAAAAATCGACTGGCCTCGTGTCATCGATATGAATGACCGTGCCCTTAGAGATATTGTGATAGGGATGGGGGGTCCTGCCAATGGCCATCTAAGACAAGATAGATTCGATATTACCGCAGCTAGTGAAGTAATGGCAATTCTCGTATTGGCATCTGATTATGCAGACCTACGCCACCGCCTAGGAGAAATCGTAGTAGGTCAATCCACTGAAGGATATCCAGTCAAAGCCAAAGAAATAGGAGCGCCAGGCGCAATGGCATTACTACTCAGAAATGCATTTCTTCCAAACCTAGTACAAACATTAGAAGGAAATCCAGCATTTATTCATGGTGGACCATTTGCTAATATTGCACATGGTAATTCAAGTATCATCGCAGATAAATTAGCGCTTGGTGCTGCAGATATTGTGGTCACCGAGGCTGGATTTGGCTCTGATATGGGTGCAGAGAAATTCATGCATATCAAAGCGGCAACTTCAGGAAAAGCCCCTGATTGCGTGGTTATGAATGTGACAATACGTTCTATGAAATTACACGGTGGTGCTTTTGGAAGTCGAGGCGGATATCGCCCAAGCAAAGAAGAGTTAGAAACTGAAAATGTCGAAGCAGTCAAGGCAGGGGCTATGACCAATCTTGACCGCCACATCAAGAATATGGCAGGTTTTGGCGTACCAGTAGTGGTTTCCATCAACAAGTTTGCATCTGACAGCGATGCTGAAATTGCAGTTCTAAAAGACGCTGCTCATGCAAGTGGTGCTAAGTCAGTTTCAATCACCGAAGTTCATGCAAAAGGTGGAGCAGGTGGCGAAGATTTAGCCAATGCAGTAGTCAAGGCTGTTCAAGACCATGTCGCAGATGGAAGACCTTTCACTCCACTATTTGTCAACCAAGCGCCTATTTTGGATAAAGTTGAAGCGATCGCTACACGAATGTACAAAGCAAAGGATGTTTACTTGGAAGCAAATGCAAAGAAGCAACTTGACAAGATTATTTCTTGGGGCTATGGTGAATTACCTGTATGTATGGCTAAGACCCAATATTCATTCTCGCATGATGCTGGTAAATTAGGCGCTCCAAGTGGTTTTACTTTGCCAGTTCGAGAATTTCGCCTAAATGCTGGAGCAGGTTTCATCGTTGCAATTCTTGGAAATATGATGACGATGCCTGGGCTTCCTGTTCGTCCTGCTGCTATGGACATGGACATGGATGATGATGGACGTCAGACCGGTGTCTTTGGGTGAAGTGAATGCGCATTCTAAAACGCGAACCAATGCTTTGGCGTCTTCGCGTAGAAACTGAAGATGACCTCTGGACACTTGCTAGACTTGCCCGTAAAGGCATGGACATAGGCATGCTTGGTGAGAGAAGAGACCAAACTACTGGAGGTGAAGAAGGTGGTAGAGCAAAAGCTGCTGAACGAAAGAAAATGTGGATACGATTATCTATTGAATCTACAGATTACCAATCATTTAGTGAAATACTTAGAATTCATGGCATAATAACCGAGGCACAACTTGATGTTGGAAGCCATCATACTCACAATATTTCTATTCTTGATGAAATCGAATTGACTTCACACATTCCATTCAAGAATACTGATACGACACTTCTCCAACAGGCCATAGACTCTTCTAATCAGGTTCAAGTCGCACTTGCAGTAATTGAAAATGATGAGATAATTCTGTTCTATGTGACTCCTAGAGGATTGAAAGAATCCACTACTTGGACGATGCGTGGTGGAGGAAAGCGAGTGGACGTCAAATCTTCAAGTGGTGTTGCAAGTAACTTTAGAGCCAAGGTCATCAAGGAATTGACTGAATCACTGGGTGAAGAAACTCCATTGGTATTATGTGGACCGGGACACGCAAGAGATACACTTTTGCAAGAATTAAGACAAAGTGGTCAAACCAGATTTATGACTTCCGTCTCGACTTCAATGTCAGGTCGCTCTGGTGCTAATGAAGTACTACGTGAAGGATTAGCGGGTAATCTACTAGAGCAATATGCAATCACCAAAGAAATCACACTCCTAGAGCAAGCATGGACTCGATTATCAACAAAAGGCGCAGTAGCATATGGCCAACAAGAACTCCTCAAGGCACTGAGTGAAGGGGCAATTGAAATCGCACTTATTTCTGCTGACTTGCTGCGTGATGAAGAGGCAAAAATTGGGAATATCACATGGGCTAAATGGGCCGAAGGATTGGAAGATATTGGAGCAGAACTAGTACAATGCTCAACAGACCACGATTCAGGCCAACAATTACTTGGAATGGGTGGGGCAATCGCTCTACTTAGATACAACATGTGAGTGGTAATATGAAAATTTTGACCTATTCTCAATTGGGCGATGAACCTAGAAAAGAACTTTCAGGAGCAAGATGGTTACTGCTCCACCATAGTGAAATTGCCAAGGCAACATCGATTTTGATGTTTACCGAACTCGATGGGATACTGGTAGGAGTAGATCATCGCGGTCAAGAAATAAATCCGGGATTATGGCAAAGAGCTGTCCACTTAATGATTGTAGATGGAACTGAAAAACAAGCAAATGAAATTCAGAAAAAAACTGGTATAACAAAAGTTGTAATCGATGATGAAAACGACTTGCGGCATCACTGTTGGTAGTTGGTGGGTCTGGAGGGATTTGAACCCTCGATCAACGCCGTGTAAAGGCGGTGTCATAACCGCTAGACCACAGACCCAACCCTCCCTGCAAGAACCCATTATTGAAACCAACGCCTAAGGGTTAAACTCAAAACCAAGTATCAATGGGCATAAATCACATGGATGAAGATATTCAAGCCGCTGCGGCTCGTCTCGTTCGCCGTCTAAAAAAGGGTGGACACTCGATCACTGTTGCAGAATCTTGTACTGGTGGACTATTGACTAGTGCTTTTACTGATATTGCAGGAGCCAGTAATTGGTTTAATCAATCATGGGTTACTTATTCCAATATAGCCAAGGTAAAAGAATTGGGTGTGGAGCAAGAAACCTTGGACAAAAAGGGTGCTGTATCAGCAGAAGTTGCAATTCAAATGGCCAAAGGAGCTTTACAAAATGCAGAGGCAGACATAGCAATTTCCATCACTGGAATCGCTGGACCTGGCGGAGATGACACCAAGAAAGATGTTGGTACTGTGTATGTGGGAATCGCTTCTAATACATGGGCAAACGCACATTCGACAAAAATTGGCGGCAACCGTGGTGAAAATAAGATTGGTTTTGTTCACTTCGCACTTCTAACCGCAATAGGGTGCTGGGATGATGCAATGGCCAAGGCTGAGGCAAATCGAAAGAAATTAGAAGAAATCGCTGCTGAAAATGAGAAGAATCGTTTGAAGTTTGAAGTTGAAAGATCCAAAAGAGAGGCTGCTGCTAAACAATTTGCACCATGGCAAGATGAATCATGGAGTGGTGAAGAAAATCCTGAAGAGGCAAATGAGAGTATTGGAACTCAAGTCGAATGGGAGTAATACCCACTTTCAACCGGTGTGCTTTTGGAGGGGTTGCGATACCTCTGTTTCATGGCTGCGACATCCGAAGAGATTATCCGCTTGTTGCGCCAAAGAAAAATACTTGCAAGTAACTCAATTCAGCAATTATTGCAAGAACACAAAGACCCGATTGCTCTACTAGACCTTGGTCCGGAAATCGATTTTCATCGTGGAGTACTTAGCGATGAAAAATTCTCTTTACTGAACTCGTTATTTGAAAATTCCAGCACCATATCGGCCCCATCTGTAAATAATACAGTCAATACTACAAAATCCGCACCTACAGATCTTGGTAGAGTGATCGCACCAATATCAACACCAGAACCACTTGACATTCACTTTAGAAATAATCTGCCTGATTGGAAAGAAAGTGATTTTAGCGAAGTTGCCAATGATGCCCCTACTGATATTTCAGTCCACTTTGATATTACTGGACATAGTATAACTGAAGGTAAAATGGGTGACATTTCTGCATGCTTCAATGACCGTTTAGCACAAATTCGTAAAATGATAGTTAAGAACTCTAATCTTCCACGAAAATATTCTGAAGTCGCTAGACTACAAAGAGAATCAAATAGGTATCAAGGCTATGAGAATATGGCAGTAGCAATTGGACTAGTCAATGAACCAAGGTACACGAAAAATGGGCATCTTATGTGGAATCTCGAGGATGAAACTGGAGAGATGACTTGTATTTTAACCAAAAAGCGTGGTGATGAAAGAGATAGAGCACAAGAAAGAGTAATCGAGGCAGGATTGATGCCTGATGATGTCATTGGTGTATCAGGTAATTTTAGTCAGACTGGAGATTTATTCTATGTTGATGACTTACATTTCCCAATGGAAAATCGTCATGAAAAGGCATCTTCATCCCATGGAGTTAGTGTGGCTTTTCTCTCGGACATACATGTTGGCTCCAAGACCTTCCTAGAAGCACAATGGCACAAAATGGTCAGATGGTTTCACAGTGACCCACTTGCTAAGACAATAAAATATCTCATTTTATCAGGTGATTGTGTCGATGGAGTTGGAATCTATCCTGGCCAAGATAAAGAATTAGCAATACCTGACCTCTTTGCCCAATATAGTGAATTTGCTCGACTATTAGAACTCCTACCAGATTGGGTGGAATGTATCATGCTACCAGGAAACCATGATGCGGTTAGACCTGCTGAACCTCAACCTACATTCGAAAAGGATATCCAGCAGGATTACAATACCACTACATTTGTTGGTAATCCATGTGATTTTTCTTTGAATGGAGTACGTTTACTTTCATATCATGGAAAGTCAATCGACGATTTCGTAGCTGGGCTAAGAACTGTAACTTACGCCGACCCTGTGGAAGCAATGCGAGAAATGTTGAGAAGAAGGCATTTAGCCCCTCAATGGGGTGGAAAAACACCGCTTTCTCCTGAACCTGAAGATGGTTTGGTGATTAGAGATGTACCCGACATATTTGTCACGGGTCACGTTCATGGTCATGCTTGTGTTGATTTCAAGGGAACTACTTTGATTTGTTCAAGTACATGGCAAGACCAGACATCATACCAAAGAATGTTGGGGTTCCAACCAAAGCCATGTATGCTGACAATTGTTAATCTGAAGAGTCATGCTACAACAGCAATACCATTTGCTTGATTATTCAAGTCCAAAGTATGGCCTTAGAAGAAGTAGGTTCTTTTCTTCAATAATTGGAACTCCTGCTTCTTTGAATGCCTTAAGTGATGATTCACGACTAGGATTGAATCCAACAAATCCGCTGCCTTCTACCTGCATGGATAAGTCCATTTCAGAGTCACCAACTGATATGCAATTTTGCGGAGATAAACCTTGCATGTTCATAATTTTTTCAATTATCAAGTCTTTCTTACTTGCGTGCAATCTGCAAATCCCTTCATCCGAAAGAGTATCGTCATCATTGAAATGAAAACCATTAGCGATCCAGTCATCTGCCTTTAGCATGGCAGCAATTGAGGAAACGAAGATATCTACTCCTGCGCTAACAATTGCTACAAAAATACCTTTTTCTTTTAATTCGGAGACTAATTCTCTTGCTCCATTCATCAATTTGACTCCTGAATAAGCTCTAAAAAGTTCATCTCTGTAAATTGGATTACTCTTTTCTTTCCACATTTGAATATCTGAACGCATGAATTCAACATCGGTTAATTCTCCATTGATGAATCTTGTAAGATTTAGAGAATTATCGGTTCCGAAATGATCGTGTAGTGTTTTCCAAGAACTAACAGAATCAACAAGGACTCCATCACAATCAAAAATTACGCACTTAATTTCCAGACTGTCATCTTGGCCCATAACATATGGCCGGAGTCAATGAACAAAAAGTCTCGTTTAGAAAAAGACTCCAAGACACTGGGGGCAAAGCCCCCAGTATCAGGATTATTACCCCGATATCAATGATATCGGTTCACCCATAGAATGGGTACGGAAGGCACTGGAGAGGACAGATGTCCTCCCCAATGCGTCCGTTCTCTGTATCAGTGTTTAATCACTTCAAACAGGTTCGTTCCATGTCATACCAGTGTATGTCTTCAACAATGCACCCTGTCCTACTGGAGGAGAGTATGAGACTTGAACTCTTGCGTCAACCAATGGATGAAGTACTGTTGGGTTACCAGCAGAATCAAACTCTTGGATGTGAGTTCTAACGTAAATCTCATCACCAGCGCCAAAGGAGGATACTGGTTCATCAGGGTTTGTATCGTCAACTAGATCACTGAAAGTAACTACTGAGTTAGGGCTGTTATACGGTGTGAAACCATATACCTGAGCAGTAGAACCAAGATTAACTGATATAGTTTTTAGTTCATTACTAGAATCAACATAGGTAACTGAAACTTCAATAGCTTGAGTTGCCAAAGGTGATGCTGTTTGTCCAACTACAATCTTCCAGTGGTCTGTATCAAGACTTCCTGACTCGACGTTTTCTGCATTAAAGGTAACAATTGGTACACCCTTTGTGTCTGTATCTGCAAGTTGCGCAGCCCAAACATATACTACACCAGATAGTACAACGGTAATTGCAACCATCAAGATTGTAGCGATAACAGGGCTCACAGCAGATTCATCATCAGATAGAACTTCTGTCTCATAGTCTTCCTCATCGTCTTCACGGCGGCTGGAGAATACCAAGGCGCTAACAAACAGACCAGTTAGACAAACTGCTACCAAACTTGGAGCAAATGAAGCAACTGATAGAGCACCAATTGTTCCAACTACGTTTGGTAGTTCTTGACCAGTGTTCTGCCATTGTTGTGCACTAAATCCAGACTCTTGAGCAATGTAAGAGTCAGATGTGTGTTGACAGTTGTTCTGTAGAACAACGGTAGACAATGGGGTATCAGTTGCAACTGCGCTAGTAGACATCAAGTTGTTACACCAGTTACGGTCTTCGAATGCAGGTGCTCTGTTAGAAGTAGACTTACCTGGTTCAGACCAAACGTTCGGGTTGGCTCCTACTGTTGACAGGTGTGAACTTGGATCGTCAAGTTGTATTACCTTCTCAGTTGGAGTACAAGGACCGGTGTTAGGAACACAAGTCACAACATCCATTTCAACCCACACTTCAGTGGTTTCAGCAGTAATATACACTTGCCAGTCATCAATGAATAATGATTCACCGTATGCAGGAGGTGTGTAGTAAACTGGTAATTCCAGCTCATTGTGGCCATCGCTGTGTACAGTTACCTTCAGTAGTCTCTCGTANGTGTATGGACCNTCGTCTCCAGTNGTNGTTGAAGAGAAGATTGTAAAGTCNACTGGGACATAAGTTCCTGGCATTACGTTAGTTACACTGTTAAAGTTAAATCCACTTTCAGCTCTAAACTCATAGTCTGGAACATTTTCCTTAATATTGTCTACTGTGACATACAAGTCTACTTCTACTCTCAGAGGTACGTATGAACTTGGGTTAACCAATGTGTAGTTAGTGTATCGTGGGTGTGTTGATACGTGATTTGCATCGCCTTCAAGTGACACATAGTCATCATAGTCATCGTATAGTCTGAGATGCATAGGACAGTTTCCTGCGTTAGTAGGCTTCTCTTGGTGTATTCCATTGTTGTTTAGCATATCCATTTCCCACAAAGGAGCGTTGGTAGTAGCATCAGCAATTAGAGTAAACTCTAGTAAGTCACCATTGATTTGATGTGTGTAGTAGTTTGATGAATCACAATCATCGGAGTCGGTTAGAGTCCAAGATAGATCAGCATCAAGGTGGTCGATATCCGACTTGATTGAAGACAGGTCGAAGGTCAGTGTATTAGGTTCAGTAGTATCTTCAATTAATGTTACCTTGTAATCTGCACCATCAGCAATCCAAGCAACTGTTGAATCAGCGGATTCTACCAATACACCGTTGTTTTGGTTGTAAATAGTATCATCTGCAATTACCGGTTCATCGTTAACAGGAGCAACTGAGAACGGCACGACAACTGATTGTGCTGTGTTCTCACCCATCCAAACAAATCCTGCAGATTCACAATCTGTACGTGTATCAGATTCTGGCTTTGTTGTGATTTCGGTCTTTGTAGCAGAATCGAAACAGAATTCAACACCATCATCCTCTAACTCTAGAGTAATGTCACAGACACCACCTTCTTCCCAGTATATGTTTTCAACAATATGAAGCACTTGCTTTCCAGCTTGGTCAAGTATGACCGAAACTGAAGATAGTTGATCACAGTCTGCAGATGCACTCCATGTGTAGGTTTGTGCAGGGGTCAATAGGATATTGTTTTCATTATCCATATCACGAACGAATGAGTTTCCTGTATCGTTGTGACTGTCACCCAATGCCTTAGAGGTTGAAGAAAATCCTTCGTAACGTGTGTTTACTGTAACACCATCAGTGTACAACTCAATGTTTCCATTGTCACAGTTTGGATCTACTCCAGGTAGTGCATCACATATCCAAGGCGCATCGTTAACATTTGTTACTGTGTAAGTAATTACCTTAGATGCAGTTTGTCCATGAGAATCAACAACCTCGAATTCTAACTCAAATGTACCGAATTGGTCATTGATTGGAGTTATGGATAGAGTTCCATCAACACTAGTAGCATCAGTCCAGTCAGTCAGGATGTTATCGTGAGCAATTAAATTGTCACCTGTAACGTCCCACTTCATTGTAGCTTCAGTATCTTGCTCATCATCAACGAATGTTGCTAGAATCATATCTATTGCAGCACTATCTTCGTAAACTGTAATATCATCTAGGGCACTTGTTATCTCAGGACATGCTCTTAGGATGTCAAAGGATACTGATTGTGATTGATCCATTAGTATTGGAGTCAAACTCTCAGTTGCTAATGTAGCCCAATCATAATCACAAGTTTGTCCAGCCTCAGCTGTAGTCTTAACCATAATGTCGTAAGTGTGACCTGTGGTTGGTGTAGATGACTTGAAGAAGGAACGGTAAAGCATTACTTGGTCAGTCATGGTACCATCTGATAGATCTAGTAGTCCAAGGTTCATTGAGTAACTATCTGTTAGTGTCTCAGTTCCAGTTCCAACAATTGTTTGAGATGGATGAACTACTGAAACGTCAGTTCCTACTTGAACGGTTGCAACGATATCCAGTGCATCAACGCCGCTTCCTAGTGAAGATAGAGGCATTGAAACTTCTACGAATGATGTAGAACTGTCAATTTGAACTGCTCCTGTTGCTANTGTCCATCCAGTTAGTCCNGAGGAGTAAACCTTAGCACCTGTAGAGTCTATGACTAGTGCTTGTTCAGCACCAAACGGTAGAGTGTGTTCGTCATTGAAATCAGTATCTGAACCTGCTANGTCATTAGTATTGAAGTATACATAGATATCTTCACCAGAATTAATTCCGTTGAAGGCCATGTACAATGTAGTACTAGATGCTGTAACGAAGAAATCAGTGCTGACTTCCCCAGGCATTGCGTATCCAGATGGGTTTAGTGCATTACCACCAATCCAGTCATCGTTAGATCCATCGACAACCATTGTGTTGTCTAATGAGTCTGCGTTGAAAGTAGGTGAAACATATGCTCCGTAGTTACCTGCTGCGTCTGTTATCATCAATCCAACTTCATTAGCAGGGCTAGCTCCCAAGTGGTCTGTAGTAATACTCAACCAGTTGGATTCATCAACAATTGAAGTTGCGTCAACAACCATCTTTGTTTCATCTAGACTGTAATCGATACTGTTGATGTAAGTCTCAGCAGATGCATCGATTTGATTTCCTGTGCCTGTGAAGGTCAGTGAAGTCAAGTCACCAGTTGATCCTACTGCAGTCAATGCAGTTCCAGAGTTAGAAACTGTACCNGATGTCCAAGTAAATTCACTGTTCATGAATTTTGGACCGTCGTTACCAGTTGAATCTATATTATCCAATGTTGCTGAATTACTATCCTCAATCTGTACAGACTGGCCTGATGCGCCTCCATCGAATGTTGAATCTTTCAATACAACATCGATATTCTNAGTCGATAGACCAATTCCATTGGCACCAGCAGTAATTGTTGAACCACTTAGGATTGACAAATCACCAGATGTCTTCAATGCACCAGTTTCGAATCCAGAAATTGTAGTTCCGGATAGTACAACAGATGCACCGAAAGCATTGTCGTCATTGAATCCAACTGAACCAACTTGATCTGTTCCAGTCAAAGTTGAGCCTTGGTCGAGCCAAGTACAACTGTCTGCGACTAAAGCATCTTGTCCGATGTTAATATTGTTAGAGATAGTAGAGATGTGATATTGAGTCATATCGCAGTTCTCTATTCTAATACCGTATGCATTAGGTTCAAATCCTGTGTTAGTAATTACGTTGTTGTGAATATCTGGTCCGACCCATGATAGTCCTACAGCTTGTGGGAGTTCACCATATTCCATTCCAGATTCATAACACCAAGCATTACAATTGTCCCAAACCATTCTCAATTCCTTGTTTGGTTGTAGTGTTATTTCAAGCCAATCGCTGTAATCTCCATTGTTGTTAGAATTAGTAAATGCTGGACCAATTCCATCATTGATTCCACCAACGTAGGTTCCTACTGGACCAGATGCACCACTCCATGTACCTGCAGGTGCTTCTTCGATAATGTATGAGTTACCGTTTGCTCCATCACCATAAGTATCGGTCATTCTAAATGCCCAAGTTGTAGGTGCTGTACCTAAGTTTTCGATAACTACTCCATCATCATTAGAACCTGTTCCGGTTGCATATTGTGAGTGTAGTGTATTGTGTGTCCAAGACAGAACTGTTGAAGGTCCTGAACCTGAGCCTGTAGCCCATGTACCGGATGCTGCCTTGAATATTCTCAATTGTCCACCATTTGGTCCATCACCGTAAGAATCTTTCAAGAAGAACTTGTATGTTCCAGCATCTGTGAATAATAGACCATTCGATAGAGTTGTACTGACTCCAGAATTAGCTGGGTTCCAAGTTGCGAAAGATCCAGAGGTTGGTGATTTGTAATCAATTGTTGATTCTGAACACCATTGTCCACATGTATATTCCATCATCATTTCATCGCCTGCTGAAAGAGTGTATGTTATCTCTTGAGAAGATGATCCAAAGAGGAAATTCTTGTAGTTGTAAGGAGCAGCAGTTGATTCTGGCATACCAGTGTTAAATCCAGCTACTAAGTAAGTAACTTGCTCAGTTGGCTTAGTCAATCCTTCAACTCTAATACCACCTAAGGAATCAGTGATTGTGTTTCCAGTAACATCTGCATCTCCACCGTCAACATAAACTGCTGCGACTTCAATGTTAGAGATTGTATTGGAATCTACAGTTACTAATTGAGTATCCTTTGTAGTTACTGCATAGTCACCATTTCTCATTGTGTTTCCTGTAATAATTGGAGCAACTGATGTTTCGTCATAGAAAGCAATGTGTGCTTCACAAGCGTTACAGTTCATGTCGTTGTTAGTGATGGTTAGTTGATCCGCATTAGCATCGTTATAGNCCCAAACATTGAATCCTGCACCGCCGCTAAATTGGTTGTTGTCGATTGTGAATTGTTGTGAACCATTAACTGGGTGAGGTGTTTGTGTGTATCTGTCGTCTGTTGCACCGGTACTTGGGTCTGAATCATCAACAAGCCAATCAGATTGCTTGAACATAATTCCTGCAGTACAGTCATTGAATACGTTATTCTGTATCAATCCACCGTTTCCACCTGCAAGTCTAATACATGTATCAACATCATAAATCACATTAGCATATAGAGAATTAAATCCTCTGTAGTGTGAGAAACTGCTTCCAGTAACTTCGAATTGCCCTACATTGTAAGCAGAGAAACCAGACCAGGAACTTGATGAAGCATAATCACCAGCAAATGCTGACATTGTTGCAATTCCGTTGAAGTCAACATTGTTTACATCAAAAGATAGAGGTGCGTCACTGAATCCACCAAGACCGCCAAGAGCGTATCCAACAGGAGCTCCAGAAGGTGCTGCTGGGTAAATTCCAAGTACACTTCCACCATCCATGCTGAATGTTGTACCATATGGTTGCTCAACAGTCCATTGGCCGATATTGTAAAGACCCATATATCCTGTCATCAAGATAGTTGAACCATCAAGATTGTAAGTTGTACCATCTTTCATCTCGTAACTTCCTGTGTCAGACATAATGACCATGTTAGACATGTCAACAGTTCCTGAAAGATGTTGAATAGACTCTTCTGAACCATATTCAACCATACCAGAGGTATATGTTCTAGTATCAGTATCAGCCAATGTACCTGCACAATTAGCAACAACAGTATGCATGTTACTGTTTGAACAGATACGTACATCTACTACATCTGTTAAAGTGTATGATTCATAATTCACTGCTGAGACTTCATCATATGGATCGTCAGCCAAGTTTGGCGAAGCAATCTTGTATCTAAAGTCCCCACTGTTTGTTGTAGCATCTGTATAAGAGTATGTTCCTATTTGAGCAACAGTTGTCAATGTATATGTGTTAAACAGAGTTGTTAGATCATTGATTCCTACAGAGTCCATGGTAAATACAGCAAATGCTAGACCTGTTGCTAAACCATTGGCGTCAGTAGTTCCAGCAGAGAATACCGATGCATCTCTACTACTCAAGATTACATTTGCATTAGCAACTGGTGCTGAATCTGCATCAAGTACTGCGAAGTAAGATCTTGAACGCTCCATGGTTCCTGAACCCAAAATGCTGACCTTTGAACTGTCTACTAGTGGTTTTACACTGAAAGAACCGTCAATGAATTCTGCATTTCTTGAGTCATCAAGAACTACATCGTATGTAGTGCTGGATACAAAGACACAATCCTTGATAGTTAGTTTACCAGTTCCTTCTGCTAGAACACCAACATCCATGTTGGTTATAGTCAAGCCATCCAAATTGTAATCAGCATCGCTTTGAGAGCCGATTTTCAATCCAGTGTCTCCATTCTCAACAGTTGTTGATTCTACTGTTGTACCAACATCGTTATTGAAGTAAAGAGATGTGTCCAATCCAGAGAAATCTGAATTTTCAATAGTAATATCTCCAGTACTTGTTGAACCAGAAAAGAATCCATAGTTGGTTAATCCACTACCTGTGTTGTCAGTAACATCAAGGTTATCGAAGGTCACTGAGTTTTCACCAGTTGTGTAAACACCAAAAGAGGATGGATTTGTAATCTGAGTATTTGTGAATGTTGCCACAGCATCTCCAAGCAAGTAAACTCCTGTATCTGCATCGTTTATGTTTGAATTGATAATTGAAATTCCGTTGTTAGGTAGAGTTGTAGTCCAATCTCCCATACTTGCAGGGTTAGAACTTCCACGAGCCATTACTTGAGCATTATCTGCTTTAGAGTTGTCAAAGTAACCTGCATTCGGGCCATAATAAGTATGCCAGATATCAACTTCCATTTTCACACTGGTCAATGAAGAATCACTAATATCCACAATAGGGAAATTTAGCAACCCACTTGATCCAACTTGAGTGAATGTTGGTAATGCAGGGTATGCAACNGCACCACAGACTGTACCTCCAGGAGCACGATTATTCATTCCTGGGAAGTTTGCATAAGGTGCGAAATATCTGTGAGTTGTTCCCCAATTGAAACCTGGGAATGGATCTGCAGCGATATTTGGACTATCAGTTCCAGTCCATCTAAAGCCGAATTCAGCAGGGTATCCCCATGCTCCAACTCCGAAGAAGTTACCCATTGTTCCTGGACCAGCATAGTTTCTTGAACCATAAGTTCCGTATGAATTGTAAGGACTGTAGGTAAATCCTCTATAACTGCAATCCCATGAAGGTACACCACCAATTCCACCAGCATAAGTGGTAGCAGTAGTTCCTGATGTTGGGTCAGCAGCACCATATGGGTAGTACCCAGTATCACTTGAAGAATCGACAATCCAGCTTTGTCCAAGGTTATCAGACATAGTTATCTTTAGATTATCCATTGTAACATATGGAGTTGTCCATCCAGCGTATGCATCATAAATGTGACCTTGGAATTCTACTTCCATACCTGTTTGCAGGTAATCTTCACTACCTAGATAGGTAGAGAAATCAATAGAGTAGGTTTGCCAGTGACCACAAGCGTTCCACCATCCGTAGATACAAGCATCCATTCCAGTATATGGATTGAGTCCTTGTAGAGTTGCACTTCGGTAAATCTTAGGAAGAGTCATTGCACCTTCTGCTACAACACCGTATACGTTACCTGTGGAAGTAAATCCATCAAGGGTTAATGCGGAATCTTCTCCCCAAACACCTGCATATGCATTACTGACTGTTAGTCCATTAGCATTTACGAAAGCATTCATGGTCGAAAGACCTGTTCCTGTGTTACCTATACCAGAGATTTGGCCAGATGTAACTTGTATACTTCCACCATCTGCATATACTATAGGATAAAATGCACCCATACCAGTCAAATCAGAACCAAGTATTCCGGCTCCATTTGCCATTATCAGCGTTCCACCGGATTCAACTACAAGTTGACCAGGTTTGGAATTTGTAACTTGCATATCTTGGATAGTTCCAGCCTGCATGTTAACAGTACCACCTAATCCAATAGACAAGTCTACTACCTTAGCACCGTTTTCTCCGATGATTTCAGGAGCATCTCCTGTGTCACCGTCGATTGTCATCAATATTGACCCAGCAGAGTTAGTAACTGAGTTGGACATTACTGTAACAGTTCCAGATCTAAAGAGCATCTTGGAACCTTCTAGTTCGATGGAACATCCATCGAAAGTCATGTCCGCAGCTACTGTCAATGCAGCACCCTTGAATACGAAGGAATTCTTTACAGCATCCCATGCATTCATGAATGTATTATTTTGAGTCATCATCCAATTACAATCCATGTTTGGTGAATCAAAGGTCACCGGTGGTGCAATTAGTCTAATATCAGCATATGAGCCGATAGTATAGTCTCCAAATACAGTTCCAGGAGTCTGAGCAACTTCATTAGAGAATGAAATCAAATCACCAGGTTTGACGTCTCCAATACCAGCAGCACCAGATGCACGAACTATGTGCTCGGTGTAAATATCTCCACCTTGGTTTCCTGTAACNACGATTACTTTGTCAGTCTTACCCANTGGGTTTGTACCAGTCAAAGCAGATCCAACTTCAGCNACTACAGTACCTGTNGAGTCGAGTGTTTGAGTTGTGATTGTCACATCAGATTGAAGAATCTGTTGAGCGGAAACACCGTTTACAACACCCAATCTGTAGGCTAATGCATTAGCATATCCACCATAGTAAACTTCTGAAGCATATTGTCCGACACCGGTGTTGAAGTTTATTGGACAATCTGTTGTTGCTCCGTTGCTATCTGCACAATCTACTGCTGCTGCAGGTGTTGCAGTATCAGTGTATGTTGAAGCAATTAGATACAATTCACTACCAGGGTNAACATAAGCATACCAGCTGCTTGTTCCATCAATTACGCTACTCTGTACATCAACTTCTATCAATGTAGCCTTTGTCAAGGATAATGACATTGCTGAAGTACCTGCTGAATCATGAGTAATAGTGGTTGAAGTCAAATCTACAATATTCTTGTTTCCAAAAGTACATGAAGACCAAAGTCCACCGATAGTTGCTCCTGTAATCTTAACATTACTTCCACAACCATCAACTCCAACTTCGCCACCAATTACTGATGAACCTGTCATTTCAACAGATTCTGCAAAGGTATTCATTCCATAGAAGTTCAAAACACCTGANGTTGTAATATCGTGGAAAGTACCTGGGAAGGTTCTGTGCATGTACAAGTTTGGAACATTTACATTATCGAATGTGGCATCAGCACCAGTTGCTCCTGCAGTAGAACCTGAAGAACCAAATGGCATTACATCAAAGTAGTGATTGTTTGCCCATCCTGTACCAAGATCTACATTGGTCATTGAGACAGAACCTGCAGCATAAATCCAACCATGGTGATAGTTAGGTGCTGAGAAGTCGCTAATATCGACAGATGCCCCTGTAGCATAGCTTAGTCCCAAACTTACTCCAGAATTATCGGTTGCCCATTGTCCTGCAGCGTAATTTGGATCTTGGTTAGCTGTGCTGGTTGCATCTACACTTGATATTACAACTGTCTTGAAGTCGACACGAACCACTGTTCTAAGTGAATCAGTAATGTCAATGTTAGACATTGTCAAAGAACCGCCTGTACTTCCTGGTTGTGCTACAACAGCGCCACCCCAATCTGTATTATCAGAGTTACAATCTACCATNGTACTCTTATCAGAAGGAGTTCCACTCAGTGTTGCAATTGTGTTTTCTGCAAAGTTGAAACAAGCACTTCTTGCACCGTTGATGTCAAAGTTAGACATTGTCATGACTGTACCTTGTCCACTACCGTGAGCAAAGGCAGAATCAACATTAGTGAATGTCATTCCAGTCAGGTCAAATTCTCCAACATTACAGTCTTGAGAAGAGGTTCCACAAGAGTACTGTGCCGGTTGATTTGGTGCTGGTCTACTACCTGCAGTAATAGCAGCATATTCTGTATTACTAATATCGACATTCTCGAAAGTATGTCTGTCTGTGGTAGCGCCTTGACATTCATCAGTGAATGCTAGACCATGCCATGTNTCGACAGCTCCTGGTGCTGCAGATGATTGATCTGCATCNAAGGTAACTCTTCCAGCTTGTGAAGAATCACCCGCTGTGAATTGAGTACATGCACCGTTTACGAAACCAGAATCAAAGGAAATACCCTTGCCTGGAGCAACAATTACTTCTACTCCTGCTTCGATTTCCAAGTTAGCGTTAACAGACAAATATCCAGAGGAATCTGTTGGGTTAACACGTATTGGGCTGTCTACAAGGTACCAAATTGTATCGACGTTGATGTCCGATGTTACCGGAGTTCCTTGTCCATCAAATGGTATGGTTCTGTACCAAACACCATTACATCCATTTCCTTGAGTACAATAATCGTTACTGGCAGGTGACCACCAAGGTGCGATTGAATTAGCCTTGTAGTAAGATGAACCAGAGTCCATATCGTACATAGAACCTGACCAAGAGGATCCTTGAGTTGGAACTCTTCCTGCATCTGTTGTAATTCCAGTATTAGAATCATAGTAAGTGACACCAGCATTTGATGAAGGTTGATTCTGTTGCAGATTCAATACACCTGCTGCAGAGACGTGGATTCTGTCTGAGAAGCCATTGTCACCGTCAAAGGTGTTACCATAGAAATCAAAACTAAATCCAGATGGTATGTCGAAGTTTCCAGCACAGTAAGTGCTTAGTGTTGACCAGAATTGATTTACACAATTTGCAGTTCTGAAACTTGCTGAAGTTCCAGCAGGAATTGCTGGAGTTGAAGATGCAAGAGGTAGAGGTGTGGAAATTCCAAGGTCGAAATACTCGTAAGAGTACCCATCAGCACCGTTAGTGACACGAATGTTGTGCGAGTGTGGATTTCCAGATTGTGAGGCATCAACTAAGTTCTCTATTGTTACAGCATCATTTTGGTTCAATCGGTGACCTATTACACCAACTATTTCATCAGATGAACATGAAGAATCATAATGGAATTCAAACTCATTTGTCACATCATATAGAATTGTTTGGAAAGAACACTCTTGAGTTGCTGCGAAATCCGCTGCATAGTTTTGCCATTCGATGACCAAAGTATTTGTCGGAGATCCTACGTTAAATGTAGCATCACTTGTTGTTACAGTGTTTGGACCATTACTTGCGGCACCACCTGCAGTGGAAAGATCTTGAGCTGTGATCTTGTAGACAACAGAATCATCACGATCGCCACTTAGAGTAGGTAAATCTGCGCTCCATGTACATTCCAGATCTGCACAAAGCGATCTACTTCCATCAGGAATCATTGGTACTGAGACAAATGTTCCTGTTGGCGCACCGGATGTTTTGTAAACTTCATAGTGCAATGTTGGACCAACGTTTACCGCCGAACTAACTTCTAATCCAGCTGGTTGATAACCTGGGTCGGAAATAACTGCTGAAACGGTTCTATCCAATGCATGTGAATCACCCATTGCAACGTGTTCGATAGCAGGTGCAGTAAGATCTGGGTCTGGTGCAATATTTCTAATTGACCAAAGCATTCCTTCTTGACTAGATTGATGTCCTTGCACAGATGCTGCTAATGCGAATCCATTCCAAGTTCCTCCGTTAGATGATGCTGCTGCATTAGCAGTACATGTAGGAGATGATGAATCTCTGAAGTATACCAAACCATTAGTAGTTACACAAATAATGTTAGCATCATTGGCTCCTAAATCTATTTCGCCGAACTCACCGTCAAACGCAGGTGTTGCTGCATCTGCAAGGTCTATTGCGAAACCGAAGTTGTTCCAAGTATAGCCACTTTGTCCATAATTGGTCTGAGAAGCGTGTTGATAAGAGATATACAAATCTCCACCGTTTGGTCCGTCTCCGTATGAATCTCGACCTTGTAATGTGTATGTCCCTGGGTTAAGACTGTAGGTAGAACTTCCAGAGTCTGATGGGTTGAAAGTTGAGTAACTTCCAGAAGCGGATGTACCTGTGTAAATACGTATAGTTTGTTCATAACACCAACTGCCACAGTCATATCTCAATATTCCGGATAATCCAGGTTGTACTGTGATGGTGACAGGGACAGAAGAAGAACCTGAATAATAGTTAGGCATTCCACTCTGACCACCGATCAAAACACTCTCTGAACCAGCGGCAGCGTCATTGGATTCAAGAACTGAATCTGGTGCTGCAGAATCAAGTTTGTCTTGTATTCTCAAACCATTCGAACCATCGCCGACTCCAACTGCAACCCATGCTCCGGCTGTAGTATCATACTTGAGCGCAAGATTACTTCCTGCACCCAGTTGGCGTGAGATTTCAAATTGTCCACCTTCAGAGGATTGTAGATTTAGAGTGTTAGCACTTGTTCCTGTACAGCCACTGCTTCCAGGTGAACAAGCATTGTCAGAATTTTGCCATAGTACATCCCAGTGTCCAAAATCATCATTAGAATTGGTACTGAAACATGAACTACCAGCTGAAGTGTATGTTTCACAGTCAGAGGTATCAAATTCGAACAAATACTCATTTGTATCTGCGTAGTATGTCATCTGTCTGTCGATTGTGTGACCAGGAGTATATGCTCCACCGTCGTAATTAGCCTTTACATTTTCAACTAGAGTAGTCAATTTCTGTGCTGTACCAGCATTCAATGGATCTACCAATGTGAATTGAACTGTAGAAGTTTGCGTAGGGTTAGGTCCTTGGTTAGGCTTGGTTGCTGTAGGTGCAGAAGCATCTTGGTAAGACCAATAATAATCTACAACATTTCCGTGGGAAAGGTGCTGTGTTTGAGCTGTGAAAGCACAAGTTTGCTCCTTTGCATTACATACAGAACTCATCAATGTACCAGGTACTGAAATATAGTTCGAATTGTCGATGCTATACCATAGTTTAGGTCCGTTAGCGGTTGTTGTATCAATTGCGTGATCACTGTCTTCGATTTCGAGCATCAGTGTTCTTGGCCCTTCGATGTATGTGTTTCCTTGGTAGTGTGCCTCAGTCATATCAACAGGAGGTGTTGTGTCAGGGGTTGAAGCTTCAAAGTCTATGATCAATTCAAATTTATCGACATAAAACTCTCCACCTAAGAATGTTGTAGCACCACCTGCTTGGTTGTGAGGGGATGATGAAACTGCCGAGGTAGCAAAACCTAGTCCAAATTCAATATATCCTGCATTTGCAATTGCATCAGTTAACATTGAAATTGAACTTGTACTATCCGAACATTCAACTGGAGTAGTACACAAATCTACCGACCTTGTTCCAGTAGCACCACCTGATGGAACGCTGATGTATCCAAGAGATTCTGAACTTACCATTGAGACTTGTCTAAGACCCCAAGGTGTCGCTGGAACTGTACCCCATGTACCCAAAGTACCTACTTGGACCGATCCCGAACCGCCGTTTGTCCCGTCACCATATGAGTCATAAACCAAGAATTCAAGGTTCATTGTAGATCCACCGGAGTTTTGAATCAATACGCCTTCTGTGTTTGAAGTATATGTTACATAATTTGAACCATATCCATAATTAGGAGCCCATGAGTTGCCCCATGACCATGTTTGTCCTGCTTCACGCCAGAAGATTACATTTTCACCGCACCATGTACCGCAGGTCCATGTCATTCTAGCTTCTTCTCCACCGTTTATTGCTATAGTAGCGTCTGGCCCTCTGTTTAGAGAATTACCGCCCTGCGACCATGAGAGGGCAGGAAGACTAGTACCTGCTTGCTCTTGCATTGTGAAGAGGTTTTGGCTAACGGAACAAGTTGATTGGGAATTTGCGTTACATTGGAATTTTACTACGCCAACTTGTCCTGCTGGTATTGTCACAAGACCAGATAAAGGCCAATTACCAGTTGATGGGAATTGTTGAAGTGTNGTCCATCCTGACTGTTGATTGGATAATGACCATGAAGCACTTCTTGTCACCAAGGAGTAATAACCATTAGATATTCCATTGTTATATTGGTCAGTTATTTCCCAGTTGTATGTGCCTGCAGAGAATACTCCGTTAGCAGGCGAACCATCGTCTGCTGTAACGTAATATCCAAAGCCACTAGTTGATGTATCGTCATATCCGAAGTGGCTGTAGTGTACACAATACCCTGGAGCAGGACTCCATCCAGCTGGAGGTCCTGTCGCTACACAGTTATGTCTATAGCGAGAGGTTGGAACATCGTATGTGTATACAGTGTTACCACCAGTAGAAGGAGGAGTATATGCCGGTAGTGCGTTTCCTGTACATCCGCTAGGATTTGCGAATTGTGCAAGTTGTTCATCTCCAGTTGGTGCACCAGCTGTGGAAAGACCACAGTCTTCTAGAATTATGATATCTGCATATCCAGCATCATAGTCTGCATCGTAGTGAACTATTGCTTCTACACTTTGTACAGGAGCAAGAGCATTACCATTTGGCAATGTTGAACCGAATTGGAATGGGAAACGTGGAGAATCTAGCATATCTCCGTATCCGTTGTACTCGTATCTTCCATCGGTCTTTGTGTGACAATTGTTAGCACTAATGTCACAAACAGCATAGTTGTTTTGTCCTGTTGCTATGAAAGAAAAGGTAGGATCGATTGTTACTGGGAAAGATATGTCTTCAGACAGAAGAGAAGACGTCATTATCGCAGTAATGATTGAACCAGATGTACCAAATTCATCAACAGAGAGGAAATATGTTGAATCTATTTCAGCTTCATCATCAATAAGAGTTGAGTGATGGGAAGTTGGTGCTTCGATACGTGAAATCTCTTGACCTGTTTCAATGTTAACAATTGAAATGTAATTGCTAGTTTCGAACAATTCAACACCAGTTAGTATTTCTCCATCAGAAGAGACTAAATAATGCCCTACTGGAATCTCGAACCTTTCATACAATCCAAAGTATTCTGATGCACGGAATTCAGGTAATTCAGCGTACATGTGAGGCAAGGCGTTGATTACGACCTCTTGCTTAACTTTGTCTTGCTTGACAGTATATGTCAAATCGATAGTATCTGATAATGGGTAACTAATTTTATTACCGCCTGTCAAAACGTTTTCAGATGTTTCAAAATACAGAGGTGTGATTTCGAAATCAATCTCATCAGAAGTAGATTTGTCCTCAGCCATAANNCCNGANTCNGNAANTCCTACTGNNNGCATTTCTTCAACNGANAGAGGNACATCNATTGCAACAAGCATCGAATCGACACCTGATGTGATTTCGAAATCTCCGCCGAATAGAGTTGAGTAACCGTTTTCAACTTGAGATTCAAAATATACTGGCGAATCCGAATTAATCACTTGATAGCCATCTTCAGAGGCATCGATTGTGAAATCGATTTCTTGCCAATTGTCTTCACTATCTAGGTAGTGAAGAGGGTTGGATGAATAGATCATATCCATACTTCCATCATCGGCAATGAATACCTTGGAGTTTTGTTCACGCATACCTAACATTTCATAGTCGGCATCGTAACCATAATCTTCGGCATTAAAGTTAGAATCAGCACTAGGTTCTAGAGCTGTTTCTTCTACATTCATTTTTTCTGATTTGGTTTCTGTAGAAATTTCTTCAGTTGTATCGCCATTTGATACTGTCGCTGCCAAAGGCATTAGCACCATCAATAAGCACAACAGAAGGGCTATTCCTATTCCGCCAAATACTGTTTTTTCTCTTTTATTTTTCATTTCTTTCATCTGTCATTCCTCCACGCGTCACCGCATGTATGACGACTCACGACTTATACCCCTTATGAGGGTTGGGGTGCATTATCTTTGAAAACCAATATACGATTGTAAAAAAGGAGAAATTATTCTTCTCAATATTTTGCATTAAATTAGACTTTTGAGGCTAAAAAATAACACATTTATGAAAATAAAAAAAAGCCAGGAAGAACACCGAAGTGCCCTCCCTGGCAATTATACTAATTCCGCAGAATCAGCGTGCTAACAAAGTGTCAGGATCAGTAATCCCAATCTTTGCCTTCGTCGTCACCATCATCTCCTCGAGAGAGGATGAAGGCGCCAGCTACAAATGCAACAACTACGACGATACCAATAACTCCCCAAGTCCATGTTGGGACTCCAGAAGATGCTTCCGTATCAGTGGTTTGTGAACCATCATCGGGATTGGTGTTATCGTCAGTTCTTGAGTATTCGATAAAGTCACTTGAAGCTGTTGATGCGGTGTTTCCAACTACGTCTACTGGAGCCATTGCAAAGTGAACATTGTAAGTTCCAGATGTAGTATACTTAGCAATAGTAACGTTTGTTGAATCTGTTGCAACACAAGCAGTTGTTCCAACCAAGTCCGACATTTCAGATGCTGAGAAAGATGCCTTCAAGTAGCAAACTAACCAAGATGCAATATCGGAGTCTTCAGATGAAGCATTCCAAGATAGAACCCATGTTTCTCCAGATTCTGTAATCGAAACTCCAGTAGCAGTAACTGCTGCAACTTCCTTATCTGCAACGACTGATGCTGAAGCTACGTTACTGCACAAAGCCCCATCACAAACGGATGCTTCAATGTAGTAAGTATTGCCATGTACTGTGTTTTGCCCAGAGTAAAGCATTGAACTTACAGTATCTCCGTAACTTGACTCATCAGGAGTCGAACAAGAAGGAGCATTGTCACAAATACTCACAACTACACGGTCATCCGCTAGCATTGTTCCGTCAATAGCCCAATTGATGGATATTCCTCCACCCATTGATGCTGATGCTGTGAAACCGCTAATGTTTGCAGTCGGTGCTTGAGCTTGAGACAAGACTCCACCGAATAGGTGGAATTCTGCTCCTCCAGTAAACATCGAGTCACCAGAATTCCACGCATATGTATACGAACTGGAAGTAGCATTGTATTCATCTGGAGTACCTGTAGCAAGTAATTGCCATAGATTTCCAATCTTTAGCCACATAGAGGTTGCTTCGANTTGATTTCCAAATGCCATAGTCATTGACTGACTATTGACGTCCTTGGTATCGAAAGTTGTAGAAGGTGAAATCGTCATTCCTCCAACAGAAGAGTATGTTCCATCATATCCTGGAAGGCTGACATCAACTGCTTCTGAAGCATTCTCGAAGAATATTTCAAGACCTGTACCTTTGTATGTTATCTGATAAGCAGCCATTAAACTCTCATCAAAAGAATATCCTGAAAAGTCATCTTGGTTCCAAACTGTCACTTCACCTTGAGCTGTGTCGTAAGCACCATATGGATCTTGCACCACTACGTTGAACCTGTATGTAGGAACCATAGATTCATCGACAGTTATTGTACATGAGTCTGAATCGCAATCTAAATCTTCGCCACTTGCGTCAGTCCAAACATAATTGATATTGTCGCCTTCGACATCAAAGACATTGACTGTTGCTATGACTTCTGTTCTATCAGAATCTGCAGTTAGAGAATCTGCTGATAACGAGAGTGATAGGATTTGAGGTGCAAAGTTTGTGACTTCTACATCGAAGTCATATCGATTGTTTGATAGTGACATGTCCTCTATCTTATCATCGAGTTCTCCTGCGTCTTCATCCCATTGTCCAAGCAAATTTGCTTCTGCTTCAACATTGAAGTTGCCCTCACCCATAGAAACAGATGCACATGCATAAACTAGCATTTGTGCATCGGTCTTGGCAGTTGCTGTNCCCATTTGTGTGTAGTCATAATCGACTCTAGAATCACAAGAGTTTGCAGTTACTACAGTCGATGCTCCATCAGAATCAGTGATTGTGAAATCAACAGACCAATTGTATAGCATTGAACTGCTACTTGAAACATGTCCAACTTCTGCATATAACTCATAATCGCCAGGAGACAAAGAAGAAGTAATGTCTAGACCCAAGGAACCGAAAACCTCAGGATCATCTCCATTTACATCTTTCCAGATTTGGAATTGTACCAAACTAATATCTTGGAATGTTTCAATTGAACCATCAATAGTTGCTTCGTTGGAACCTGAATATTCATCATTCCAATCTTGGCTTGTAACTGTCTTTTCACAGTAAACAGCATCTAATCCGCTACCACCGCATACACTTTGACCGTGTGGCCCATATACTACATATTGAGTTAGGACTGCAGTTACTGAGTATTGTCCAGAAGATACTGCTGGAGGAGTAATCGAACCAGTAGCAATACCTACGTGAGAACCATTAAGTCCATCAGAACCAACAATAAGTCGTGTTCCTGTTGTAGCAGCTGTTCCGCTACCTAGGACTTCGTATGTATCTACTGTAGCNGAATGTCCAACAGTNNATGANGCTNNGNCTANNNGTTGAANNAACATTNNNGTAAGTCATAGCAACTGAAGCATTTCGAATAGTCATCGAAGGTTGACCAGGCGAAGTTAGTGAAACTGATACTTGGAAGTCTTTAGCTCCACCACCGTCAACGCTACCTGAGACAGGTGCGCCTGAGCCATCTAACCAAGTCAAATCAACAGCAACGTCATAGTAGTCACGGACAGTTACTGCAACTGATAATTCATTGTTACCTGGGTCGCCCAAAACAGATGATGTTACTGATACTACTACAAAGTAAGATCCTGCTGATGGGTTCCAAACCAATGTCGAACCATCAAAATTCTTCAATAGAGCTTCTCCACCAGTAAGGAATTGGCCTTGTGCCAAGACTGAATCTTGGCAATTTGCGGAAGTGGTACAAACTGCATTATAATTTGTCCATGACAAATCATTTCCAGCAGCATCGGTAGCGATATCACCGCGATTACCGTTGTTGTTGAGGTAAATATCAACAGAATATTGCATGTTATCTAGATCTGCATCTCCACTGTTACGCAAGTAAGCGCGGAAATTTACAGGATCTCCTGCAAGTAGTTCGTCAAGACAGTCACCAGACGTGTCGCAAGTAGTTTCTCTAGGAGATGTAATTACTACAACTTCTGGNTCGGCACTTGCACGGCCACTTGTGTCTTCAATTTCTTTCATTTCTTGTAGCTCGACGAAGTCAATGCTTGCTAATACACTAGTCAACATTAACATGACGAGAATCATTGGGGTCATTTTATTCATATCTATACCTCCGACGGTTCGGTATTCCGCTCCACGTCAAATGCCGTATTTATACTATGGGCAGGTTTAGAAAGGCTGAAAACCGGCAATATAAGCCCCTTTTAGACTCTTAGTGAGCCATTAAGGTATTGGATTAGAGTGGTTTATTTGTGAAAGTAATTGGCCGTAAAAAATGTCAAAAACCCAAATAATCAAATTCGAGATTGTGTGATAAATAACACAAAACCCATCATAAATCACGTAATGCTGCGGAAGGTGGTATCTTAGATGCAGCCCTTATTGGTACTAATGTAGCCATTATTATCAGCAACCAACCACCGACTAGGACTGTTATTATCGAGGACCAAGGCAAAGCAAAATCTGCACCCTGATCTTTCCAAAAAGAATTGTATAGAGACCTATGGAAACCTATTGCAACCAAAACACCATTCAAAATTCCAAGTAGTCCAACCCAAGAAACCTCCACTAAAAAGGTCGCAGTAACCATTCTCTTGCGATATCCTAACGCACGAAGTATACCTATCGTTTTTCTTCTTTCTGACACTGAACGCACGGTAACAACTCCTATTCCAGCGATTCCAACAATCAATCCAAGAGCGAGATAACCTTCGAAAATACCCAGTAACGCTATGACTAATGATTGAATTAACATTACATCATCAGATATAATCGACACTGATGCCCCTTCATCGTTGAGTTTCTCTTCAAGGTGCTCAGCCAACTCAGCAGAAGCGATTCGAATTTCTTCTGATTTTCCAGCGGCAGAAAAAGTCTGTATTTCAGATGAGTCAAAAGAAGAACTTGGCTTGGCTTCATCGGACAAACTAACATACATTCTAGTCAGCCTGGAATCGAATTGTTCTTGAGAAATTTCACCACTAATCCATACACCTGGAGAGAACAAATATGACGACTGTTCTAAAAAGCCCCCAACCACTACATTTCTGGTGTTTCCAGGGTTCGATAAATCAATTAGAGAAATTGAATCTCCAATTGAAAAACTCATCATAGAAATACCTGTTCCATCAGTACTTAATTCGAGCCCAAATGAGGCGTCAACTAAGACTATATCGTCACGGTTTCCAATTGAAATCCATGCTTCTTCGGCAGTATCTCCAAGTGACTCGTCCCAGAGGTGAAGTGGTAGACCTCCATGATTGGCAAAACCATCATCGAAACCACGAAGAATATACGGCATTCGTTCACCTGTATTATCCTCCAAGAATACTTCAGAGCGATACACTTTACCCACGGCATCAATATCGTCTTGAAGAGGAGTGCTCAAGTTCCACATCAATGGGTCACTGGAAAGTTCAAGTGGACGTGAACGAGATGCTGTTAGCATCAATTCAAATTCACCTTCTGTATCCTCTACAAATGAACTTGAGTAATTGTCAAATTGTTCGGTATATCCTCCTAGAACTATCACTGAAAATACCGTGATTGAGAACATTCCCATTACTACAGCAGTGCGAACTGGAGTGGACAATGGGTGAGCTAAGGCGACCGGCAATACTGGCCCCCAACGCTTGGTGAAAAATTGAGAACGACCAACTTTAGAGACCAGAACTGGGGCTGCACTGGTCAAAAGTAACACACCAGCAAAGACTTCAAACAGGCCAAGAAGGATAAATGAAAACTCATCTGGAGTCATATTATTTCTTATCGGGTCTATTGGTTCAAGTGCAATTGTCCAAAGAAGAATTAGCCCTCCCAGCCATGCTAATGTATTGCGACCACTATGCCTTGCCCTATTTTGCCACTTGGAACTTTTTGATTTCAAAAGAACTGGCAACTCCCAGGTAAATATCGGGACAAAGGAAATCAAGGCAAATAATCCTCCAATAGTCCACAACAGGTAAGATAACCCCGAGTCAAATCCAAACACCAATAACAATAACATGAAAACTGCTGTTGCGCCAAATGTTACTATCTGAACCAACATCAAAATCCAAGGAATTCCTTCTTGCATCCTTATCACGCCGCCTTTTAATGCGGAAACTATGTTTAATTTCGAGGTCCATAAGGCCGAACCCCAAAGAGTGATCATTGCGATTAAAAAGCCCCATGCCCAACCAGCAAATACCGATGACCAGTCCCAAGCGAAGGTGAATAAGTCCGAGCCTGCGGCAGCAAATATATTATCGAATGCAACACTGATTATCCATGCCAAACCCAGACCGACAAATGCCCCCAGTACTCCGGCCAAAGAAGCCACTATTACGCCTTCTTGCACCGCTAAAGCCCGAGCATCTGAACGACTTATTCCAATCGCTCTAAGGACTCCTAATTCGACTCTTCGTGATTCAGCAAGCATCAGTATTATTGTCAAAACGAGTAGAACACCCGCAGCGATTGTGAAAGTTCCAAACACAAGGAACATTCCCGCTATAACCCCTGAGGATTGGGCTGCTGCCTTTGATGCCTCAACTTTTACTGCCGTAAAAGATGCGCCCAAATCATCACTATCCGAATTATTGTCAAGCCAGTTAGAAAGCGTCATTATGGCTTGTCCGGTAACATTGGAATCATTCGACTCCAATAGGCCACCTCCAATAATTACCAGTGAACGTTCATCTTCCGCTGCTGCTGATAATTTCTCAGCATCAGATAATGAGATGAAACCTAAGACTACACTGTCCAAGTCTTCAAGTGACTCCAAGCCATCTTGCTGACTATAGATTCCAGAATTTATCAGCCCCAAAGAACTATCATTTCCAAACGCATATGGAATCAAACCCTTTACCCAAACCTTACTTTCATTTTCTAGCATCGATAATGGAGAAAGACGTTGACTTATCGACACATCACCATCTTCGACTGTTACTGGAGATTGTTGCCCACCAAATGCTAAGAATAATTGAGGCAATTCTCCAAAGCCACCTGCGCTTGAAAGAATCGGGAGACGTATCGATTCAACTTCAGAACCATTCCAACGCATCAAGCCATCATCATAACTACACCAATTACCTCCAACTATAATTGAAGTCAAAGATGTTACTGAGTTGCAATCTGGATGTAAGGATACATTGGTATGTGCCAAATCATCTGCCGGCCAATACTGGCCTTGAGACCATGAAGAAAAAGTATCTTCCAGGTTAGTAGAACTTGACACATATCGCTCAACGCTAAGCAATCCCTCAATTTCTAAGTAAAGTGAATCTTCGACGATAATATCGATAGAACGAACCGTAGATGGCAATGTTAGAGATAGAGATACTTGTTCATCTTGTGATAAATCTTGATTATAACGATGCAAAATTAGATTTTGATTTTCTAACTCTGTCGCCCACCATGACCCATCATGAGAGTATATTGAATGTATTATTCCTGAAGTTTCTTCACTCGCCCAATCCTCATCATCATAATTTGACTCACTACCAATTATTATGCCACTCGAATGGGCAATAGCGCCAAGTTCACCGGACTTGTTCAATGCGAAATCATATGTCTTTTCTGAGTCTTTAACCTGCCAAAGCCATGCTGAACCAGAACCTTCGATTTGATAGCCAAAGCCGGAATCAGAGGCATGCCATAATGCCCTTTCACCTTCTCTTATCTCGGTGATGGATGATGAGGAAAGAGTCAATAATTGCTCAAAATCATATTCCATTTCAATCAATGGAACTTGTAATACTTCCATCATCGTACTCCCTACTAGGAGACTGGAAAGATTCTCCCGGAGCGAGACTACATCCTCTCCTTGTAAGCGTCCAAGACCCTTGTCAGTAGACAGTGAAAGTGATGCGGATTGTTGTTGGAAGTCTAGATTGAAACCGACATCTTCAGCACTTAGTGTATTGTTTAGCAACACTCCGAGCCGTTCGGTTACTGGCTCAATTGTTCCAGCATCATCAACATCACCAGCAAGTGCATAGTAAACTGTATTGAGTTTGCCATCCAGTAATTGCAAATCTTGAGCAGTTGAGAGATCGGTGAACATCGCCGGTGATTTGGTTCCGGCCAAATTAGCCATGCCATCATTTTCTACTATTTTGAAGACCGAAACATTTTGTTCGAGTCTTTTTCTGGCACCATCTTCAGTGACATACCACCCTATTTCGACATCGTCACCAACTTCAAGTTCAAGTTCATCAGCAAGTACTCTATTAATGGCAATTTGAGTTTGTTGATTGATATTGTTTTGCTCCTCGATATCAATATACCTTATTCCGTTTTCTTGTGAGCCAAGATTAGGCCAAACCTCAAGAGAATCGATGGTTGAATTCATACTTGCCCAAGTTACTGTGGGTAATGATTTACCGCTTGGCGCTTGAATACTAACACCTGCAATTATCCCATGCTGTTGACCTTTGACATCATCGATTAATTTTGAATCTTGTTGGATATCTTGCCATAATTGATGAGCGACTGCTTCGGGAATCCTAACCCTTTCACCGGTACTTAGATCAAATCCAGAAAGAGTAACATCGGTTTCTCCCCACGAAGCTTCAATCTCGTATCTTACTGTGGCATCAAGTGAATCACCAACTACTAGAGAGGAGGTGATTATTGCCGAAGCGATTACCAAACCTGCCATTAACAAGGCTGCTTGTCGCTTACGACGCATCACATTTTCCTTTGCTAAACGCCAAACTACAAGTCTTTGAGGAACGAGTAATGGCTGCATCAAAACATGACTAATTATTGCAATACTAAGTGCACCAGCCCACAGAGTCATTCCTTCTATCGCCAGCATATCAAATATCCAAAAGGCAAGTATTGCATCTATTGCTGGACCCAAGGTCAATAGTGACTTTACCCATAAAGAGAGATTTCTGCTACGCCCTGTTAGTATGGTTGAAATTCCCGAGGGAATTGCAACAACGACCAATAGGACGAGCATCTCAACAAGCAGAATTACTCCTCCTCTTCGCCTCTTCCTGTATCGACCATCAGTCCATCGTCCATTTGTAAAATCCTACTACATTGTGAAGCAACATCTTTGTCGTGAGTGACAAGTAGAAACGTCGTTCCAAGTTTTTTGTTGATTTCTTTGAGCAAAGTCATGACAGTGCTCGAAGTCGCTGAGTCAAGATTGCCTGTCGGTTCATCACAAAGTATCACTTTCGGGTGATGAACAATGGCGCGGGCTATGGCTACTCTTTGCTGTTGACCGCCCGATAGTTCAGTTGGTCTGTGTTCGCTACGGTCTGCCAGACCAACTGAATCTAGAGCTTCTAATGCTGATTTTCTTGATTCACTTGCAGATTTCCCCAGTAGTAGGAGCGGCAACTCCACATTCTCAACTGCAGAGAGTACGGGAAGGAGATTGAAATCTTGGAAAATAAAACCTAAATTTTCTGCCCGCATTTGCGTTCTTTTATCATCAGATACCGAATACATCGGATTGCCATCGATCATAACTTCTCCAGAATTTGGTTCATCAATTCCTGATAAAACGTTTAACAGTGTGGTTTTTCCACAACCCGAAGGACCCATTATGGCTATCATCTCTCCTTCTTTAATTTCAACATCAACACCCCTTACCGCTTGTACAGTCGATTCGCCAGAGGCATAGATTTTCCATAATGCAGTTGCTTGCATAACAGGTCGCATGAATTCACTACAAAGGAACTGCGTTGATAAACTACCGCTTCAAAGCATCATCATGGCCGAACAAGACAACA
>NZXL01000018.1 GCA_002697705.1 Methanobacteriota archaeon
CATTTTCTGGGTCTTCTTCTATCCAGTTGATGAATTGATGTGCAAAGGCCGCTGGATGGGGTCCTAAGACAACTCTCACTTCCAAATCATGTTCTTTTCTCACCATTTCAGCCATCTCTAATGTATCAAGGTAGGTTTCAGAATGACCTTTTTTGGTTGTTGGTGGATTAGCAAAATCGGGGCAGTGAACAAGAACTAATCCGGTCCCACCGACATTCTTGAAATCTTTAGCAGCATCTAGGAAACGGCCATTTCGATTTAGATGAAAGTGATTATCGATTATCGGGCCATCCCAAATAATCTGTTTATCTTGCATCTTATCACAGCTTGATTCAGGCTACAAAGTGATTGTTGTCTTCGAATTGATTTTTCCAATAAACCGCTGACATTGCCACCATGTTTGGATGTCTTGCATCGGTAGAAACACACTTGCCATTTGGCCAAACATATAGTTTCAAATTATGTCTTGAATCATCGATTACTGCACAACCTAGCCTTTGGTTATATTCAGAGTGGCCTGCTGAAAATTCAACATTTAATGATTCGACATCAACATCTCTGCCAAAATTAAAAGAAGCAATAACTGGACCTAATTCGGTTTGTAAACCTGAATCGTCTAAACCCAATCTTAGAAGAAGTTCTTTGGCAGCAGCTCTAGCAGCATCCACTCTATGTGTTCCATGAACGACAATTCTACCTTCGCTATCGATAACTAATGTTGCTCTGGGCTTATCCAGTGCTTTAATCACCACATCTCCGCTTCTTTGTCCACCGATTTGAGCTACCACTAATTCTTGGTCTATCGCTTGATTAGATACAAAGCGAACTATTTGATTTTCAACACGAACATCGACTCCACCGGCTGCCATACTACTCCTCCTGTGATGTATCCCAATCCGTTTTATTTGAAGTAATCTCCTCTACTTCGGGTAATAAATCCAGNGAACTTATGATTTGATGGCGCCATGGNGTTGCAAGAGGTACAAGAAGGCAAGCATCATCATTGTAGGTTTTCCTTAAGTCTGCTAAAGCACCTCTAAGNCTAGANGCAAAACGNTCATTTCTTGATTTNGAAACNNTTTCNCCGATTAGCCATTCGCTCAAATCCCACCAAGTNGCTGCTAAAACTGATGCTGAAGCAAAATTNGCACTNATTCCTTTAGGNGGTTTTTTNGCTTCAAANACATTCTTTTTNACTCTNTTNCGCCACTTTCCNCCCAANGAAATCAAACCTAGTAATTTTCTCCAACGAGAAACCTCNTTGGCTTCCTTCAACATATGNTCNTCCCATTNCTCNTCATCAAANGATGGTTCNATNAAGTAAACNGGCCTNTTNTGCCTCTCAGCAAGNCGATGAACTCTTCTTGGNTCNGGNTCNGGNAATCTACCTGAAGGNANATCTTCTANTTCGATTAATTCATCTAAATAAAGCGCCATTGTCCCACCTGATATNAGGGCATGAGAACGATTTACTCCNTGAGATTCTGCTTCATCNTTTTCNTCTTGAACCCACAACTCAACAATATCTTCNGATTCNANTANNCCNAGNCCATGCCATTCATANTCCGGCCTTAATTTNCGAGGATAGACAATTGTAGGTAGAACNCCNTGTAGAACNATTGTNCCCCCGTCAGGNTCTTGCCAGGATANATCTTTCCAAGCAAGTCTAGAAGACACACTATTCACNCTCATTGNCCGTCTATCCATTCCTGTAATGAATCAACATCCCATCCTTGGTCGAAGTAACCTTGAATATCTTCTTGAGTCCATTGCGGGAANCTAGNCATTGCATCTGCCATTTGAGGAGTTACTTCGGCACTTGCTACAGGAGCNGTACGATAAGGTACTTCTGCATATGATTTCTCTTCTTCNAATTCAAATTCATCATCATCAAAGAAATCTCCGCCAGAACNTTCNCTACGAGAAAGAACAACTACAACAACAGCGAGNACTCCAATTAGACCTAATAGAATGACTACAATCAGCAGAGTAGAACCTCCNGAACCTGAATCANCNCCAACCTTNACATTGAATGTATCNCCNCTATTTTTCCCNTTGTAAAGAGNAGTACAATCACTTNTACAGGTATTATCATCGACAATATAGTACATTCCNGTNGTTGCATCTCTAAATTCTTCAAGTTTAATTGANACCCACATGCTTTGGTCCATACCAATTTCTTCACTAACNACAGTTCCTTCNANAATTGGATTTCCGTTATTGGTTACTGAGCGAATTGATAGATTAGCAGGTCCAGCCAGTGAACCAATGTTTAGAACTTCGATTTCAACAGTAACACTNTCTCCTANTTCAGGNGATGAAGGNATTAAACGAACGTTTCTNACTTGGAATTGNGCNTTTTCAAAGATGAAGTCATAACTNGATGCATGNTTNACATCACTCGATAAGATACCTAAAGCACCACTTTCTTGAGTTGGCTGNCCNCCAAATATTACTTGAGAACCAGAACCATCAACTGCNTCAATCCACATTACAAGTTTNACATTGTCATTACCAATNTCACTGCTTGAAACTTCTGGATTTACTACATTATCNGGCCATAAATCAATACAGTCAGCATATGCTAGAATAGANCCTTGACCAGTAGTAGTTAGATTCATNACNTGAGATAATTCATTGTTNCCAAATGCATTCTTGTATGGATCCCANGTAAGTGAGTTTTCTACATCCTTGAAATATTTCCACTTAACCATTACATCACCTTCAGCCAATGANCCCTGTTCTTCAATAATTACTTCAACATCNACACAGTGATANGTCGAAGTAGGCATTTCAGANCCTAAGAATCTTGAAGGGTCTGTGTCAAGCATTTCTCCTCTTTCTGCACTCCATGAATTNTGAACNACCTTNGGTGGNGTTCCATCGACTGCNATNGAGAAACTTCCACAACCATAGAAAGCAAGCCCTGAACACTTAGAATCTGTAACNTCNTNTGCNCCAGTTGGTAAGTTAATCAGTNTNAATGTATAATCNAACTCATTTATCANACCTGGNGCATTAAGAGTNATNTTNAATTCGCCACCAGTAAAAGTGTGAGTTGTAACTTCGCCATCTAACTTAGAATAGCCTTTAGCGAAATCTGCCACTGCTGGGAGTCTAGTAATCTCAAGAGTCAATTCAACCTCAGGATTGACAAACACATTGCTCAAAACACCGTCAGTAAATACGTATTGACCAGTGAAACTAACGCTGTCACCAGGATAGACAGAACCTTTCCTAATGTCTCTAGAATATGGTGCATCAAGGTCATAGAATATTGGTGAAATCATCAAATCATTAACCAAATCACCTCTTACATCAAGTTGGATTCCGTCATTATATCTCCATGATTGCCTAAAGGAAGATTCTGAGAATACTTGTGAGTTGTCTAAGTCTTTTATTGCAAATGATGGTGTATTAAATTGGCTAAATGGTAGTCCCCAGTCCAATACAATCGGTAGGTCAAGATAAAATTCCGATTCAAATGGATCGATTAGAACGTTACCATTCTCATTTCTCATCTTGGCTTTAGAGCTCCCATCTGGATTGGTTTGTAAAGTTATGAATGGGCTATCAGTCCATGCAGTATCATTTCTCGGGAAATACCAAATTACTGAATCATAACCACTTTCAGCCGGTGCAAGGTCAACCATAATGTATTCAACATCTTTCCATCCATTTTGGTCTTCTGCTTCAACAATAAGGTGATACTCGTTTCCTGCAAACATAGTTTGATTCCAAGTTCCTACTCCTTGAGGTGGATTTACTGGGAGATTATTGATAAATCTCTCACCCTCGGAATCTTCAATGAATAAATTCTTGATAGAAGGATAATCTAAATCCATGTTGATGTAAGTAATAATATCATTTTCTAATCCAGGGCCCCCGCCATCGATTGGATTACCGGCCAAATCATAACATTCAACCCAAAGACTGACTTTTCCTTTCAAACCGGAATTTGCATAATCGTTGTAAGAACCGGTATATGTTGCATTAGGAACTTGGCCATTTGATGTAGTTTGGATTTGTTGATATTCGGAGGCTTCAGCCAAGCCATTCAAATTATCATCATCGTCATTTTCCACCCATACATGCATTACTGCAGTAGCAGGAGGGGTCGGTAAATCACTAGCTATAATTCTAAAGTCTTGAGTGACACGAGGAGCAGCCCAACTTTCGTCATACAGATTTCGCCAATTTTCATCAAGACTTGGGTCACCTTCTCCAGAGTATCTCTTGTAAAGTTGTATCCCTAGTAGATTAGGATCTAAAATATCCATGGTTACATTAAACTGGATTGCACAATCTTGATCTGGTTCATAGATGGTATCAGGACAAAGTAAATTGCCGTTAGAATAATCTTTCATCCTAAATCTATATGTTTCATTACCTGAAGCAAAGACTCCAAGGTCAATTGTCCAATCGATGACACCTCCAATAACTCCAGAGCGGTTAGCAATCTCATTCCATGAAACATTAGCAAATTCACCGTCTAATTGTACACTCTTCTCTTCAACAACCAAGAAGTAGGAGCTTGGGTCAGGACTTACTGTTGTATCTTCAAGTAGTATATCTCCTGAAATCCTAAAGAATTGATTTGAATATACCAAGTCTTGATTTTGAAGAACGTCTGCAGCATTATAAATCTCAAATTGATTGATTCCAGCATCATTCTCTACAGCGTTTCCAGTTGTAGGGTTGATAATTATACCTCCAAGCATACCAATAACACCATCAGCAGCAACGGTTTCAGAGAAAATTGATACTTCAGAGGTATCATCCCATTCCCCGTTAACAGTAAATCTCCAAGTAATCTCTTTTCCTCCACTACTACCAAATGGAACCGCTGTGGACGAGGTTTGAGATAATGTCAGTAAATTATTAGAATCATCTAATTCCGAAAAGCCCGTATTTGGATCATAAACAAAGGTCAAATCACCAGTAATTGATGAAAATCTCAATTGTGCAGATGAAAAAGTTGAACCAGTTGATGCTTGAACTTCGTGAGTAGTCTTGATTTCATAGAGTTCTCCGCTAGGATAAAGCCCTTCTTTATCACTGAGCCATGTTAGTGAAGAGTCGTACCCTGGAGCAGTAATAATCGATAAATTAGCTAGTTTAAAGCCTCCACCACGTGAAGAAGTTGAAGTCATAGGGATGAATACATCACTTGACTGACTGGATTGAGATTCAGAAGCTACAAATTCTCTAAGCATTGAATCAAAACCTGTCGATTCATTCAATGTGTGAGTAGATGTATAAATGGCATCTAAATCTGAAATTGTTACAAATCCAGCACCATCAGGATCGGGTTGAGAAATCTTTACGGCAATACGAACCCATTCAACTCCAAACTGATCTGTTTTGAAGGTTGGAGCCAATGGACTAGATACAATTAGATTCATCATATCGACACATTGTGATGAAAATTCTAATTCACTAAAATATTTATCAGAAACATCCATGCTAAAACCACATTCCATAGAAAAATTAGATGTAAAAACTAGATCTAATGAATAAGCATATGTGACATTTTGTGAAACAATGGTATTATCGGATAAGTAAAAGTCAAAATAGTCAACATGAGTATATTTTGGAAGTATGAAGAAAGCCCCTGTGACATTTCCACTCACGATATCAAGTTCCAGTTTCTCCTCAACAGAAGATTCGCTAACTCCATTTACTTCTCCAGACCAGAAATAATTCTGTCTACCATAGTCTCCTTGAGCAGGCTCTAATACCCCCCAATCGATTATACCGTCATTGGCTATATCGATAGATAAATCAGATGGATGGTGACCGAAATGTAAGTCTAGCCAAATATCTGGAATATTACAACTTTCGTTTAGTTCGAGAGTTACTTCAAAATCAAAAATTGGATTTTCTAATTCTAAATATGTATCATTTGATAAATTTGCATAATGAGCCATAGAAGTAGAATTAATTGTGGCGTTATATAGGTTACACCTATCCATATCAGAAAAGGTGATTCCATATATCGGGTTAGAAAAGTAATCAACCATGTCTGTAGAATCAATTTTCAGTACATTGGTTTCATTCGTTTGATTATTGAAGGTCCACACGCCATCAAAGATATTTAAATCACGTTTATTATCAAGATTAACGAAAGTATCTCCCACTCTAGTACCTATATCATAACCATATAGACTGGGGGTAGAAACTCCTAAACTATCAGATGAAAATTTGAAGATGATTGAAATCATTGGATGGGCATCTACATCAATACCCCACAACTCAATTACTGGCCCTTCAAGGTCTCTGAGTTGCGTACCATCGACTGAAATATATTGAGAAGATGCTGCGTCTTTAATATCAATAATGATACTAGAATCACCTGGTTCATATGAATCGATGAATAATAGACCAAACCCATTTGGTTGCTTATCTGAAAAGTCACTCGGCACTTGCACATTAGTAACTGTCATTTCACCTTCACTAGCGTATGATTCTCCAATTTGGAAGTCATCGATATACCAACCAGATTTATCTCCCCAAGCAATAGGTTGCTCAGTATCAGTACTTTCCAAAACAAATTTTATTTTTACGTAATTACCTAGGTGTGGAGCTAAATTGGCTGCTAATTGTGCCCAACCATCTTGGTTGCTTGTAGATACTGAAGTACCTGCTAGACCATAGTTATTTGATGGGACGCCAAGGCAGTCACTAGAAATTAAATTCGCCGCAGGAGCAGAATCTTGGCGTAAGAAAAATCCATTTTGAGGCGATATACCTGATGAATATGGAATTGTGAATTGTAAATGATCATAGAAAGTACTAGAGCCAAAATTATCTGTTGGAGAAGATGCAATCTTTATGTAAGCACAATCTGAAAAGGTATAGTCTCCATTTGGCATAACATTCTTTCTTAGAGAATGCCAAGAGGAAAATCTTAGGTATGTGTCATTTAAATTAGGGTCTAAATATACTGAAGGAGATGTCATTTCAAAATAAAATGGGTTGTTTATATTTTCATTTGCATCTGTCGAATCATCGGTATAATCAGCATCTTCAAAGGTTGTACCCCAGCACATTTGACCAGAAGCACATGCGTCAGGGCCTGCATTAGCATTTCTACCAGATTTCTGGCCATATTGCCAAGTTAAAGGATCTCCAGTCTCATCATGGTCTTGCCCTAGCCCGAATGATGAAGCATTCGAAAAGCCGGATATATTGGTTTCAAAGTCAGTGATAAAAGACTCGGAATTAAAACTTAAAGGAGTAGGAGCCCCATTATCATCTTGGTATGTAAAGTTGGAAATGTTATCATAAGATGTAGCTTGATTATTTAGTATTGGATCCCAAATTGGCAAACCAGATTCTACGCCAACTCTAGTATGGCCTGCCATAATAATTGGGTCGGTAGATACCTCGAGAGAGGCGTAGGTAATTGTCTCATCGGAAGGAACTGAAAAGCCACCTTCGGAGGTATTTACAGTATTCACTCCATCCTTGAATTGGATTACTACTTCTGATGAACCATCAGAAAAAGTACTGATTGAAGTTGCTGCTGCAAAGGGCATTAAAATCATTAATAGTGTCAAAAAAATAGAGGTCTTAATACGTTCATTTCCGGCCAACATTACATCACCTGCTCCCCTTCCACTAGGTCTATACCTAAAATGCATCGCCTTTTTGGAGGTAAAATGCTCGACAAATTCAGTTAATAAGATGATTTCGAATCAAAGTTCTACTTCATATTTCATGGCCAAGGCTTCATTACAAAGAATGCTCATCCCGCCTGCCCTTTGTTCACTTTTTTCTAACCATTCTTGATTGGCCACTGTTGTAGGCCGATTGGGACCTAAGGCATCGCAAACTTCAACTCCAACACTAATATCATAGGTGCCAAGTTCTCTTGCCATATCTATGATATATCTTTTGTCAAATGACAATAGTGGCCTCAAGGGAGTCAATTGTGACATTTGCTCGATTGCGCCCATGTTGCCTAGAGTTTGAGATGAAACCTGGCCTAGGTTTTCACCAGTAAGGATATGAGTCGCCCCTTTTTCTTTGCCGATAATATCGCCAATTAGATGAAACATTCTTTTCATATGAATGAAATATTCTGTGTGAGCCCAATGTTCTGTAAACTTGGCCAGTTGTTGTGCAATGGGGATGATTGTAATATTTCTATCCAAGTTTTTTTGAGCCAATTTACCTAACTCCCCCTCCATCGATAAAAGATGCCTCATCAATGCTATGGCTTTCTCCTCGGCTTGTGGCCCTGTGATCTCTTCTTGACTGAAATGAAGGCAATGAATAGTCCAGCCTTGTTTCAGCATTCTAGCGACTGCAACAGGAGAATCGATACCTCCAGAAACAAGAGCGATGCAAACTTTTGATTCGTCCACACCCCTTGGAATCTCTTGGCATTGATGAAACCATCCTTTGAAATGCTCTTGAAGGTATGAGTTCTTGAAGGATGGCCTCTTGGGAGTAGGTATGGAGCCTTATTCCAAAGAACCTGTGACTTTGATTGAACACATTTTTCCTGGTGATACAAACGACCATGACACCCTATTTGGGGGAAGACTATTGTCGGTAATGGATAAGGCTGGCGGAATTGCTTGCTCTAAATTTGCACACAGAGAATTCGTAACCATTTCCATTGATACATTGAAATTTATCGCCCCTGCAAGGCAAGGTGACTTGTTAGAAGTAACAGGAAAGGTTGTATTTACAAGCAGCCATACTGCATGTACAAAAGTAACTGCAATGGCAGTCAATAAAGCCACTTGGGAGAAAAAGAAAATATGTGAAGGTTTCTTCTTCTTTGTTGCGATTGATTCTATGATGAGGCCGATTCCAATTCCTCAATTGGTAGTAGAAAACGATGACGAACAACTCGACTGGGACAAAGCAGCACATATCAGAGAACAAATGCTTTCACAGAAAGAAAACTAGTACCCCTAAATTCATTTGTAGAACCTCGGTCGCGGTATTATGCCTGTACTGAACATAGCAATGTTTGGAAGCGATGAATTGGCCAAGGAGATCGCCAAACCAACCGACCAAAGAGATGTACATACTTATGTTCACAAAGAAAATGGCCCTGAAGGAGCAAGAATTCTTTCTCTAATAAGACCGGCAAAATATCCTGAGAGACTGCGCCCTTTCCTAAATGCATTATCAGCAGCAAGAGTGGGAATTATTGAAGTCACGGCTATTGATGCTACGCTTGGAGAGGCTCTAGTTGCATTTGCAAGTTCGAAGATATTCCGTGGTATTGCAATCATCAAGTCACTTGATGGTTCTTGGATTGATGAAGACCAAGTTAAAATGCTATTCAAACAAGCAGGACTTGAAAAGTGGGTCTTTGCGACCGAAGACGGAATTGAACTAAGAACTCAATTATATGAAGAAAGAGAAATACCAGAAATGGAAGAACAATTAATAGACTATTAAGATGTTTACAGGCATTATAGAACAATTAGCAGAAGTGATTGTCCTTAGTAAGGAGAGAGATAATTTACATATTTCTTTAAAATCAACTTTTACAAATGAGTTAAAGATTGAC
>NZXL01000080.1 GCA_002697705.1 Methanobacteriota archaeon
AGACACGGATACTCCACTTACCTGCGGTTTGACCTGGCAACGTAGCGTTATTCACATCAATATCTCTCAGCCAACTCCATCTATCGCCGTGGTCTTGATCACCAGCGCTAGGAGAATAGATGCCTACCCATGCATCTCCTCCCTTCGGAGGGTCATTTAGTTTGAAGCGCACCGGTTGACCTGGATTTGATTCAATAATCTCAATGGCCTCTTTTTCCTCTTCAATAGTAGGCATAATTCCGGCCCTTTCTGCTGCTTTGGATTTAGAAATTTTTACTATAATTATGATTGAGAGTGTCGCTCCACCAATCCCAGCCAGAACAGCTCCAACAATTGTCAAAGCAGTAGATTGTTGGATTTTTTCGCCATCTTGTATCCACATCCCAACAGGTGTTCTTGCTTCCGATTCAGATTCTGGTGCATATTCCGCAGTGATTGTTGTATTCCCTACCATACAACCATAACATGCTCTTCCAATTTTTACCAGTTGAGTATTGTTCTGCCATTTTTCTTTCGGCCAGTGTTGTGTATAGCAACCACTATCTCTCTGAGAAATTTCAAGTTCGAATACTTGCCTTGTTTCATCCGCCTCATTATAGTGGGAAGTCATTACTTGCCAAGGCTCACTCATCCAGGCTCCCGAATGATTAGCATTAACGATTATATTTTCACAATAATCATGGATTCCATTTCCGTTGAAATCACCAGGCGTTGCTTTAATGAAAATAATGAATCCTTGGTCACCTAAGCCGTCTTCATCAATGATTTCTAGAGTATAACTAGAACTCCCTTCCCCTTCAATGAACTCTTCTGCCATTCCGCCACCAATTATTAGCAATACTATCCCTGGAATTAAAATGATTACAGCAAAAATTGCGGCAAATATAACTCCACGCCCTAACGATGGTTTCGGGGTTATTTCATTCCCACTCAAATCGTAAATAGGCTCAGCGGTGTAGCTGGATTGTCCTTTTTCAAGTGCCTCTTGGGTTGGCATGAAACCGACTTTATCTGCATGTTCTGCTTCTACGGTTAAATCATAATTATATTCTCGGTTGAAAAATTTCTTGAAAAAATTACTAATAACCAAAATCGGTGGAAGTCCGCCCAGCCAAATCAATCCAAATCCAAAGGGGAAAATTTTCCACCAATTTGTAGACCATTCACCCCATGGCAATAATGTCCATGCGTATGGTAAACATATTAGAAATAATAATCCCCAAATAATTGAAGGATTTATTAAGAATAATAATCCCCATATTTCGTCTTTCCACTTTTTCGTTACATCCTTATTTCGATATGATAATATCAAAGCAGAGAAGACTAATGGCCCAACCGCAATTCCGGTTACTAAACTACCGAGTAAAGACCACCAAACCCCGCCAGACCCTACAAGACGTTCACATGATTCATACTCAGTAACTACACACTGAGAACCATCGGAATTCTCAGTGACAACTTGCCATCCTACCTCTGAAATTGCAAAATAAAATTCCTCCCAAAACCAAAGAATATTAAATACGAAGATATTTAGAAATAACCAAATTATCCCAAAACTAAACCAAAGTAAAATACTTCTATTTCTAAAACTCAAATCTTCAAGGGAGGCTTGATACTTACCGTAGTCAACATAACTACTGGTTTCACTTCCCATGAACGGTCCATTGAAAACCGCTTATTAGGCTTTAACATCTCAGAATGTGGATTGCCACTCTTCAACATCGTTTGCTTCTGCCCAAGCCTCATCAGTGGTTTCACCACGTGCCTTTAGAACTTCACGAGCAAGTAACCAATAGATAAGTGCCAAAGAACGACGTCCTTTGTTGTTAGCAGGAACTGCGATGTCTACATTTCTAAGATTGTTGTTTGCATCGACGATTCCAACTACTGGCAAGCCAGAATTTACTGCTTCACGAAGGGCTTGTTGATCCGCTGCAGGGTCTGTTACAAACAAGACATCTGGTTCTACATATGAACGTAGAGCTGGATTTGTTAGAGAACCTGGAATAAAACGACCTACAGCAGCGTTAGCACCAATTGCTTCAGCAAACATTCTTGCTGGTCTTTGGCCATATTGTCGAGCGGAGACAACCATAATTCTAGGTGCGTCATACTTTGTTAAGAAAGCAGCAGTGGTCCTAATTCTGGAATCTGTCATGTTGACATCCAACAAATAAAGACCGTCTTCACGTACTTTTTCGATAAATCTGGCCATATCTGCACTCTTTTGTTGAGTACCAATATTTACAGCGTTTTCCTCATAGGATTCAAATGGCAATAATAGGCTCGCTTCTTCAGACATGAATAGACCTCAGCGTCCGTTCCACTTAGCACCCATATTAAACCGCTTCGCAGTATTATAATTCTTGGAATTAACCAATTTCTATTGAATTCTATGATTCAAACAATAGAAGATTACAAGATTGAAAACNNANAANNNCNNNTTATGGGGGAGNCGGNAAGTAGNGANATNTCTCGCTCAAGTGCCATTTCTNATGCNAAATTNTGTAAAGATGGATTCTGGAGAGATTCTGNAAACTCNCCGCTTANAATNAGTGCAAGNGANATCGANAGNCANGCNTATTGNCCGATGTCTTGGTCATTAGCCAGNCAAGGAAATTCTGGNCAAGGTGAAGCNATTTTTGATGGNAAAGAGAAACATGCAGAAATACACAAGAAAGTTACTGAATTNCAAGAAAAACAAATACAATTCAAGAGGCATTTACTTATTTGGACTTGGTGGTTTACAGTAATTATTGCATTGGTTATTGATTCTATTGCATTTATTGTAATTGATGACATATTGGTTTCGCCAATTGACCTTGCCCGTTATTTGGCTTTGTGGAGTGCCATTTTACTATTTGCCACTATCTTGGCAATTTCACTACCATGGCGCTCTTGGCTTGGATTATCAGAAACATTACGACAAGAGAAAAATCGTTTGATTAAACAAAATGAAATAATGCAATCAGAGTGGGAGACCATTGATTTTCAGGGTGGATGGTTTGAAGCAGGAAAATTTGAGATAAGCATATTGTTTACTGTCATTCTACTAGGAATTCATTCGATTGCACTTGTTGCTGCTGACAACAGAACTCAAGCAGGTTTTATCTTATTCACATTAGCAATGTTGTGGACTCTAGCAGCCTCTTGGCAATTACAACGGGCATTACTAACTGAGAATGCTGCTGAACTAGTAAGAAAAGATGTTGGATTTAAAGAAAATACTGAGGTGGTATATTCTGATGATGAAAAGAATTCAGGACTTTTGATTGATGAAAATATTGGACTACGNGGGAGNCCTGATCAAATCGTGGTCGTAGANGGTGAATTCATCCCTGTCGAACAAAAAACCGGAAGAATACCCAAAAGGCCGCATATGTCTCACAAGATGCAATTACTCGCTTATCTCCACTTAGTTGAAATAAGTACCAAAAGAAATACTCCATACGGTATTTTAAGGTATGGAAATGAAGATATTCATCAAATATACTGGGATGAAGATACAAAAGAAGAATTATTTTCGGCAATTCAGGAAATTCAACGACTCATGGTTGAAGGTGGAGCAAAGAGAAATCACAACAGAAAAGGAAAGTGCAAAAACTGTTCTAGGAAATATGCATGCAGTGAATCACTGGCATGATTATTCATCACATGGAGGTTCCTGCGGATACTGCCTACACTCGTGATAAACATTGATAATAATTATGAAATCATCTTGAAAGATACCCGCAGTTGTTTCTCCAAATCCTCTTGCTTGTACTTCGAGATTGAAAGAACCTAGTGAGTCAAAATCCTCTTTTGCAAAATCATAAGTGGTTGGAGATACATCTTCACAAACATCCTCTGACCATAATACTGCACCAGATGCTGTTGTGACCGTTGGACGAACATAACGAGCCGGTGCTTGCTCAATACATGCAATATTATCAGAACCGCTAATTGTAACTTTGAAATATATCTCGATTCTTTGTACTGATTCATCTATAGTAAATGATGTACTGTTTGAGTATTCTTCGAATATATCTAGCACTGATTCTGTTTGAAATGTATGGGCCATACCGATTTTATCTGCATATGGTTTGTCAACTGGTTCGCCTCTCATTCCCTCCAAAGACTCCCTAGCTTGTATGAGCCCCATACATCCTGATAGGCTTACTGTCATGAAGACTAAAACCATCAAAAGTGGAAGAACCTTTGCCCTCATTATCATCTGCCAAATTATTCTTGGCTATGAATTATATCCAAACATGAGCGCTTATTTGAAAGCAGGAAACATATCGCGCATGTCCGAATGACGCACATGGTGGCCGAGCCTTGGCTATGACGAACCCTATGAAAGCCGACGGACATCACTCAAACTCAGCGCCACAAACAGGACACTCCTTGGCCATAATCGGTATTTGGGCACCACAAGCACCGCACTCTGCAGTTTTCTTCTTTTCACGACGCTTTGGCTGTTGTCGCTTTGGACTCAGTTCATCTTTATCATCTAATTTAGCAATTGGTTGATCATCGTCAAATGTAAAGTCGCTACTTGCTTCCTCGATTTCATTACCAGCTAGTGCGCCATCTGAAAGATTCATACCAACATGTACTTCATCGCCTGGCATAATTCCTTCTTCTCCAGTAATCTCGTATAACCTACCTCGAATTTCTGCATCACTAGCCGATAATTCGCTACCATCATCTTTGTGAGAGATTAAATCTCCTTTAGATGCTAACATCTCGTCGATATTATTGGACTGCTCGCCTAACTGCTTCATACTACGTAATTTAGTTGTAACTTGAGATTCTAATTCTTCGATTTCTTCAGGTGTTAATCCATCTGTTGAACCTAGTTCTTCATAGGTTTGTTCTAATTCAGCAATCTCGGCTTCTGCTTTAGCGAAATTCTCATCCCAGTCTTCTTCTAACTGCTCTTCATCATAGCCGAATTCTTTTACCGTTTCAGCGAAGTTCTCTGTACCTGAAACAATTTCATCTTCATCTTCTTCAGGCAAAGCGACCTCAACCTTAGGAACTCTACGCTCTTTCTTTTCTCTTCTTTCAAAGAAAGAAGAAACATCTTGCTGAGCACCACAATAAGGACAATTGTCCATTAAGTCAGGCACTGATTCGCCACACTCATGACATTGGTGGAATTGTTTTCTCGCCTTATTAAGATTGAAAGAACAATGTGGGCAACGTGATTCATCACCTTCCAATTCCCCATCACAAGCAGGACAATATTCGAATATATCTCTTTCAACTTCTTCATCAGACTCCCTAGTAAGCCATACTGCAAGACCCAGAATTACGATTAAAATTACAACACCAAATCCAATCAATGTCATTGTACCGGATTTTGATTGTTCTGAGGAATCATCGGTAGAGGAAAATGCAGTTGAAAATTGTCTAGTATATGTCGAGGTCACCTTTGTTGGGTCTGATGGCCTAAGTTGGATAGATGACAATGGAGCAATAGCAGTAAATTCACACTCAAGATTTACTGTTTGGCCTATAGTTGAAACATTTACTTCTGTAGTCGAAATCAATTCATTTTTACCATTTAAGCAATCAAAACTGATTTCTCCAAGTGCTTGACTTGTTAAATTAATAGAAATTGTATAATTATCTCCTTCATCTAATGGGTATGATGCTTCATCGCCACTAGAATCAATTAACCGTAGAGAAGAAGGAGCCCATTCAAGTCTTAAATCAGCCTTTACGCTAATGTTATTTTCAGCGACATTATTTGCTAAATTACTATCTGAGCTTCCCTGAGATGCAATCCATGTTGCTTTGAAAGGGGCTTGGTGCGCTCCTGAACCCGTTAGCAAAGCATCGCTAACCCAAGTATATGATTCCCCAGGACCTAAATTAATTATGATTGAAAGGTCTGTAACTCCTTCAAATTCATATTCCAATTTGCCACTAACATCAACGCCACCAGTGTTTTGCACAGTAACCTCCCATGTGACTCTCTCCCCAGAATTTACTTCAGGAGAGGATGGACGTGCTATTGAATCGACAAATACATCGGGTACTTCTAAGATTGTCAAAAGAGCACTTGAGCGATCATTGGATTTACTTTCTTGAAGGAAATTAGGGTCGTCAAATGGGTCTATTTGAGCAGTTAATAGGTAGCCTCCTGGAGGTAGTGAAGTAACTATGTTAGAAGTTAGTATAGTAGACCAAGATTGTTCTGCATAACCTGTTCCTTGTAAAATCACATCAAATGGCTGGGCCGTAACAATTCCGCCTGTATCGGTAGCGACTTCGATCCACATTGGGACGGTGGTAGTGCCTGTTCCGCCGGTCCTTGCAAGTTTTCCTGTAATAGTCCAAGGGCCTTCTAGTGAGCCTTCAGTTGAGGTAATTGTAATATTTTCTAAGTGGTAGACATCCATTCTTGGCTCGACAATTAGGGCAACTGTCTCAACCTTATTATTCTCTGATGCTTCAACGACCTCATCATGATAATCAGGAGTTACGTAAATGGAATATGTTCCACTTGATGGAGCGGTAAATGTAGTATTAATCCACTCCTCTTGGCTTGGAGATAGAGCAGATGTTGCGATTTCTTCATCGGTTAGCGTAGATGGTAAATCTATTTGCAATGTACTAGCAACAGCAGGCTCAGAACCTGTATTTTTGACCAATGTGGATAATTGTACTGTGTCTCCTGAATTGATTCCGCTTGAAGGAGAAACTTCAGATTGCATAATCCTAAGATTTGGCAAACCTGCAACGTCAAAGTCAATGAAGAATGATTGCTCATTGCCACCATACTCAAATACAACCCAAACTCGACTATCGGTTTCTTGCAAACTATCCCAAGTTACTGAAACCGTTTCTGTTTCTTGGGCATAAATATCAACTACACTCTTCAATAATTGTTGGCTCGAGGTGTAATCATTCATGTAAAATGCATATTCTACATCAAAAGCATCGGACTGCAGAGTATTAGATAGAGTGAGGTAAATGGTAACAGAATCACCTTGAGTCAAACCGGTTGAAGGACTTAATGCAACCTGTGCTTCTGAGGCTTCAATTCCACCGCTATTATATGCTGCGATATTAGCAGGAAGAATTGCAATACTAAGAATCATCACACCTACGATGACCTGCCACTTACCTGCCATATACAACATCGACATATTGCAAAGCACTTGAACCCATCTCTAAACATGGTGTTATTTCGCCTCATAAGACTAGTTTTCAATATGCCGCGCTTAGAAAAAATTGTCCAATTAATTAAAAATGTGGATTTACAAGGGGAGCATTGAAGGATAACCCCGAACCTCTTACTTTCATGCGAAGGGGGGGAGTGGCTCTAGTCCTTGGACTAATTATGCTTACTTCAATGCTAGCAAACATGAATTTAGAGCCTGAAAGTTATTTGGAATTAGAAGAAAATGACTCATTATTTTCCAACTCAGATGTTACTATCACTTATTCTAATGGACCTACATCTGGTCAGAGTGTTACTGGACTTTATACCGTATCTTTCACATTAGGAGGAACTTCTACAGTATCTTCAATGCTAGTAGAAATCTCAGATGGAGTTTCGTGGACTACTGTAACCAACCTAACCTCATCTCCATGGTTGACATATCTTGATTCTACCGGTTATTCTAATGGAACATATAGTCTTAGAGCAACTGCTTACGACTCGACTAATCAAGAAGATGTCGTGCAACTTTCCGATTCCTTTACCATAGACAATCAAGTACCTGAAATTACAATTTTTACGGTTTTGAATCCTGTAACTGGAAGTGGGGATTCTGCAAATGATAGGGCTTGGTTCGATATTGATTCTACTGGTACCTTGGAGTTCAGATGGGGCGTAAACGATGATGATTTACTGCGCGCTAGTTTGGTAAATGTCCCCGGGCCCAGTACACCACCTAATGATGGTCCTGGTTCAATTTCTTACGGTTGGGACTGGGCCTCTGGAAATATGGAAGAGGGTACATGGAATCCTCGAATTACTGTTTATGATAACTCTGGACTAACAGCTACTGAAACTATTTTTATTGGAATTGATAGAACTGGACCTAGCCTTGGTACAATTACTGTGGGCGATGGTTCATCATGGTATGATTCCTCTACTGTAACTATTTCTGGACTCATTACTTCTGCTGATGATGGACAAGGTAGCGGCGTTGACTATACCGAGGTAAGTACTGATGGAATTGCATGGAGTGCAACAACTACCGATAGTTATGATCTCACATTACCCGAAGGAGCCACCACTGTTTCATTGCGTGCAGTTGACAAAATAGGAAATATTGGCTCAACCATCCAACTAAATGTTCAAATTGATACTTCTAATCCTGAAGAAATCGGATGGATTGTTGAACAAATCACAACCGATAGAATTGGAACTGTACCTATAGAGTTTTCAGCCTTTGATTCGACGTCTGGAATAGATACAGTCGCTTCATACATTGAATATGGATTTGACTCAAATGGAGTTGGGCAAACTCCTGACCTTTCAGGAAGTTGGCAACAGATTTCTTCTACTGGTTTGAGTGGAGTAGTTGCACAATCAAGTTGGTCTACCAAGTCTAGGCAATACTTGATGCTAAGAGCACATGTAGTAGACCTTGCAGGAAATTCGATAACCACTTCACCAGCCTCATACCAAATACTCCCTAGCCTTGACCTATACTGGAATACTAGTGAAACAAATTTGGATAGATTGATTGTTAAACCCGGTGAACAAACTGGAAATGTAACAATTTCCAGCCTTTTAGAAACAAGTGAAAGTTATGGCGGTAGTGTAACAATACAACTTGAATCAGCCCCTGCAGATAGGACTTCTTCTG
>NZXL01000081.1 GCA_002697705.1 Methanobacteriota archaeon
TCTTTAGCGCAAACCATGCTACAGGCAACTGTTGAATTTACATCACCAACAACAATTACCATACTTGGATTATGTTCTTTACAGACTTTCTCAAACTCTACCATTACTTTTGCAGTTTGTGTTGCATGAGAACCACTCCCAATGCCGAGGTAAATATCTGGCTGAGGCATACCTAAATCATCGAAAAAAACCTTTGACATGTTTTCGTCATAATGTTGTCCTGTATGCAGGAGAATTTGGCTAATCCCTCGACGTTCCAATTCAGCATGTATTGGTGCTATTTTCATAAAATTCGGTCTTGCACCGACAACTAAAATTACTGGTCCTGTCATTATTTTTCCTCCGTAAGTTTCTGATATACGTTTATAACTCGTTGAGATATTACTTCCCATGAATGGTTCTCTATAACCCATTTATTCGCATTATTGCCAATCTGTTTACGCAATTCTTTATCTAGAATAACTAGTTCTAATTTATCTGCTAAATCTTCAGCATTATCTTTTTCAAATATAAGTCCTGTTTTACCATCTTCAACAATTTCAGCTAATGCTTGAACACTTGAAGTTATCAAAACTTTTCCTGCCCCCATCGCTTCAAATGGTTTTAACGGAGAAACTAATTCACAAACTCTGAAACCCTTACGAGGTAATGGTGCGATATCAATTAATGAATAATACCGATTTACTTCTTGGTGGTCAACTCTGCCAGTGAAAATAATAATATCTTCTAACTGTAAAAATCGAGCCATGTCCCTCAACTGAGTCATCATATCTCCGTCCCCAACTAGCAATAGTCTAAAGCAATCACCAAGTTTATTTTTCAAAATTGAGCATGCTTCCAACAATAAGTCTAATCCCTCGTATTTTACAAAGGAACCAATATATCCGATCACCACTTTATCTTGGAAATCTAACTCTTTTTCTAAACGCTTATCTTTTTTAGAAATTTTAAACTTCGATGGATCTACAGCATTTGGCAGTACAGTAATCTTACTTTCTGAAATTCCATTCTCAATCAAAATATCTTTCAAAGCCTTAGTTATGGTAAAAACATGATCAGACATCTTCGCAGTTTGAATTTCTAACCTTTCACTCAACTTATAATGGTCAGAACCTTCATAGCCTAATCTCTTTGTAGACTGGGTCAAATGCCAAAACCCTCTAATTTCATAAATAGATGGTATGCCTAAAGCCTTTGCAGCTTCAGCGCCAGCCATTCCAACTACAAAATTTGATGCGGAATGTATAATTTCTGGCTTCATCTTTTGTGAAAAGGAAAAAATCGACGAGATAGATCTACGCAAATATTTTTCTATACTATTGAAATTATATATGTCTTGATAATTGATTAGGTTTCTATCTCTTTCTGAATGTGAAAAATGATAATCTACATTATCAATTTTTTCTTGATTCGGAATTATCTTTAAGCGAAAATCGTTTCTATCCAAAGGATATCCATAACGAAGTACAGTATGGAGATTGAATTGTTGTGAATTTAATTCAGAAATTAGCCCATGCGTCCTTATCGCATAACCTGAACTGGTATGTGGCATACTTTGACTTGCATGATAAATAATTGACTTCGGTTTTGATTGAATCTTTTCGGTTCTAGGTATTTTAATTTTCAAGCCTTTATCAAAAATCCGAGCGGCTGTTTTAAATTTCCCTTCTTGAGTGGTTCTCCATGAACTCTTAGGCATTTTTTTCAAATATTGTAAGGTTTTAGTGAAATTTCCACACTTACCATGTGCTTGTACAAGGGCCCTAAGGGCTCTTTTATCGTTAACTATTTCTTGAAAAGATTCACCAAAATTTATTACTGACAAACTGTTATTTTGAGCCAAAGATCTCAAAATACCTACATAGATATTTTTTACACTGGGTTCATATTCTTTTACCTTTAGTATGTGAATCATAATCTTATTTGCTGCGTTAAGACTTTGTTCATCATCAAAAGCAAATGAGCCTTCTGAAAACATATCTCTTGCTTGATTTACTGATATATTGCCTCTTTTAATGGCGATTATTACTTCTTCAACTAGGTAGTCAACTTTCCTAACACTGGTGCTTGTGGGCAGTAATTCAGGAGTAATTAGAAGAGAAGATGGAAATAATTCTTCTTTTTCTTCCTCATCTTCTTTAATAAAATACACAATCTTAGATTCCCTATTGGGTTTTAAGAATTTGATAATCTTTCTAGGAAGCCAGGTCACTCCTCTACCAAAACGATAACTGATAGAATTTTGAGTTTGTTCTAATTCTTCTAATGCTAACTTTTCTCTGGTGGATAAAAGATTAACCCATCGCCTTTGTCTTTCAAATTCATCTCGTAAATATTCAATTTGCTCTTTGGAGAAAGTCAAATTTTCCTCATCTGTCGACAAAATTGATTCATCGAAATCTGACATTTAATCACTCCTTTTCAGATTCATAAAATTCGAATGCAGAATCTAAATCTCCATCTGTAACTATCTCTCCGTTAGAAACGCCATACACTCGGTCACACATGCTCTTGATTATTGATTTAGAATGAGAGACTATTACAACTGTTGCATCTCCTTTAATCAATTCCTCAATTCGTTCTCTAGATTTCTTTCTAAATTCGTGGTCTCCTACGCTCATCACTTCATCAAGNAACAANANNTCNGGCTCTAAATTAGAAATTATTGCNAATCCTAATCTTGCCCTCATTCCTGCTGAATAAGTTCTAATTGGGTCATCAATAAAGTCTCTAATTCCTGAAAAATCAATGATATGTTCTTCCATATTAGAGATCTCTTTTTGGGTAAAACCGTAAATGCTACCTGTTAAGTTGATATTTTCTCTACCAGTTAAATCCTGCTGGAATCCCGCACCAATTCCTGCCAATAATGTAGTTTTACCTCTAACTTTTATTGACCCATTATCGGGTGCATAAATTCCCGCTATCACCCTTAGTAATGTGCTTTTACCCGAACCATTTGGGCCCATTATTCCAACCACTTCACCTTTGTTGATTTTCAAATTTATATTATTCAAAGCCCTAAACATATGTTCTTTGCTTTTCTTTTTTCTAAATCTACCAGTAAGAAATTCACGAAGCATTCCTACTCCTTTCTTATTACGTGGATAATCTAAAGCCAGGTTTTCAATGATAATGGCGATATTATCTATCATAAATTCTTCACCGCCTTTCTTTCATTTCTCATGAAATATATTGACCCCAACCAAAATAAAACAACTGTTGAACTTATAGTAAAAGCAAGATTTTCAACTGGTATATCGAGAGGTGCTCCAGTAAAAGCAGAACGAATCATAGTAATGTAAGTGGCCATTGGATTAATCAATAAATAAATGCTTGCATATTCTTCTGGCACCCTGCCTCCTGTGATCATATCTAAAGGATAAAAAACCGGCGATAAGTAAAAACTAATTCTCAAGAATATTGTCACAATATGCTCAATGTCTCTAGCTTTAGTTTGTAAAATACTCGTAATAAATGCGGCCCCCAATGCAAGCATAGAAATTAGTATAACTGCCACAGGCAGAAGAATTAACGTTCTAGTTGGTGCCAATTCATACTTTATTAACAACGGAATTATTACAAATAAACTCAACGAAATTTGGATTATTTGATAACCACTTTTTGAAAACAAAAATAATTCTCTTGGAAAGTATACTCTCTTAATTAGTGATGCATTTCTTTGTAATCCTGTAGTGCCTAAAGAAAGAGTCTTAGCGAATAAAGACCATGCTAGAATTCCGACTAAAATAGTAAGTGGTCTATATGGGTCAACATCATCTGATAATATAGCAAATAAAATGTAAAAGGTAATTGTCAAGGCCAAAGGTTCTAAAACAGACCATCCATATCCAATGAATGAATTATGATATCTGACCTTTAAATCCCTAAAAATAAAATGTTTTAGTAATTCTTTGTATTTTCTTAAATTACCATACATTTTGAAAGGTGCAGAAAAAAATGGAGTTTTGGCTTGCAATTCTAACACTGTATTATCGCTCTCCCCCATAACACGGTGTAGACTGAAGGTGTTCTTCAATGAAACCTATGATTTGAAAATTTTCTATGCTTTATTTGACTGCTTAATAATTGCCAGTGAATAATAATTTACCGCTATATTGAATTGTAAGTGACTTGTCCTTTGTAGTATGGGGTATACTGATTTGTTTTCATCTAATGCTGAATCGGGAAACTTGACAGTTGGGATAATTGGCCTCGGTTATGTGGGTCTTCCAACAGCTATCGGGTTTCATGATGCTGGTTTTGAGGTATGGGGAGTTGATATTTCTCAAAGAACTGTGGACATGGTTAAACGAGGAGAAAACCCTACAGGAGACCCTGATGTTGATGATATAATTCCAGCGCCTAATAGTGAAAGATGGAATATTACCACATCTACTTCTGAGGCTGTTCCGCATTGTGATGTGGTTTTAGTGACTGTTCCAACTCCTATTACTGAAGACCTGAAACCTGATTTAAGTTATGTTCAAAAAGCCGGTCGTGCAGTTTTTGAATCATTAGAAAGGCGCTCTCGTACAATTGTTGTGCTGGAATCTACAGTATATCCAGGGGTTACTGCACAAACTTGGATCCCCGAAGTTGAAGAACTGGGTTTAGAGATTGGCGTTGATGTAGAAATCGCTTATTGTCCTGAAAGATTCAATCCTGGAGATTCTGCACATGGTGTTAGACAAGTTGCTCGTGTAATCGGTTGTTCAAATCCGGAAGTCGGTGAAGCACTGGTATCACTATACAGTAAACTAACCACTGAAGATGTTCGCTATGTTGGAAAGTTAGAAGTGGCTGAGGCGGCTAAGGTAATCGAAAATGTTCAGCGTGACATTAACATCGCTTTAGTAAATGAACTGGCTAGAATATTCCCTGCACTTGATGTTGATGTCGAAGATGTCCTATCAGCAGCCGCTACAAAGTGGAATTTCCATAGATATACTCCAGGAGTTGGAGTAGGTGGGCATTGTATTCCTGTCGACCCGTATTACATGATTCAAAGAGCGGCTGATGTAGGAGTACCAGCAGGTTTGATTACAGCTGCAAGAGCAGTAAACCGCTCAATGCCAAGTCATGTTGCTGGTGTTCTAGGCGACTTGATGTGGAATGCTGGGGTACCAGCTAGTGAAGGAAAAGTTTTACTTTTAGGATGGTCATATAAGGCTGAAGTTGGAGACCCTAGAGAAACTCCTGCTGAGCCACTGGCTGAAACTTTAATCTCTAAAGGAATCAAAGTAGGAGCATGGGATCCACATTTGGATGCGAATGATTTCCCTGATGATATTGATGTAGTAACAGATTTATCGCAGGCAAATGGATATGACATGGTTGTACTTGTGACTGCACACAAGGCTTGTCTTTCGATTGATTGGGAAGGTTTGGCAAATAGAATGCGAAACCCTATTCTTTATGATGGTCGTCGTGTACTTAATCTCAAAGATATCGCTTCAAAAGGTTGGAAAGTATATGCAATTGGAAAACCCTCTCACGTCATAGAATGATTTGTTTGAATTTAACTAAATGGAGGTTTTTTATTGGAACATTTGGGATTGGAATGGCAAAATGATGAGAACGTTCATTTTGTAATTGATTCTAAAAAACGTAAGATGTGGTTCAGACTAGATGTTGCTAAGATTAATGCAAGGAAAGCACCAATTATGCTGGTATTACATGGCGTAGGACATGTTAGTAGACCCTCCTTTTATGCTGAAAAATATTGGAACACTATAAAACCAATTGATTCTTTTGGACATGAACAAAAAGGCTCTTGGTGGCTTGGTGAAAATAATGAATTTTTCACATCTAATCTATTATTTTTAGTAGTCGAAAAAAGTAAAGAAATGATAAATTCATTGAACGATTCTAAATTATTCATTTATGGTTCAAGTATGGGCGGATATGGTGCAATTTTACATGGCAGTAGATTGGGCGCTACCGCTATTTATGCTAATGTACCTCAAGTAAAATTATTAGGTTCAACATATAGTGAAAATGGAATGAAACCACATTTTGAAGCTATATTAGGAAAAAATGAAGAAAGTAAGTATAATGATTTAACAAAATACTTAGATACAATCGAAAAAAATCATCCCCTCTATTTTATTTGTGAGAATAGATTTAGTTCAACAACAAATTATCTTAATGAACATGCATTATATCTTATTGATTGGTTTCTAAAAAATAATATAAATTATCATTTAGAAATAATTCCTACAAGAGGACATAATAAGAATAGAGGCATTAGGGAAGTTCGTGATATGTTTGAAAAATATTGTTTAGATGATAATTGGAATGAGGATTAGATTCTCAAAATTAAATCATTTGCCAAATATCTCCACATCAATATATAAATCGTGAATTATTAGAAGATATGTGAAAACTGAAGCAGACCATGCAAAAAAGACTCATTTATTACCCTCTTTGATGGTAACTGTGGTAGTTTTTTTCTTTCTTTCTAACTCTGTTCTATCTTTAGTGAATGATTCTCTAATGAGAGATGGTTCAATGCTTACTGGGACGAGATATACCATTACTAAAGATGCCTTAATTACAATTGGTGAAGATAATACAAATTCTGTCATTGGAACTGGTTCTTCACAGATGTTTAAGGGTCTAGACGGGGGGTGCGTAGGTGATTTACTTTTTAATGAGGCAAATGTCTATAATATTGCTCAGCCTTCATCAAGACCATACACGGACATGTTACATATTCCAAGAATTATTGATTCAAGCCCTGAAATTGTACTAATTGAAATCGCTCCAAATTTACTTATGAATACCTCTAAATCATCGGAAGAGTATGTAGAATTAAGATTCAAATTAGATTCCATGAATCAAGACGCTCTAGATATTGGAGGATGGGTAGATGTCATAGATCCCGAACATAAAGAATGGATTGCACTAGATGCGTATGATAGAATGAAGTTTAAGCAAGAATATTTTCCAAGTGCTATTGAAGAAAGATTAAAACGACTTTTTTACAACGAAACTACTGCAAGAGAAACTGGAGCATATGGCTGGATACCCGATAAATCATCTTCTGATTGGGAAAACTATCTGCAGACGCCCATTTTTCCTGCAGATAGATACGGTTTTGACGGTGACACCACTGAAGAAAGGGAAACTTATAATGAAACACAAATGAGTAAAACTGGCAATTACAAACCCTCATATTACGGCTCTCAATCACATCTTGCACTAGACTATCAAATTTCGACTTTACTGGAAAATGAAATAAAAGTCATAATTGTCACTCCTCCTTACCACCCTATGTCTATGACTTATGTTTCTGATGGAAAATGGGATGGGTTAAATCAAACATTAGAATACTATGGTGAATGGCCTGGCGTCACGATTTTTGATCAAACTTGGGAAACAGGATGGCAAGATCAACACTTTTATGATCGTAATCATCTAGATGATGAAGGAAGGCTAGAATTTTGTAACAGGATTGCTCCCGTAATCGATCAAGTATTGAATAAAAGTGGGGAAAAAATTAATTTTGATCGTTCAATAATAGAAAATACTCCAACTCAAGATGAAAAAATTATTCACCAGGAAATAATGGAAGTCCCAAAATTACTAGTCATTAGTGTAAATGTTGAAGCTGGGTCTAAGTGCGCTAATTTAGATAGTGACGAAGGAGTAAGTGAACATGTTTCAAGATGCATGTGGGGCGTTTTTGGGGATGAAAGAGCTGGCATAAAAGAAATGATGGACGCTGCCGATGATGTAGGTGTTAAGATCTCATTTTTTGTAGATGTACTAGAATTCTATTCCTATAGTACTGAAATTATTGATGTAATGCAATATATTGATTCGAGAGGCCATGACGTCCAAATGCGTATGTATCCTTCGATGGTAAATTCTTCCAGTTGGAGTGAGATTTTGATCAGTGAAAGTTGGATCGAAAGCGGAGCTGTTAAAGATAATTATATGTCTTGTTGGACCCAAGAAACTGCTGATTATTGGTTTACCAAATCTATGGAAATCTTTGATTTGGCAGGCATTGATAAACCTATAGCATTTAGGGCTGGAGCATACAGATATTGTGATACAATTATTGTTTCAATGGCCAAACACGGTTTGACACAATCATATAACTATAATCTTTTTACTTCGACACAAAATTTTTCTTATGGCTATGTTCAAAATTTTGAATGGGAAAATGGTGTGATGGAATTTCCTGTAAGTTATGTTGTAGATGAGAATGGTGAAATTATTGTATATTCAAGAATAGATGAATCTGTATATGAACAAGAATGGCCAATTAGTGAAACCTTCGAACGATTTTTTTCAAATCAGCAAGATACTAGAGTGATGACGATGGTTCTATACAGTTTTTCATTCTTATCAAAAAATGAAAGTAATTATTTTTATTTAGAGGATTATTCTAAGTTAGATTTATTTACTCAATTTCTGAAAGTTTTACCTAGTGATTATAAAGTTGTTTCAGTTACTGAATTACAAGAATATATTGATCAAGGTATCATTAAAAGTGAATTTAAACTACCATTAGACAGTATTAGTAATGAGTGCCATAAATAAAATTTGGTGATTATATGGATTTCGTAACACTAGATTATTACAAAATTTTTCTACCCTTGGTAGTAATATTAGTTCTTTTAATTGGAAGACAGCGCCGAGATATTCAAGTCTTACTAATGCTAGCAATGAGTTATATTTTCTTTTGGTTAGCATCTGGTTGGCACATATTACTACTACTAACATCCACGATTATTGATTGGACTGCTGGTAAGAAAATTCACAATACTGACAATCAAAAAGTCCGAAAAAGATGGTTGATTGGTAGTTTAACAATAAACCTAGGGATTTTAGCTATTTTCAAATATTTAGATTTCCTAATCGAATCATTGAATTTTGTTAGTCTACGATTTACTGGAGCACCAGAACTAGATTCTTTTGGTCTATTATTACCTGTTGGAATTTCATTTTATACATTCCAGACTATGTCTTATACAATTGATATTTACAGAAAGAAACATGACCCATATGCCAGGTTTATCGATTTCGCTTGTTATGCTGCTTTTTTCCCACAGCTAGTAGCAGGGCCAATTGTAAGGTCTCAGCATTTCCTAGAACAGATTAAGTCTCCAGTAAAGTGTAATTCCTATAGATTTAGGATAGGGCTAACTTTGATAATGTATGGGTTGGTTAAGAAATTAGTAATAGCGGATAATGTCGCAATACATGTCAATTCGATATTTATTGACGGTGCACCTTTGGACAATATTGGACTGGTGTGGTGGGGGGCATTATGTTTTGGAATTCAGATTTATTGTGATTTTTCAGCTTATACTGATATTGCGCTTGGTTCAGCACACTTGATTGGGATTGACTTGCCAGAAAATTTCGAATCTCCATACACATCTAAATCGCCTCAAGAATTCTGGCGACGATGGCATATTTCACTCTCCACATGGCTAAGAGATTACCTGTATATACCGCTGGGAGGAAGTAGGGGGGGTACACGGGTTCTCATATTTTCACTCATGGGGACTATGCTACTTGGAGGACTTTGGCATGGCGCATCATGGAATTTCGTTCTATGGGGTGCTATGCACGGTTTACTACTACTATCTCATAGATTCATAATTAAATTTAATATCATAAACAAGACTTTTGAAATCGCTCCAAAAACTATGATTTTTGTCAGTTGGATTATTACGCAATATTTTATCTTCATGACTTGGTTGGTATTTAGAGTAGAAGATACTTCAATGTTATTAAGATCTTTAAAGACATTTATCGGTTATGATTCGCATTGGGACAAATTAGAGTTCCAAGAATCTCTACCTGAGATTAAACTCATGACTTTTGGTTTAGTAATAATATTTGTTTTAATGCATGGCATAAGCAGAAAAATCGGTGGATTCAAAAATTGGATAGGGAGACAAAACTCCTTTATTTGGGGAATCTGCTGTGGTTTTCTACTAACTGCTATTTTCTTATTTAGACCGGCAGAAACTGTTGATTTCATTTACTTTAGATTTTGAACAATAGTTGATAAAAGTACATTTTCAGTAAAATGACGGGGAAACTCTCATTAAACAATTAATCTAAAAAAAATCATGGAGTTCATAATTTGGGCCATTTAGAAGATGTTGGGATGACTTATTTTAGTCATATGAAACGTGCAATAATTCTAAGTTTACGATTTGGATTAAGTACTTTTCAGTTAATCATACATGCGTTTTTTCCATTCATCTTTATTGATGCAGGGAAAAATGCAGTAGATTTTTATAATCGTCAAATATAATTTTTGGTGTGAGTTATGTCGAATTATCTTTTGGCAGTTGGAAAAACAAAATATATTGAGAGAATTTTAAAGGTTTTTGAAAAATCAAGCAATTATAAGTCCGAAATATCGGTTGAGAAAACCAGTGATGGTTTTTCAATAATGTCAATTAGTAAGGATGAATTACTACGAACTGATTTAGATTCTGTTTTTTTCTTTAAAGGATGGTTTCAAGATCATGAAACTAAATCAATAGTATTAGGTGGAAATGGTTTTCAAAAGTGGAAAAAAGATACTGAAAAAGGACCATCAACTACTGGAAAAGAATTTGAAGGCGCATATGTTTCAATGAATTTTCAACGTGGAAAACTGTGTGTTCGTAACGATGTATTCTCGTACCTCCCAGTATTATATTTCTCTAATAAAGAATTATTTGTTTGTTCGGATTCTATGTACATAATTAGTAAAATAAGAAAAAGTCTGGGGATGCCTTGTAAACTTAACAAAAATGTGATGCATTCGAGGGCTTGGACTCATGGTTTAGCTTGCGCTGTAATGAGTAATGAAACTCAAATTTGTGGTGTTAAATTACTTTCGCCGGGAAAAAGCATCGAAATGAAAATTAAAACTGGTTTATTTTCTTCAAAAACCTATTTACAAGCAAAAAATTATATCAAAACTTCAAATTTAAAGAAAACCTTTGATGTTGAATTTGAAAGTTATGAACAAGCCATTAGAGATGCTACAACAAAATTAGCACAATCTACAATGTCATTGCTCCATTTAGATGATGTATTGATTAAATTTGGATTATCAGGNGGGCTGGATTCTCGAGTCNTTTTANCAGCGATATTACAGAGCCCAGAATTACTTGAAAAGATTGCCATTAACACCAATACTCATCAATCTCGAAAGAGTGATTTTGATGTTGTCGAAAAACTTTCCACTAAATTTAACTTTACTTTCAACGATAATGAAAAAATAAAGCAACACAAGAAAAAATACTCTTTGAAAACAGAAAAAATCGGAGACAGGTTTTCTTTGTGGGTTCTTTCCTCGATGGGAATATTCGATATGATGTATTTACATGATTCATATTGGCCAATTCCACATATTATTGATATGGGCGGCCACGGAGCGGAATCGATTAAAGGGACTTTTACTCCAATGAAATTTGAAGATTATATCAAACCGAAAAAAGTTAGTAATAAAGCCAAGTTTTCGCGTAAAGGTTTGAAATATGTTCAAGAAGCGAAAGAGGCTAACATAGTTCATGATGCGATCCGTTTAGAATTATCTAATTCTTTAGCAACAAATGGTATTGATTTGGATGAGTACGGTTCAATTCAATGGCATTACTTATCGTATAAATCTCCAATTGCAAACGGCAGATTTTTGGATCGCTCGTCGATTGGAATAAGGCCATTCATCCAGCATAGTTTGTTTGCATTATCAATCTCTAAAATCAATCCATTCAAACATGCAAAGCGTGGAAAGCCAACTATGCTTCACGACATGTTGATATTGTTAAATCCTGAATTAGCTGCAATTGACTTTGAAAATAAAAAATCCAATATTTCAGAGGAATATATACAATCTAGNTTAGAGTCTTTAGGTGGCCGATTACAATTTTCAGAAAGCCAACCATACGCTATTTATGGAAGTATAGCGNAAATGAGAAATGGCCCTCCAAGTGTATTTTTAGACATTGTAGAGCATGATTTCAAACCTGATGATAATGATATGAAATCTATTCTTAATGCTTTAGAACATGCATGGGATAAAATAACTGATAAAAAGGTTAAATCCGCTTATCAAAATGCATATGACACCGCAAAAGAAAGACTCAATGACNCCGAATACTATCCTCCTAGTGCAGGAACTCCCGCTGCTAAAATTATATCTCTTTCAGTGTTAAATGATAAATAATCTAACATACAAATACGTTAGAAATATAATATAAATTATTGGGCNTTNATGTAAGCGAGTACTTCACCAATNACTTGAGCCATAACTCGAATATTATCTTGAGTCAAATGTGGTTGAAGAGANANNTCACAAGCAAATTCAATGTTAGCAATTGTTTCTCCTAACTCTTCTTTNTGCGCTTCAACATATTCCCANTGGCGNTAATCTCTNGCATTGCGCTTTGCTCCAAAGATTTGCATTGGAACTTTTTCCATCTTCATCAAATCGATGAATTGGTCTGCCTTTTCTCGAGAAAGTCCTACCAGATGAAATTGCATTGTATCACAGAAACTGTCAACTTGAGGCAGTGGCATTGGAATCTCGATATTATCATGGTCGTGAATTAAACTGTGAAGAAGATTCCAATTTTCGACATGGATTTTCTTAATTTTAGGAAGTCGCTCGATTTGTGGAGTAAGCATTGCTGCAGTGACTTCTTGCATACGCATTGAATAACCTGGGATTTGATTCTGCAAACTGTCCATTAGTTCCTCGTCTAAGTCAAAGTGCTTGGTCCATAGTCTCTCATATGAACCGGCGTAAAGTACAGCCTTAGCAGCATATTCATCATTATCTGTGATGAATAATCCACCTTCTCCAGCACTCATACCCTTGGAAGATTGAGTTGAAAAACAACCAATATGACCGAATTTACCAAGGAATTCTCCATTCCATCGTGTTTCATATGCGTGAGCACAGTCTTCAATGAAGATCAAATCATGCTTCTTGACAACTTCCATTACCGCGTCCATATCAGGAACATGCCCTCTCATGTATGACATAAGTAGGACCTTGGCTCCTGTTTCAGTGGCTTTCTTGTCCAAGTCTTCAGCACTCATCGCCCACTCACGATTACTCTCGACAAGTACTGGAACTGCTCTAGCATGTTCAATTACAGAAGGTACAGCATGGAAAGTGAAAGCATTGGTTAGGATTTTATCTCCTGGCTTAACTCCAACTATATTGAGTGCAATAAACATTGCAGAACCGCAAGAATTGGTTCCAATAGTGTGCTTGACTCCCATGTACTTTGAGAAATTATGTTCTAATTTTGCAGTGATTGAAAGTTCCTTGCTCTTAGGCTGATAGCGATACATTACTCCAGCGCTCATCGCCTTAACCGCTAGGTCAATTCCGGATTGAGGTATAGGTTTGAACGCCTTATTATCAAAGTCGACTATTGGCTGTCCGCCATCGACTACTAAGCGTCTAGATTCCTGTCCCATCAAATCACCGTGATTGATTGTATAATTAGTTTAATTGGAGTCTCGTCCAGCATCAAACATTTCTCTAAGGCTTCCATCTTGAAGCATCTCTAGAGCAATGTCAGACCCGCCGATGAGTTCTCCGTGAACATATACCTGAGGCATTGTTGGGAAGTCTGCCCAATTACAGACCGATGGTATTGCTCTTGGGTCGGTCAAAATATTGACTGCTGCAAAAGGCTCTCCAAGTTGTTGTAAAACTTGTGCTGCTCTATTAGAAAAGCCACATTGTGGTTCATTTGGTGTTCCTTTCATGAACAACACCAGGGCGTGTTCATCAACTATTGCTTGCAATTCTTGTTCTGTCCAATCCATTTTTCTCACTCTCTTTTTTGTTTATTTATTCTTTTGATATGTATCCCTTGGCCTCCGCCATGGGGGTCAAATGCGGTATCGCCTGCTGTTTCTGCTTGCTTTGGAGTCATACACTTCAAATCAAGAGCATGTATTGGTCTAGGAATATGGTGCTTCATTACTGCTAGAACCATTCTTTGCCTTTGTAGCGGCCTCATTCCTTCGAATAATTCAGCGATTACTCGAACATGGAAATGATCGCCTGAGCCGTGTAAATCGATTACTTCAACCAATGCCTCAGGCACTGCTTTGAGAACTTCAGATTCAACCCAATCAGCCGCTACCATATCCGCACCTGTTAGGCCGTAGGGAAACCCCGCTTTGAATCTGTGCTTACACGGATGGTTGAAGTTTAGAACCCATAAAGGCAAAACATGGGCGAGGCAATTATCTCTTCCAAAACCCGAAAACCTCAGTTGGGGCGTGACTCGAGTTGGTTAATTGGATCTGATTTGATTGCAATTTTTCTAGCTTTAGCGGGGCAAATTGTACTGACTAAGGCGCTACTAACCGAATCATATGGGATATACATTATTGCACTCGATGCTTTTGCGACCTTCTTTTTGGTGATTGATTTAGGATTGCCAACTATAATTGCTAGAGATGGTGCTAATTCGGTGGAGAAAATTTGGCCATCGATTACTAGGGTATACAAATTGCAATTACTATGTTCTATTCCGTTCATTCTTTTGGCTATGATTGGAACTCCACTCTTGATTGATAATTGGAAAGAATACTTCGAATTAATGGTGATTTGTGGCGCTATTGCCCTTGTTCATATTGCTTCATATGCGCCACGTTCAGGCCTAAGAGCTGCGGGACAAGCAAGGTTGGAAGCATGGTCAAAGGTTATTGAAAGAGCGATTACTGTGGCCGGTTACTTTGTTCTTTACTCACTTGAAAGCACTTCAGTAACTGCTTTCGCGACAGTATTTCTAATCGGAGCAACGGGTGGCTTAGTAATGGCTCTTGGACTATCGTACAGCATTCTGCCAAAGATTAATATTTCAGAGATTACCGATTGGTCTGAGTTGGGTGAATCTTGGATAGATAACAAAACCTTACTCCTTCAAGCGCTTCCATTCGCCATTACTCTTGGAGTTCTTCCATACGTGATAAGAATTGAGAAATTCCTTGTGGCTGGCGAAATTGGTGTTGATGCAGCGGCAGTTTTCCATGTCGCACAACTTGCTTGGTTGGCCGGACTTGTTGTTCCTCAAGCCTTACGAGCAGCATTATTGCCGGTTCTAGGAGAGGTTCGTAGCGAACCAGAGAAGTTTCAATCTGCCTTGGAAAACTCATTAAATCTGTGTCTTGGAGTATTACCTATCGGCTTATTTGCTGGTGCTGGGATTGTTTACTTCCTTTTGCCAATGGCATTTCCAGAACAATATATTGATGGTTCACTAGGTGCATCTGCTGTAGATTTATTCATGGTTTTGCTTGCAGGATGGTGTTTGACATTGCTAGCAACACCGACTTATACCGCTTTACAAGCAGGTGAAAAACCATGGAATTTTACTATATTTATCACACTAGTTGTTATTTTTGCTTTAGTAATCGGATATTTTTTAATCGATTGGAAAGCAAATGATTCCCAAGGCTCAGGACTATTTGCTGCTGCAATAGCGTCGACCATTTCATCTTCGTTTCTGCTTTTCTTGTCGATACACCTTTCTTCAAACTGGAATTTAATTCGACAGAGAAAGAATGATTTCACCTTAGCAATATGTCTCTCAATGATTTCTTGCTATGGATTTACCACAGGCTCATGGCTTGCGATTAGTGGACTTGGATTATTCTACTTCATTCCACAAGGGATTCAAGCAATGTCTGCCACTGTTGAGCCACTATCTGAGGAGTGAACCTTTCAGGTATCTCAAATCCTTCACTCCAATCATTCTTTAGTGCGGCCTCACAAGTATCTGCTAATTGTATTGGATCATATGCCGAAGAGATACAAAACTCTGGCAAATATTCTGCAACATCACCTACATCGACTGAAACAACTGGTGTGCCACACTGTATCGATTCTCTAGCAACTAAAGGACCAGATTCTCTTTTTGAAGTAATCAAAGTCAAATCTGCAACTAACATTCTATCCCATACAATGCTTCTTGGTTGCTGGCGCAAAGTCGTCATTCCAATTATCCATCCACGTCTTTCCAACTCTTCGCCTGTTTGTAATGCCAAAAGGTGATTCTTTTCTGGCCTTCTAGGATCTGATGGAAATAGAATGTCAAGACTGTCTTTACGCCACCTTCCACCAATACTTTTCATTGGTTTTTGCCATTCGGCTTCTACTGCACTATGACAAGGAATCATCGAATGACTATCTCCTCTAACTCGACTCGAAATATCATCCAGTCTTTTAGATACAGTGACTAAATGGTCTGGTAATTTGACCAACTTTCTAATGGATTTTGAAATATTTTTATCATTTATTCCTACATCAAAATCGTGACCATGAACAACTGCAACCCATGGAACCTTCCACTTCTTAGACAATTTATTTGCCAGTTCAGCAACAGGCCATAAGGTATGACAAATTATCACATCTGGGCGCCACTCTTCTAGCCATCTCTCAATTTTACCAATACTGCGCTTGATGCTACTGGCGGTCAAAAATGGTAATGGGTGACCTGGTAGGCCCCAAAAACGTGGACTGAATACTTTAATCTCTCCGTGTTTGAAAGTTTTTGGTGCTCTGGCAACTCCAGTATGAGTTGAACGACTAAATTCTTGATATTGGAACATTCGAGGCAATGGATTTACCACTCTTACATCGTGACCATTGTGTTTGAGTAATTCAACATGGTCGCTAACAAAGGTGCCTCGCGCTACATTTGTTGGAATTGGAAAAAGCAATGATGTCACAAGAATTCGCATAACTATCACTGCAGATAATCAATTAACTAATTTCAACCATTGTATTGTTCGTAGTTGGACATGATTTCTGATAAGTTATCTGCAACGTTTGCTCGGTTGTTGAACAAGCCCGAACCAACTACGAAATTACTTACTCCCCAAGATGCGATCTCTCCAATATTGTGGGCTTTAACGCCACCATCGATTTGGATTTGTACAGGGCGGCCACCATTGGATACTTGCTCATCAATGGCTTGCTTTAGTGCTCTAATCTTTCGCTCGACACTCGGAATGAAAGATTGGCCTCCAAAGCCTGGATTGACACTCATGACCAATACCAAATCAAGTTCAGATAATACCTCTAATACACCACCAATTGGAGTTGCTGGATTGATTACAACTCCGACCGTAGCTCCGCCTTCTCTAATCGCGGTGACTAAACGATGAAGATGAGTTGCTGCTTCGATATGAACCGAAAGATGGTCACATCCTGCTTCAATATAGTCCATATAGCATTCTTCTGCGTTTGAAACCATTAGATGGGCATCAAAAACGGGGCCATCTCCTAGAGCCTTACGAAGAGATTTAATCACTGGAGGGCCAAAGGTCAAATTTGGGACGTAATTACCATCCATGATATCCAAGTGAAGCCAATCAAGTCCTGCGTCCACCGCTTCTTTACAGGCTACAGCCAGATTTGAAAGGTCGGCAGTAAGTACACTCGGTGCGATAATCATATTCTGCCCTGATTAGCCCAGACAATACCTTCACATGAGTATTGTGTATATTTTTAGTTTTATTTTTATCACAAAGACTCATAATACTCCTACATTACGGTGTGTTAGTGAGAACATGGGAGAAGTACGTGCAGTTACCGACGGAGAGTTTGAATCCTCTGTAAATGAGAGCGAATGGGTTTTGGTCGACTTTTGGGCACCTTGGTGTGGCCCATGTAAAGCGATTGCACCCGTTTTAGAACAAGTTGCTGGAGAAAGAGAAATCTTGATCGCTAAAGTAGATACAGATACAAATCCTGCCAATGCAGCAAAACTTGGAGTTCGTGGCATCCCTGCGCTTTTCCTTTACCACAATGGTAGTATCGTTTCAAAGCAAAGCGGAGCAATGCCTAAACCTCAATTGCTCAAGTGGATTGATGACCACATGACTGCTGATGATTTTTAATCATAATATCAGTTAACATCACGCAGAAGTCTTTCTTTTAGAGCTTCATGCAGCCACATGCCATCTTCTAATTCCAATAGTAAACCGTGTTGAATCAAATCCTTTGGAGGGTTACCTTTCCAGCCGACTGAATCTGCTAATTTAGTCCAATTCATCGGTGCGTTTGATTTGGCAAGTTCTAACAATAATTTACGCTCTAACTCTGGTAAACGCAAAATGATCTCATCATCGAGGAACTGTAACCAGTCGACATGGGTTTCTTGGCCATATAATTCGAATAATTCCAGAGCTAGTGGGTGGCCTCCAGTTTTTTCATGGACCTGTTCAACTTCATACTTGTCGCTTGATTCAAACTCTTTAAGCCAATTCTTTATCTCTGGCTTTGTCAAACCTTGTAATGATAATTCAGTGACAACATCTCTTGTATGAACATCTCGTCTGTCATATATGGTTGGCTTAGTCCTTGAGATTAGTAATAATCTCAAAGGAGTTTTACTAGAAATCTGTAATAATGCCCCGAGTAAATCTTTGGCTTCCGATTCAATGTGGTGTACATCATCTAGAATTATCAGCCAATAAGGAGGTGGACCTCCCGATTCATTCTTGAAGCGCTCACGGATTGTTCCTGCATCTGTCAAATAGGCAGTCAATCTTCTCCTCCAAGTATCGACATCAATTTTACCAGCTGGTTGAAGTGGTAGAGTTTCAATTAAATTATACGGGTCATGAGAATCATCTATACCAAAACGATGCAGTAAACTGGTTGCAATTCCTAATGCTCTATCCCATGGTTGACAAGGGTACCAACAAATTGAGAGTCCTGAATTTAATTCCATATTTTGTTTCAGCCAATGCGCTACTAGGGTCGATTTACCTATTCCTGCAATCCCGTGTACAACAGCGCAAGGTTTACGACTTGAAAACCAATTATCTAATTGCTCTAATTGCTCTTTGCGCCCGTGTACAGGACGGGTTTTTGGAGGTTGATTATTGTAGGTTGAATGGACTCCTGTTAATGCTGTTAATCGGCCGGGAGGAGCTGTTTCTTCTTGTTTCGACTGTTTGATCTTACCAAATCTGATGTCACCATAAGTCAAAACCCCTTCGTGTTGGGCGTGCATTAAAATTTGTAACAGAGATATACCTGTAGCCAACCTTTCAGCTGCTTCTAATGCTTTCACCTCGAGTAACTCACCGTTGCTATCTCTCAAAACAACCTTTGTTTTGCCAAGTGATTTATGGACATGTTGTGCCTCTGTTCTACCTTCTTCAGTAAGTTGCCAGGTTTTCTGTCGCCTTTCCTCGCCGCGAATATTTCTAGTATGTTCTGAAACATATTGTCTCTTCAATAAATCCCTCATAGTCCTACTAACATTAGGCGGGTGTAAGGCACATGATTCGGCTATCCCAGGTCTTGTAAGTGCTACGTCCGCAAGATACCGGTCTGCTTGCTCATCGTTTTCAAATAAATGAAGCAATACGCGGTCTTGAACAGCAATATTGACCTTCGGAATGCCTGCGCTCACATGTTTGCCAATTATTACTACATCTAAGCGATTACTATTACTAGAGCGATTATTTTTTACACAAATCAACCATAATACCTTTTAATATTGCTAGTACCGGCCAATATGGCATATAGATGGTCGAGCATATTTATCGCTGGACTATTCTTTTTAATGGCCGCATTACCTTTGGTTTCAGCTGATTCTGATGGCGATGGAATTGCTGATTCTGCGGATGATTGTCAATGGTCATATGGAATGTCAACAGTAGACAGGAGCGGTTGTCCGGACAGAGATAATGATGGAACTTCTGACTTCAATGATGGATGGGCCGCCAATAATCCTAATTTCCAAAATGAGTTTACAATCTCTTCAAGTCAAGATTACAAAGATGTTGATTTCTCATCAGACGGCGTAAATATTGTAACTGGTGATGAAAATGGATGGGTTAGAATTTGGAATGCTTCCTCATTTGTAAATTTGAAATCTGTACAAGCGGTAAATAATGGCGAAGTTACTTCAGTGGCTTATTCTCCTGATGGGAATTATGTTGCAGCAGGTCTTGATGATGATACGATTAACATCTATTATGCATCAAATATTTCATCCGTCCATGGCTCGATAAGTGTTGATGTTGGAGGTGGCGACTTTGTCAATGATGTGGAGTTTTCACCAGACAGTAGCCTCGTAGCAGTATCTATTACCCGTTCTGGGAATGGAGGTACAAATGGACAAGTTCTTTTGATCAAAATATCAGATGGCCTGCAATTAGGAAATGGAATCAATCCTAATGGAGAAGACCGTTTCTACTCTTCCGCTTTTTCCCCCGATGGTTCACATATTGCAGTCGCTGGAGATGGAGATTTCTATGTAGTAAATATTTCATCAAGGGCTACTGTTTTCACTGTAACTAGTCCGCCGGATGAAATAAATGATATCGATTGGTCACCTGATGGAAATTATATTTCGATGTGTGGCGCTTGGGAAGGAAGTGGTGCAAGTTTTGATATGTATAAATTCACCTCTTCTGGATTGAATCGAATTTGGGAAAAGAGTACCACTTCTTCTTGTCTTGAGGCCGATTTCTCAGCCGATGGAAGACAGGTTGCCAATGGTCATTCATACTATCAAGGAGATGGTGGTTCAGTCAAAGTTTTCTATACTGATTCAGGCGCTCAAGTAGACTTCTTTGGGGCACCTGCCCCCAATGGATGTGGCGGTAATAACTGTGGACAAGTGAATGGGCTGAGTTGGAGTTCTGATGGAATGAAATTAGTAACTGCTTATGGTCGAAATGACGAAGGAATACATTTCTGGTTTGCTGATATTGATGAAGATAATGATGGATACAATACCTCTGACCAAGGAGACGGAGTTGTAGACTCATTCCCATCAGAAGGTACTCAATGGAATGACACTGATGGTGACGGATATGGAGATAATCCTGCTCCGGCATTCCAACCCGATGAATGTCCACTTGACTTTGGAGACTCGACCGAAGACCGTTTTGGATGCCCTGATGGAGATGGAGACGGGTGGTCTGATGGAGGAGATTGGGCGCCAAATAATCAAGAACAATGGGTCGATACTGATGGCGATGGATATGGAGATAATTATCTGTATAATGAAGATCAAAACTTCTTCCACCTTAATCAAAGAGGAGATGCTTATCCAAATAATCCAACACAATGGAATGATACCGATGGTGATGGATATGGAGATAATTTTGCCAATTCCTCTTGGCTTCAAATAAGGCCAAGTTCATGGCCTGGTGATTTGATTCCTACGGCCACAGAAGTCGATGCATTCCCACTAGATAGAACTCAATGGATTGATAGCGATGGCGACTGGTACGGCGATAATCCTCAAAGTGATGTCGGGGATGGCTGCATAATGACTTATGGGGATTCTAAATATGATAGATTTGGATGTATAGACAGCGATGGCGATGGGTGGTCTGACCCAACAGGAAATTGGGGGGCTGTTGATGCTAGCGGATATTGTCAAGCAGATGGTTTACCTTTGGATCCAACTCAATGGTGCGATATTGACCAAGATGGCTATGGTGATAATTTAACTGGAAATAACCCTGATGAATGTCCAAATGAATATGGTACATCATCAATCGATATATTGGGCTGTCTTGATACTGATGGAGACGGTTATTCCGACCAAGGCGATCCATTTCCAAATGATGGCACTCAATGGGCAAACAGAGACGGGGATTCATTAGATTGTGGCGGAGATAACCAAACCGGAAATAATCCAGATATCTTCCCTGATGATTATACTCAATGTAGAGATACTGACGGTGATGGTTACGGAGATAATTCTGCAGGTAATAATGGCGATGCTTTCAAATTTGAACCAACTCAATGGATCGATACTGATGGAGACGGTTTTGGAGATAATAATCAAACTGGCGCAGTAAACGGTGACATGTGCCCACTGCGTGCTGGCTCTTCACCAAATCCTGCCACAAGAGGGTGCCCGGATACCGATGGCGATGGATTTGTTGACCCTGAAGACGCATTTCCTGAAAATGTATTCCAATGGGCCGACCAAGACGGTGATGGATATGGTGATGAAGTCGACCGCCCAGGTGGAGACGATTGTCTAACTGAATATGGAAAATCATTGGAAATGAATAGATTTGGTTGTCCTGACTTTGATGGTGATGGCTGGGCTGATGTAGATGACGTATTCCCTAATGATGAAAACCAGTGGGCTGACACCGATAATGATGGATATGGCGATAATTACTATTGGACTAATTACACAATAGTCGACGAGCAAGACCCAAATCGTATAATCACTCTTAGAGAACAATTTGGAGATGCTTTCCCTGAAGAAAGTGAACAATGGAATGACACTGATGGGGATGGATGGGGCGATAATACTAGCAGTTATTTCAAGCCTGATTACTTCTCTATGGAGCCTTCCCAATGGAGCGATGCTGATAGTGATGGTTTTGGCGATAATTTCACTCTCGGGGCCTATCAACCAGATGATTGTCCAGAGGTCCCAGGTACTTCAAGAAAAACTACCAATAACGGCCAATGGGGATGTATTGACTCTGACGGNGATGGAGTTTCTGATTTGGTCGACCCTTGTCCATGGGACCCTGAAATTTCTATAGGCAAAGCCGGTTCAGTAGTATGTAATATCACCTCAAATCCAAATGCAGAAGATTCTTCGAGCGATTCTAGCCAATCAAGCTCGGATTCTGGTAGTCAAACACTAATCATTATGGCTGGAGTAATAGTGTTCTTGCTTTCGATAATTATTGTTGCTCAATTTGCAAAGGCTGCCGGTAAAAAGAAATTGATGAAGGCTAGAGCAGAAGAGAAAATGATGGATATGGCATTTTCAGAAGAAGAAGAACGTCGGTTGGCATGGATTGACCATTATGTTGCAAGTGGGCAATTAGAAGAAGCAAAATCTCTAGGTTGGGTTGAACCAATAGCAACTGAAACACCTCAATGGAAACAGTATGAATTAGAACAAAAAGCTGAACAAGATGCCGCCATTCCAACAATGGTAAATTTAGAAGATTTAGGGCTCTAAATGTTCTAAGTATGTGCCATTATGGCAATTTTTACACATTAGATGGACCGCTGACCTTTCAAGTGATGACATTATCTCATACCCATGGCGGAGTCCTCGCGAGTCCTGATAGGCTTGGTTTGTTGCCTCTTTATTCTCTCCGCTATTCCGCAAACTTCTGCTCAAGAAGAGATTNATTCTGATCAATTAATTCTTGGATTTGATAATCAATTTGAAGATTGGTACGAAATTGGAGACATAATAGAAATAAATCCGATATTGACAAACCTTGGANATCAACTTTCAATTTCAAATGACCCTTCTTGCGGAACTTATGTTATAATTAATAATGTTGACATGGTCTCAGTTTTTGATAATTCGGAAAACTGTCGAAATCAAGAACAACAATTAATTATCCAGCAAATGGAAACCATAGAGTTCCAAAACTTGCAATGGGATTTTACTGACTCAAGCGGAGATATAGTTCCTTCAGGACAGTACACTGTAAACTTGATACATAGCAAAACGCAAATAATGTCAAGTAAAGAAATTTACTTTCAGCAAAATNTCTCATTCGATGAAAATCTTGAACTCNTTTTAGATNTCGCCTCCTTAGGAAATTCNGAAGAAAGAGATGNNCANCATTTAGTTGGNGTGACGCTATCAAATCCTACAAATGAAGAAATCATANTACCTAATGAAGAATCTTGTAGATTGATTTATTCATTCAATGGTGAAGAAAAAATGTTAGATTCCTGTTTTGGTGAAAATATGAAATTAAATGGCTGGGAATATTCTTATATCGATGGAATTTTTATCGAAAGAGGTTCTTTGCTTGAAGGTAATAACATCCTCACAGTTACTACGCCTGGCGGAGATTTGATGAAAGAAATTATCATTGAAAACAATGATCCAATAGATGATGANTATGAGCAATTGGATGACCAACTCTTAGTTACTACTAGTAAAAATATTGGCATGGAAAGGGATCACATTTCCTTCATATCTTATTCTATAAATTTAGAAAATAGCGATGAACAACTTGTAGAACTTGACTTCCCTAATACCTGTAAATTCCAAATGTACATCATCGATGACCTTTCTAGAGTGATTTATGATAATACTGAACAACAAACATGCCAAGACCTCACCACTTCTCACGCTATTGAATCTGGTGAAATACTAACTTTTGATTTGCCTGAATGGTATCTGGAAGATGAAAATAAATGCTATATTGATTCAGGAACCTATACTTTCATCTTAGAGATTCAACAATTCTCTATTACTGAAGTTGAGAAATTTGAATATTCAGAAGCATATAGAAATCCAGAATGTTCTGAAGATGTTATTACTTTTGAGAGCGAATATGCTGTTAGCAATGATGAAATTCTTTCTACTATCACACTATCCTCGAATCATCCAATAGTAAAAATAAATGAGAATTGTATAGTTTCAATGTCTATCTCTCCTGTGGATGAAAGTATAGAGTTTGGAGATTCAAGTACCAGTTATTGTAATTATCAATCTGGAAACTATTTCCAANTGCCGGTTCTAGATAATGGCGTAATAGAAAGTCTTGAATTCCAATCAACTATTNCNATCCCTCAGTTAATGGATAGAGAATCTATTGAATTAATCTTGATAACAGAGCATTCTCTTGGAGATGAAGGTTTGAAAAGTCATACCTTCAATTATGAATATAACTACCTAAAAGAAGTTTTTATCAATCAAAAATGGCAATTTGAAGGTCTATGGACAAATATAGGAATCGGACAATATGAATGCTGGATGATTTCAAATCAAGATGAATCATACTTACTTGTCAATTCCAATGAACTACCATCATGGAGTCCTCAAAATAACTGGAAAGGAGATTATNTCNTTTCCGAGAGTTCTTCCATTAATGAAATCTGCCAAGCNCANTTTGATCTAATCGGCATTGAGGTTCATTCNGTATTCNGCGAGGAAAAGATAGTTCTTGAAGAACAAGTTACGGTTAAAGAAAATGAGCAAATTCAACTTGAAGGGGTTACTCCTGAAGAAGTGGCTCAAGTAGCCATAGTAATCGTATCAACGACTTCGATGTTCGCTATTCTAGGGCTATTTGTGGTGAATACTGAATCTTTGAGAATCCCAACAACTGCCGCTGGCCTTTGGCTACTAGGACTAATTGGAAAGACACAAGAAACAGCAGATGGCCGATTCCAAAGAGGTCGTTTGATGGGGTATTTGACTGCTAATCCCGGATGTCACTTCAGGGCATTGATGGCGGCCTTAGGAATGAGCAATGGTCAAATAACACATCATCTAAGATTATTAGAACAACAAGAATTGATTTGGAGACTGAGAGATGGAAGACTGGTTAGATACTATCCTTTGAATAATTCTCTATATCCTGGAATGAATCCAGATCAACTTCCAATACCACCTTTATCCCCTGATCCAAATAGTCTTCAAGGAAAAATTNTGAGTTTGCTGGATGATGAGCACCAATATGGAAAATTCCCNACACAAGCAGAGTTAGCCATCAAGTTAGAAAAGAGCCAACAACTGATTTCTCACCATCTGCGTACATTGCAGAAATTTGGACTGGTTGAAAAGAGAAAAATGGGGATCAAAAATCGCTATAAATTGACCAAGGAAGCCCTATTCCTTCTTGAAACAGATATCGAATTCAAAGAATAGTTTCGTTTCTGTGAAAACCTATTTTATCCATTTTCCAATCGATGTGCATCCAACCTTTGGATTGTAAATCTTGTATTATATTATCACGAACACATGTATCAGAAATTAAAACTCCTACGACGCCACCGCCTCCAGCCCCCATTGCTTTCCATGCAGAAACGTCACCTGTAGAAAAATGAGGCTCAAGGTTGTCTCTAAAGGGGTCATGTAATTCTAAACCCAACGTATCAACGCCATTCATAACAAGTTTTAATGAATTGACGACTCCAATTTTAGATTCATCTCTAATGGCTTTAGCCATTGATAATCCTGCCTCTCTAATTTTATCTAATGCACTGATTATCTCTTTATCACCTTTGTGAAATCTATCCCAGACTCCCTTGTGCAAATCGCCAGATACATGGGTAATTTTACTGTTAAAAAGCAATAGTCTATGTTCCAACCATGAGATGAATTCATTTGAAGGATTTAATGATTGATGCTCAACATTTTCCTGATTAAATGTCAAATGACTAATCCCTCCTATTGCGCTAGCCCATTGGTCTTGCCTGCCGCCTTTATTNCCCAATAGCGCCTCAAATTGATAGGCTAATTCGGCTATTTCTTCAGAATCATAATCTGGNCCCAAGATTGTTCCAATCAAACTTACATTCATGCATCCTGAAGTCCCCAAGCCAGACCCAGTGGGCATATCGGTTGAATAAGAAAGAGTAATTTTCCTTTCATCATCAATTTCCATTATACAATTGGTGTATTGATTTATTGCGATGTTTACTACTTCTCCTGATTTAGTATTACAATAATTTGGAACGTCTGTCCATCCACCAGCCAAATCTATTCTGGCGGGGGCACGCACAGAGATTCTCTTGGCCATGTACTATCTGAATGATTACCCCCTCATCAAGAGTGTCATTGAAATGGGGGTGTTTCGTGGAGGAATCATCTCGGAGATAGGCGTTGGTGACTTTGACTGAAGAAGAAATGTCTGTTGATGAAGTCTATTGGCAAAAAAAGTGGGCTGATTCGAAAATTTTCGAAGCAAAAATAAGTGGTGAAAAACCGACGTTTTACTGTTTAGAAATGTATCCATATCCTTCGGGAAAAATGCATATGGGCCATGTTAGAAATTACTCTATTGGAGATGCTGTTGCCCGATATAAGAGAATGATGGGCTATGATGTACTTTATCCAATGGGCTTTGACTCATTTGGAATGCCTGCTGAAAATGCAGCGATCAAAGAAGGTGGACATCCTTATGACATCACTGAAAGAAATATGGCATCGATTACTCAGCAAATCAAAAGAATGGGGTTTTCTTATGATTGGTCGAAAATGGTCAAGAGCCATGACCCAACTTATTACAAATGGAATCAATGGTTCTTCACCAAATTCATGGAAAATGGATTGGCATACCAAGAATTTGCACCTGTAAATTGGTGTAATCCATGTAATACTGTTCTTGCTAATGAACAAATTAAAGCTGGAAGATGCTGGAGATGTAATGGTCCTGTAATCCAAAAAGAAATGAATCAATGGTTCTTAGACACACCCAAATATGCTCAACAATTAGTTGATGGTTTAGATGATATTGAATTCCCTGAAAATGTCGCTGCAATGCAAAAAGATTGGATTGGTCGGTCTGAAGGCGCTGAAATAATTTTCACAGCAGAGGATTCCGGAGAAGAAATCAAAGTATTTACAACCAGGCCCGATACTATTTTTGGAGTTACCTTCATCACACTAGCCCCTGAGCATGAACTTTCAAGATCATTTGCTGAAGGTACTGAATTTGAATCTAGTTGGCAAGAATTGTATGATGAAGTTTCCGTCATGACGGAATTTGATAGAATTAAAAACATGAACAAGAAAAAAGGTGCCCCTCTTGGAAAGAATGCCATACATCCATTGACTGGTGAAAAAATACCTATTTGGACTGGGAACTTTGTAATTGCATCTTATGGAACTGGAGCTGTTATGGCTGTTCCTGCTCACGATGAGAGAGATTATGAATTCGCAAGTAAATATGGAATCAAAATAAAGCGTGCCTTGTCTATGGAAGAAAATGTTCAGCCTAATGAAGAAATGAAAAAGGCTGAAACCGATTTAGGT
>NZXL01000082.1 GCA_002697705.1 Methanobacteriota archaeon
GCAAGACGTACTGAATGTAATAGATGTGGCGAGCCACGTTCTGGTGGCGGAGGCCGTAGAGGCGGTGGCCGAGGAAATTTCGACAGAGGCTCTAGAGATAGAAGAGATGGCGGTGGACGTCGAGACGGTGGCCGAGGAAATTTCGACAGAGGCTCTAGAGATAGAAGAGATGGCGGTGGACGTCGAGATTTTGATAGAGGCTCTAGAGATAGAAGAGACGGTGGAAGTCGAGGGGAGCGAAGAGAATTCGCTAGCCGTGACGAAAATAGAGAGAAACCTAAAGAAAATAATTTTCGTAAGTCAAAGGGTAAAAGAGCAGGTCATGCCCACAACAACGCACCAAAACCTATAGTTCCACGTAAATTTAGAAGAAATAGTGATGATTAAATGATTCCCTCATAGAGCGATACATATGAGCGCAGAAGAGCACTACTTGAATGCAATCGAAGCATTGGAGCAAGGAGATAGAGAAACTGCACAAAAAGAAGCCAAGGCCGCTACTAAAATCGACCCTGAACATGTAGATGCATGGCAATTATACTCCGATGCAACCCTTGCGACACCAGGGGAACCAGTTTCACTTATCGATGCCTCAAGATCATTAGCCGCAGTTAGAAAGGTGGTAGAGTTAGAACCAACCCGAATAGATATGTGGGTTAGAGGTGGAAGATTACTAGCTGATGAATTGGGACTTCTAATGGATGCTTTGCAGTGGTGGCAAGATGTTAGACACCATGCTCCACATGAAGTNACTCCTCTAATCGAACAGGCTACAATTCTTGCTGATATGGGATTGTATGAAGAATCACGACAACGCCTTGAAACTATTATAGATGAAAATATGGATGTTGCAACTACTCAATACGGCCGCATTCATCAATTGCTTGGACTAGTTAGAAGTGCGGCAAGTCAAGATTCTGCTGAACATTTCAAGCCTTGGGAAAAGCGACATGCTGGATGGTCAGCAATAGAAGCAAAAATGAAGAAACAACCTGCTTCTGAAACTTTTATTTTCATGTTGACAACTGTACCAATTCTTTTTGCAGTTATTCTTCTTTCAAACGCCCTTGCTGGGCAAGGTTGGGGTGCNTTTTGTTTAACCTCATTAGTCATTTTCGCAACTGTATTATTTGGCATGAGAATTGCTAAAAATCTATTCCGTTCGGTCAACAGGCCTGCCTTTAATTTACTTAGAGCGATGAATTTTGAAGCATCCACTGGGTTTTCTGTCATTCCTGAAAATGTTAGAACATCTGTTCTTTGCATGTACATTATGCAAAGAAAGCCACTTGCTTGGCAAGAAAGAATGTTGATCATTATTCAAGAAAATAACAAGATTCCTAAAAACTGGAAACTCTCAATGCCTGACTTTGAGTCACACTATGAGGAAATAGGGTACATCGAAGATGAGCAAGAAGAAGACTCTGCCACCCCATTTTGGGAAGAAGAGTAATTTCATGTTCCAACTGTGTAATCACTTAGATAAGCAACTTGGTCGGCTGTTAAGACATCAATCTCAAAACCAAGAGTTGCAAGTTTAGTCTTTGCAAGGCCCTGATCTTGTTCCAAAGAAATATCATAAACAATCGGCCCTAGTGACTTACCTTCTTTGGCAAGACGGCAAAGGGCAAGGTATTGNTTTGCAAAGGACATGTCCATCACTTCGGATGGATGGCCTTCAGCAGCAGCAAGATTAACCAATCGACCATCTGCTAGAATGAAAATTCTGCGNCCATCTGAAAGAGTATATTCTACATTATTCTCTCTTATTGTACGCTCACTAGAACTCATTGCCTTCAGTTGTTCGATATTTATTTCACAATCATAATGACCAGTATTGGAGATAATTGCTCCTTCTTTCATAGAAGCAAAATGACGATCTACAATTACATCTTTCATTCCAGTAGCAGTACAAAAAATATCACCTAGTGGTGCTGCCTCATCCATTGGCATTACTCTAAATCCATCCATTACCGCTCTTAGAGCAGGTAGAGGATCTATTTCAGTAATTATTACATTAGCACCCATTCCCTTTGCACGCATTGCAAGACCTCGGCCACAATGACCATATCCAGNAACAACGAATGTCTTACCAGCAATAAGAACTGATGTNGCCCTAATAATTCCATCAATTGTTGATTGTCCTGTTCCATAAACATTGTCAAAGTCCCATTTTGTAATGGCATCATTGACNGCAATAACAGGGTATTTCAAATCACCAGCCGCTCCCATTGCCCTAAGTCTATGAACTCCTGTAGTAGTTTCTTCAGTACCACCAATAACTCCAGCAGCATATTCACTCTTTTCCCCGTGAACTCTAACAATTAAATCCGCCCCATCATCAAGAGTAAGAGTTGGGTTGAATTCAAGAGTCTTATCGATACACCAATAGAAATCTTCTGTTGATTGACCATGCCATGCATGGACAGAGTATCCTTCTGAAGCAAGCCAGGCAGCTACATCATCTTGAGTAGAAAGAGGATTACATCCCGACCAAGAGATTTCTGCACCTGCTGCTGCTATTGTTTCGATGAGAACTGCGGTTTCTTTAGTTACGTGTAAGCATCCAGCAACACGCATACCTGCCAATGGTTTTGTCTTCAAAGCCTCTTCGCGAAGTGCTGAAAGAACTGGCATTCTAGCTCTAGCCCAATCGACTCTAAGTGAACCACTATCTGCAAGTTTGATGTCGGCAACCGTGTAATTATCTGTCTTGTCCATGGTGTCGGCGACCAATAGTTACTTTTGAACCCATTGATGCTATTCGCTAACAATNTCAGCGATAATTGCAGNATTACTGCTACTATCCTTGTTGTTGTATATACGCTGCAGCGTATTGTTGAGCATATGCTGCTGCAGTTTGTTGGTCATATCCTTGAGATATGAACTGTTGATAATATTGCTGATAAGCAGCATCCATAGCAGGATTAGAGGCTGTAGCCGGTTGAGCGGCCGCAGCTGCTGAAGTTCCACCACCCGCTTGAGCAGCATACTGAGAAGCATAAGATCTGGCAGTGTCTTCAGGGTAACCCTGAGCNATCAGTTGTTGTACATATTGTTCAACAGGGTCTTGTTGATATGCTCCTGCAGCACTGAAATCTTTGACCATTCCATCCATGCCTTCAGAATCACTCTTCTTCAAGAAGAGGAATGTTAATGCAAGTATGACAATTAGTATTAGAGCACCGCCACCAAGCAATAGAGCATTTGAGCCACCTTCTGCTGAGTCTCCTGAACTATCGGAATCAGGTTCAATCCATTGACCATTTTCAAACTTCCATTCTCCATCCCAGAGACATTCGCCACCAATGAATACCCATCCGCCATCCTTATCATCGAGCAGAACTTCATTAGGAATTGTTTCTCCTCGACAAATTGGCAAGACTAGTTTAATGCTTTCTGATATTCCGTAATCATGACTAGTCCATCTCTTTTCAATACTAGAGCTTGAAAATTCATAGATATAGATGTAAATCTCAATGGTTTCTGTTTCGTTGCTGTAATAATTATCCATATTCAAAGAAAGGTTGAATGAATCACCGTTACCTAGTTTGGTTGCTTTATCTAAAGTGCCTGCGCCTTCAGCCTCGATTCTAGTTGAACCACTGGCAGTGAAAGTATCTTTATCCAATGATATTTCAATGTAAACGTCTCCTTCTTCGGAACCCGAAAGTANGTTACCAGTCAATATGAAATCAGATTCATTAAATCCATCGACATCTTTCCAACCATCTAATTGGATTGAAGGAGCGATATCTCCAAATCCTTGTTCTAGAACTTCAAAGTAAATTTCCATATCGTCATCCCAATTACCGGCCTCATCAAATACAGTTAGTTTGACCTTAATTGGTTGTGTAATTGCATTAGTTGCCTTATCTACAGTTTTATTCTTACCTGCGTAAGATACTCCTTGGTCATCAACTCCAAATCCACCGAAAGTATACATCCATTCACCTTGACTTGCTGCAGATTGAGTGTATGTATTTGCATTAGTTGAGAATACCTCATCTTCTGACTTATCGTAGAATACTTCCCACTTGTAAGTCTTAATTCCAGTACTACCCTGTGGAGCATCTTCATCATAAGAGCCGGATGCATTGAAATAAATCGGGATTTGGCCATCTTCATCAAGAATTATTCTGTACTTATCCCATTGATTGTTTGAACCAGAACTTCCAATGAGTTCGATATTGTCAGCATATTCCGGCCTTATTTCTACAAAGGCATCGGCAACTGGTTCGAATTCATCTGCATTAGAGTCATCTGTTTCAACAACAACTGATAATTGTCTTGAATGACCATCTTCATCGTGTAACCACAGAGTTATTGTCCATTGGACATCTTGCTTACATAGTCCTTGAGTTCCAATTGATTTACAGAAATTGACAACTGGTGAAACCTCTGTATCAAATGGTAAAGTTCCTGGATCTGGTACAAAGTGTGCTTTTTGCCCCGTGGCAAGTGATGAACCATCCCAAGAGGTAGGTCCTTCGATTACCCAATCAGATACTAAATCTACTGTGGCATCGGATTGATAGCTAAATGTTACTTCTGCATTACTCTTCATGTAATGAGTAAGATATCCTGGCCCTAATGCTTCTAATGGTTTTTGACCATTGATNAGAATATCTGTCCCTTCTCTTTGCTTGGAGAAAGGATTTGGATAATCGTTTACTTGGTGCGTAAGTAGATTCTTTAGAAGCGGGAAATTTGTACTCGTAGCATTCTCAGAGTTAGCTTCAACATCTATGGTAGAAATAATCATACCACCTTGGCCATAACTGCATAGACCTATTAACACATCTCCTGGGCTATCAGACACTTGAATAATCGGTTGGAATTCTGCATTATCTAAGTTACCGGTACAACCAGAAGCCCAATCAGCCTGTTCAGTAGCAAAACCTGCTGCTAATGCAGATGTTGCTACAACTTTATTGATATCATATTGGAAAATTGCATAATTATTAGCTTCATTAATATCATTCATAATAGGGTGATATGGGTCATAAATCTCCATATTACTGTATAAAATATTAGTTGATGGAGTTTTTCTATCTACAATTTCTAGGTCAAGAGGAAGTCTATTGGCTATAGAATTAGAAGACGTCCCATATGTTTGAGAACCATGAGGAGCTAAGTGGGCTTGTATGGTTCCTCCACTTTGCATAAATGCAGTTAATATCTGCTTTCGATTGACTGTATTATCATCATTCTCATACAACCTTTGGTAATATTTGTCACCAGAATCGCTTGCAGTTGTTGTGTCTTGCCATGGCAGNACAATCTTATCATAATGAGTAAACCAGTTTCCTTTGAAGTACTCATCCCAATCATTGATTGTGAATTGTGTATAAGACATACCGATAATCTTGAGGTCTTCTACAATTGCTGAAGTTCCTGTTGTTTTATCAGAAAGAATAGCGACATCGATATCATTAGCGAATGTTGCATGGAAATACCTTGGAGTTCCTGATGGAGTTCCATCATCTAATTCTGCACGATAACTAATGTTGTACGTATGACCATCTTGATATCCATTCCATGGAGTGAATGAAAGATCGATTACCTGACTTGCAATCAATTCTTGTGCAGGGCCCGCTGTAACTGTGTGAGCTAATGAATTGGTAGTTTCATCAAATATATCCATATGGAATATGTAATCTCCTTCTAGAACACCATTGGTTGCTCTAATATCCCAAGAGTGAGTAAGAGATTGGTCNATTGGAAGAACACAGTTCATCTTNGAATCTGTTAAACAATCAAGGACTCCTATTGGCTTACCTAATGAGATATCTACCGACCTTACATCGAAGATAACTCTCTTGATGTTATTTGCAGTATTTATTTCATTATCATTGAACCAAGGCTTACCAGCAGTAGTATTATCAAATACAGTTTCCACTTCAATCATGTAAACACCGGAAAAGAATTCGTGGTCTGAAATCAAATCGGTAGAAACATCTCCAGCGTCAACACCGGTTCTTGAGATTGTGTAACTATTATCTTCAACGAAAGTGAATTCTTTCATGGTGATATTATTTATTCCAACACCTCTAAATCCATCATTGATTCCATTTCTTCCATCATCATCAGAGAAGAAATCAAATTTCAAATCAACCTTATTTCCTGCTAAGGAAAGACATTCTACTCCCCAGTCAGAAGAGTCTGGCGAACTAGTATTGTAAACATATAAGTGAGTCAAATCGATACTTACTGTCTTCTTTAATTCATCTGAGTTGAAGAACAGAGGCCAATTTCCAGATAGCCCATCAGTATTTCTAGAGTCTCCGATATAGTTAATTTCAGCGAAGTCAATCGGTTCTGAAGCGTTTACTATCCCATTACTATCTTCATCTATTTGACAAGTGCCATCTTCATTATAATCATTCCATTGGCCATATACAACCGCTTCATTGGTTCTGCCATCTTCAGTATAATCTACAATTAATGCCATGTAATCGCTAGGGTCGATATTTCCTTGTGAATCAACTTCATAGAAAGTATCTGCATAATACTCAAAGTTTAGTGAAACGAAATCTCCAGAAAGATTTTCTAAATCGATATTTGTGATCGTAAGTGTTTCATTCTCCCAAGCATCTCCATATCCGTCTGTAGCAGTGTTGGATGAACATGGGTGTCCAAACCAATATGCCTCATTATTGAATATCAAATCACTAGGACAAAGTAATGAATCATTATATCTTACCCCTTTCGGATTATTACTCTCAGTATATCTTGTTCCATCTGTAGTATTATCAAATGTAACTGCACATACCGATGAAGGTGTTCCACAATTCACATCTGATGGGTCAGCAGTAAACACTGTGGCCGTAATATCAAAATCAACAGGAGTATTACCCCAATTATTGGTTGTAGCCGAAATCGGGAATGTTCCTTGAGCATATAATCCACCTGGCGAGAAGTAATCAATCGATTCTAAGATCGGGTCATAAAGATTGAATGGCGTTACGTAACCAACAATCTCATCATTGATACTTTGTTCATCCCATCCATTATTGGAAAGGGTTGCTGAAATTCTATATGTGGTATCATTAAGGAAATTTACCTGAATAGGAGGAACTGTATATTCTTGCCCAGGACCTAAGTTCTGCAGATTGATTTGAGTTTGTTGAGTTTGTGCATTCGGGAAGAAGGCTGTGTTCTGCTTTGTAATAGTCAAATTATCTACTGCATATCCATCATATCCAGTCCATCGACTTTCATTGTCATCTGCTATTGAGCCTTCAAATCCAGTTCTTAATCTAAATCTAATATCAACAGTTTCACCAGCCCATGGGCTTAAGTCAAAAGTTCCAAACCCTTCGTCGGTGAAGTTATTCCAACCATAATAGGTATTGAATGAGTAAATTCCGTAGTAATACAATCCTTCAGCATAGCCTCCAACAACGTTTTCTTTGTAAGCTCTATCTAAATCAAAACCACCCCACATAGAGTCTCCAGAGAAACATGCACCATTTAGATAAGCAGAAACAGGACAACTAATTACGTCCCAACCGATTTCCTCACTTCCAATTTCGATCATTGCAACATCGTCCCAAACATCGCCTACGACAAAGCCGTTTGTATCAGCGCTTCCAAGTGCACCAAAACCAAGGTCATGATACAATTCTACACTCATGAAGGCACGGTCAGAACCGGTCAAATCAACGTCTTTTAGAACCATTGCTTCGTCCCAGTTTTTACCATATCCAGTCCACTTTCCACCAGTACTATTGATCTTAGTTTCTCCAGCCCACATGAAATCTGTTGGGTTTAGGTAACTTGGTGAAAACTCAGATTCTGATTCATCAGGGTCTGTGCCAGTTCCCGAAGAATGATTTGTTTCTTCAAACCAGTGGTATGTTCCGTCAACATATTCATTGAACTCCCAGTTACATCCACCGCATGCGGCTTTGTTTTCAGGAGAATCCCAATCCATTGCATATACAGTTTGATTGGTTGAATTCAATTCATCTACAATCTTTAATTCAACATCTAATTGAGCGTTTTGACCATTTAGTATATCCATTCCTGTATTGGTTACTGTGACATTCAAATCTCTTGTCCCCTCACCGACAATTCCAAAATACCGGTCCACTGGGTCGATTTCTATTCCAGAAACCGACAAGTCTTTGTTATCCATTTCAATGACTGAAATTGAATCATATTGACCTTCCCATCCGAAATTATCTCTCCAGCCGCCAAATGCCCAATTCTTGTGAGCAACAACGATGTCTGGTGCTGAGTTAGAAGCACCTGCCATCTGCCCTACTTCCGCAATGTGTGGCCTTCTACCGGCCTCGTATGAAAGTGGGCTCAAATGGCCTCCGTTACCATCAGAAAGAGTTACTTGAATAGAAGTTGGATAATTCAAAAAGAAGTTTGAACTTGTACCGCCTGCAGAGTCTGTAGAGTTTTGTTGGTAGGCTATTGTTGGATTTACGAAATCAGGTTCATTATCGCCATTAAGGTCTGCAACTGTTAGTGTCCATGAGATATATGGGCCAAAATATGCAAGTTGAGGATTACTCCATGTTCCAACTGCTGAAGATTTAACATAGGTTACATTCTCTATGTTTTCGTCATTAAGTGCTAAGACATCGATTACTTCATCGCCGTCCATGTCAGCTACGCTTATCGCTTGTGAAGTGACAGTTTGCATATTTACAACGTGTTCACCTGGACCTGGTGTTGTGCTGAAAGTATAAGTCAGAGGGAAACTGTTAGTATTACAATTAAATTCAACGATTGAAACGTTGTCATCATGACCAGGGTTGGTAACTTGACCTGTACTGTAATCTAATCCTTCGCTACGTAGAAGCCACATGTCGTTATCAAAACATTGGCCGCCTCCGCCTAATCCTCCACCGACTTGAGATTCGCCCCAGTCTCCAGAGGTGAAAGCACGGTAAGTGTTCAGTTGTGCAGAACCTAAGTTGGTTACTATTCCTTGAGTGCTGGAACTAATTGGGCCCAAATATGAAACTACTCTTTGGGTAGTAATATCAGCTTGTAGGTCAAGAATCATGACATCGTCATTTCCATCTTTGTTAAGATCGCTGACTTCTAAATCCCATGCCCAAAAATGAGTGAAACGGGCACCAATATCCCAAGTTTTCTCATTACATCCACCATTTTCGATGATTGTCACGTTACCTGGTTGGCCATCTGGTGCACCATTATCATCGGTTCTAAATGGATTATTTCTTTGGAAGATTACAATATCGGTTGCACCGTCACCGGTAAATTCTCCAACTTCGATAAACTGGACATTGGAAAACTCATCCCAATCAGCATCCCGGCTTTGGTTTGCTGATACCCAAATATCTTGACGCTCACTAAAATCACCATTCCCGTCATTCCAGAGAATAGTAATCGTGTGAGTGCCATCTGTGGCGACTGCAATATCATTATTGCCGTCACAATTAAAATCGCCTATGGCGACATCGTGTGGGTCACGGTTTGTGGTATACGACCTTGCTTGA
>NZXL01000083.1 GCA_002697705.1 Methanobacteriota archaeon
GCACGGTTAATGGGCGATAACTTAGGACCTCAAGAAAATCGCCGTGAGTATATTTTTAGAAATATATCTAGACAAAAGAATAGTCCTTGTATTATTATGGGGATTCTAAATATAACTCCTGATTCATTTCATAGTGAAAGCAGAAGATTCCAATTAGAAGATTCCATAAAAAGAGGAATCGAAATATGGGATTATGGAGCAACATGGTTGGATATAGGTGGAGAATCTACTAGACCTGGGGCAGAACCTGTTGATATTGATGAGGAACTGAGAAGAGTAATTCCAGCAATAAAATCCCTAAAAGAAATAAGACCTGAAGGTCTAATTTCAATCGATACTAGAAGAGCGGTAGTAGCAAGAGAAGCGATTAAAGCAGGGGCTGAAATGATAAATGACATATCAGGATTTAGTGACCCAGAAATGATTGATGTCGTCATTGAAACTGGATGTGCTGTATGTGTAATGCACATGCAAGGTGAACCAGAAAAAATGCAAGAGAACCCAGAATACGAGAATTGTGTCGATGAAGTAAGTTCATTTTTATTTAGTAAAGTACAGCAACTTCTAGATTCTGGCCATCCTAAAGAATTGATTGTTATTGACCCAGGAATTGGATTTGGAAAGTTGTTGAATCACAATATAGAACTAATGAAAAATATACATTTGCTTACCCAATCTAATTTCTCAACATTACTTGGAGTCTCAAGAAAATCGATGATAGGACAAATTACTGGAAAACAAAAAACTGAAGACAGATTACCAGGAACTTTAGCGACGTCGGCCTTTGCCTTCTACAATGATATAGATATTATCAGAGTTCATGATATAGATGAAAATGTAGACTTAATGAAAGTTCTAAGTGAATTAAATTAATCAAATTCCACCAATCAACCCTGCTGCTGCAACCCAAGCACCAGCCATACTACCTAAATTGGTTAGGGCTGTTACTAGTAATACTCTCCCTGCTCTATTTGACCAGAAAAGGCTGAATTTGTCTAATTTAAGGAAGTTCTGCAGATCTTCTGTTGTCGGTTCGACAACTTTGAGTTGAACATAACCTGCAAACCATCCAGCTGCCAAGGTTGGATTTAGTGAAGTGATTGGAGAGGCTAAAGCAGCGGTTAAAATCGCTAAAATATGTCCTCTTGCAAGAATACATCCAATTGCTGCAAATACAGCATTAGCCAATGTCCAAACAGTGAATAGTTCAACAATATCAACACCCTCACCCGTTGTCAAAAAGTAAGCCATTAGACCCATTACTAATGCAGGAATCAACCAAGGAATAGATTTTGAGATTAGAGTCCTCTTCGGTATTTCCTCTAATACCTTTAGATTATTTTGATTAAATTCTAATTTTTCATCCAGATTTTTTCCTAAACCTGAAAGATGTCCTGCCCCTACAACTGCTAGAACTTTTTTATCTGAATCGATAGATAAAATCTTCTCCGCAAGATAAGAATCTCTTTCATCGATCAATACCGTTCCAGCGCCAGGGGAAAACTCTCTTAATTCTTCCATCATTGAAGATAATAAATCTTGATTACCTAGTAATTCCTCTAAATCTGGATTCTCTTCATCATGGTCATCTCCTAATAGAGAATAAAGAATCTTAAATTTCTCTCTCAACTTCATTTTCTTCCAAGCTCTTCTTAGTGTTACTTGGATGTCCCTGTCTATCAGTACCACTTCCAAATCCTTCTCTCTAGCAACCTCTACTGCTGCCATTAATTCCGCACCTGGCTGTTCACCTTCGTCCATTCCCAGCCTGCGTTGCTCTGAGGCTAACATTGATTGTAGTAGCACAAGAGGTGCTTTTCCTTCTTTGATAACTTTCAATAGCCCTTCTTTGTCTAATCTTCTATCACTAATTAGTGAATCATATCTAGATTGACATAATTCCACTGCTACTACTTCTGGCTTGAATTCCTCGATTTGACTCTTTACCGCTTCAACACTAGCCTTAGCTACATGCGCAGTACCTAATAATCTTAGATTAGGTGAAATATCTACAACGGGGGATAAAGACATTTTCAATCCTCTTTAGTTTCAGTAAATAGTAATTTTAGATCATCTGTAATTTGTTCCAATGCTTCAATACTAGCCTGTTCTAAATCCATTGGCACTTCATCTAAAATCACTTCAAATGGAATTTGTCCCCCAGCTAATTCTCTATGACCACCTGCTAAACCGTCCTTCCAACGAGAAGATAGAACCTTACCGATGTGAACATCTCTTCTTTTTGTTCTTGCAGAAATAATAATTCTACCTCGACGGACACCGAAAACAACAACTGTATCTATCCCTTCTGTTGGTAGAAGGAAATCTGCAATCTGTGCCAAAGAGTCCCTATTGGGCATCTCTATTAGTGGAGCAAAGAGATTGTTTCCAATCTTTATTCTATTATTTAGAGCATTAGAAAAGGATTCTAGAGTTTCTTGTGAACGCGGAGGAATTTCTATAGAACGCGCTATTTCTCTATCGACAAAGGCATTTAGCCATGATAAAGCCCTCAAATCTACGGCATTGAAATCTCTTGTGAAACCAAGTGTATCTGTCTTAATCCCGAATGCTAGAGCTGTCGCAGTTTTAGTACTGATTTGATGATTTAAACTCATCAAAAGACTCGTAACTAAAGAAGAGGTAGAAGAAAATTCTGAACGTACAAGAACTATATCTGCTGCAACTGTATCTTCTACAGTATGGTGGTCGATTACGATGTTAGGAATACAATCTACTGGCAAGATATTATTTGCCCCAGGACGATGAAAATCAACTGTAATAATTATCTCTGATTCTTTGATTGCATCAGACACTTCCCAATCAAGAATTAATCTTCGAGTTGGTATGTTCAATAATTGAACCATTGCTCTATTCTGTTGGTGTTCAATTAAACCACCATGAAGGATACTCCCTTCTAGACCCATTTTTTCCACTAATTCCAGCATAGCCAAACCTGAAGCCAAAGCGTCTGGATCTGGATTATCATGACAAAATATTGCTACTTTACTACCCTTAGGTATTGAATTTAGATAGTTCTCAACAACTGACGCACTAGCCCTTCTCTCCCATGAACGAATTCTATCCTTCATGGCAGCAAATGAAATATCATCAATACTTACCAAATCGATACCATCGCCTTCCAAGGGTACTGTAGTCAAGATTGGGGTTTCTGGCCACTTCATCTTAATTTTATCAAGTGAGTTTTCGTCAATTAGAGCATCATCATCCAAGTATAATATGGCAGTAGGTATATGATCGATTAGTGGAATTGAGGATAATTCGACTGGAGAAGGTAAAGCAATAATTTCACAATCATCCAAAGATTCCTCAATTGGTAGGCTTGATGCCAGACCTACTAGAACGCACTTATGCCTCTTAGCACACCACTTAGACAGTCTTACTGCCAAGAAATTAGAACCAAATACTAAGAACATTTAATCCCCACATTAAAATTATATGTCAATGGGTTTTGAAATTGACGGTTCTAATTATTCATGTGAAACTTAGTTTAACAGCTTCTCTCTGTACACCATGAACTTCGAATAAATCTCTTCTTTGGCAACCTTTCATACTAGCCACGAAGGTTACTGGAATCATCTGAATTTGCTTATTGAAACTTGTAGTGGTTTGGTTGTACATCTCTCTTCGGTCTGCGACTTGATTTTCTAGTGATACAAGTTCATTTTGAATATTCAAAAAGTTACCATCGGTTTTTAGTTCAGGGTATGCTTCTGCTACCGCAGTAATTCTAGGCATCATACCACTCATCATCGATTCTGCTGCACTCACACCTTTGACGTCCTTATTCTGAAGAGCACCAGCAGCTGCTTGTCTTGCTTTAGCAAATTCCATGAACAAATCCTTTTCGTGCTTAGCATAACCTTTTACAATTTCTTCTAGATTTGGCAACATATCGTATCTTTGCTTTAGTAGAACATCTATATTAGCCCAAGATTGATTTACATTTTCTTCAAGAGAAACTAATCGATTCCAAGTAGAGAAGAACCAGAAAATGAAGAAAAGAAATAAAACTCCAACAATTAATCCAATTATTAGTATACTATCCATGGACGATGCTGAGGGCTTTACCTTATCATAGTTACCAATCATAAATCTACGATAAAAACAAATGTGTAATCTTACAGGAACTAGATGAGCCTGACTATTTTTTGTTCTATTTCTTGGATTTGGTGTATTAATGTTGATAGAAAACTTACTCGTAATCCTTGGAGTAATGGTGATCGCATTTATTTTTGCACCGATCGGTCTTGGCGGTGGAATGCTATTTGTTCCGTTACTTCATTACGTATCAGGATGGCCAATTGATGGTAAACTACTAGCTGTTTCTTTGATGCTAACAGGGGTTGTAAGTTGGGGAAGTGGACTAACTCATCGAAAAGAGAATTTAGTAGATGACGATATGATAGGAATTTCATTATGGGGCGCTGTCCCAGGTGCTGTTCTAGGAGTTTTTATTATTCAATTATTTGAAGGAGATTTCGATATAATTTTCAAAGGTCTTAGTTTGATTTTGATTTCTATGGCTCTAGCTAAATACACATTTTCTGGGAAAAAATCTAGAGATGATGATTTAGAACATAAGGAAGAAAATATACCTGCTGTTGTATTAGGATCAGGTTTTGGTGGTTTTCTTTCCAGTGTCCTAGCGATTGGAGCGGGAGCTATTTATGTACCAACATTGCAAACATTTGGTAATTTAAAAGCAAGAATCTCTATAGGTTCTAGTCTGAACATAATGATGATTGTTGTCCCTATTGCAGTTATTTCACACCTAGTTATTCTCAACGATTTTCAGACAAATCAATTACTTGAACAATTATTCTTTATCGCTTCATTGTTAATTATCACTTTTATTGGTTCAAGGTTTGGTGCTAAATTTGGTATTAAAAATATACCTGAAAATCGCATACTGCAGATTTTTATCACCATATTAGTAATTATCTGGTTCAGATATTTGATTGATATTTTTGTATGACTTTTGCATCATATGGAAAAATACCAACCTATATATGGCATAATCAAAAACCAAATTTGATAATAATGAATCTAGGTTTGAATGATAGGGTGTTGAGACTTGTTTCAGGCTTAGGTTTAGTAACATTCGATTATTTCGCAACTGCTAACTGGGAAGTTGTACTTCTATTGTTTGGAACATGGGGTGTTCTAACCTCAGCATTTGGATTCTGTCCCTTCTACAAGATAATGGGCTACAATACCTGCCCCACGAATTTCTCGACTCCTTCAAGCAACTAGATTGATTCGATTACCATTGCAATACCTTGGCCACCGCCAATGCAGGCTGTTGCAACCCCGTACTTGCCACCTGACCTCTTTAACTCGTGCGCAAGTGTAAGAACCAGTCGCGTCCCAGTTGCAGCAAGAGGATGTCCAAGTCCAACAGCGCCTCCATTGACATTTACCTTAGAAATATCAAGTCCTAAATCTTTGACACATGCTACGGCTTGCCCAGCAAATGCCTCATTAATCTCCCATCGGTCAATATCTTGTATTGTTAATCCTGCTTTCTCAAGTGCTAACCTAGATGAAGGAACTGGCCCATATGCCATTATTGCCGGCTCTAAACCAACAATCCCCCAAGAGATAATCTTAGCCAAAGGCGTGTTGCCGTCTTTTTTTGCTCGACTAGCAGACTTAACGACAACTGCAGCTGCTCCGTCTACAACGCCGGAGGCATTACCAGCGGTGACCAAACTTTCAGGACCAAAAGCTGTTCTTAATTCAGAAAGTGATTCTTTGGTACATCCTGGAACAACGTGATCTTCATCTTTGTAACCAACACCTTCAACATCAACAATTTCTTGTTGCCATACTCCGTTTTGAATAGAATTATTTGTTCTTGTATGAGATAATGCTGCAAATTCATCTGTCTCCTCCCTAGTGACACCTTTACGCTTGCAAATTTCATCTGATGTTTGAGCCATAAAAGATCCACAAATACCGTCTAGNAGATTTGTAAATAGGTAGTCTTCCATATCTTTNTCNANTACAGACTCCTTCTTTNGGAGGNCGAGCTAANTTGTAAGTATCTCTCATCCCACGTAATACATGAGGTGCTTGNGATAGATTTTCCATTCCACCAGCAACTACTGTTTCAGCCTCATCAAGCATTATCATTTGTGCTGCTGTAACAATTGATTGTACCCCACTGCCGCAAATGCGCGATAAAGTAAGCATAGGGACTTCCTGTGGGATACCAGCACCTAATCCTGCATGCCTAGCACCAAATATTGCTTGATCGCATGTTTGAAGGGCATACCCCATGACAACATGGTCGACATTCTCAGGACTAGTATTAGTTTTTTCAAGTGCACCCTTGATTGCTATTTCTCCTAACTTAAGAGCACTAACATCTTTTAGAAGGCCCCCNGGCTTTCCATCTCCACGCTTACCNCCTTGCCATTCACAAAANGGCGTTCGAGCCCCTCCAACAATTACAACATCTTCCATGATTGGGCCAGTAGAAACAGGGTATTGAACTTCATGCAAGTCCGAGCATTGAGATTCCACCAATAATCAGTATCATTGGCAGCATTACAAGTTCGACACCTGAACGAGATCTTCCAAGGTTTGATAATTCTGAACCCCTTTGAATTGTCATCTTTGTACCTGGTTGGTCTTCGGCTCCAAATACTTCTATGATACTATTTTGTAAAGTACCATCAATTCCTTCTTTAGCTAGTTCTGCCCTATCTCTCGGTTTTACATTTCCTATCAAATATGCAGGATTACCTAATTTTAAACCATAAAGTGTCCATCTATGCTTCTTGACTCTAGCACCACCAAGAAAACCTGCAACTGCCTGTGACATTAATTGCTTACCGAATGTTTGTGCAAAAGCACCATCCCATCGCTTGAGATATTGACCCCATTCATTTCTTTTGAAAGAATTAGGGTGTACCTTAATTCCACCGGTACCATCGTGAAGAATAAATGGACAACCGCCTGAATCTGAACGGACTGTGACCCAATTACATTCTTCTCTTGTTCCTTCTTTGGTTTTCACAGTTCGACATTGATACTGTTCATAAGTCCATCTAAAAGCGGTCATATTTGTCATAACCATGTTGGTATTTCCATCGACTACAACTGTTAAAACTCCTTCAGGTGAAGGCCTTACTTGACCTACTAATTCGTTAACACCAACAGCTGCAGAACGAACTAAAGAAGTTGGAGTATCGATCATCTGATTAATCATTTTAGACCTGAAATATCCTACCAAAACTAAGATTAAACCTACTATTATAACTCCAATTGATATGTACAGTGCTGTTTTTCCTTCTTCTGTAGCCCCATCGTCCTTGATACCAGCGATAATAGCCCACAGACCTACGATAGTTAATATTGCAGAAATCGCCCCAAATAAGCCAAATAAACTGAAAGATGCTGGTATTGGAGTACCAACTTTTGATGGATGTTCCGCAATAGCAGAACCATCTCCATCTGGACCGTAACGGTCTTGGTCGTTCCAAGAAGCCGGACCTGGAGCTGGTAAAATCCAGTCATTTGGGTCATTTGTTGGCACGTAAGTTGATTGTTGTAGCCACCAATTATCAATTGACAAACCACTTGCTTTTGCCTTTGCTTCAAGTTCTGCAGGGTCTATTGCTTGCATTCGAACCTTGTGTAAGTCTCCTTCGTGTGAGCCAGGAGTGCAAAATGCCAAACACAGGAAACCAATAGCACCCATCAAAATTGCTGGTCGGTTTTCTTCTCCGCCTGTAAGTCCTAAAAATAAGCCAGCAATAGCGATTATAGCACTTATTACCCAAGCAAACCAACCCCAGAAAGTATATGGCAATACGGCTTTAAAACCCCCACCATGAAGATTTAATTCATTAATCATGGAGTGTGCTATAGAGTTTAATCATTAAAGGTTGGCTTCAAAACAACTTAGAATCATCAAGGCCATTATTGGCAACCATCAAAGGAATTGCTACAATTAATGCACAGACTGCTGCACATGCCGCTTGAATACCTACAACTAATGCTGTAACAGTGGAACCCTCAAGGCCGAATTGACTATACATGTCTTGAGTACTGTCTGAAAAAGACATCACTACTTGAAGCAAAAAACCTACTAATAAACCTGCAAGAACCAAATGAACTCCTTTTCTTTTGTAGTTGGTCATCCAGTAACCTCCAATTATTGAGGTCAAAGTAGCAACAAGGCTCGATATGACAAGTAAAATCACATCTACAAAACTATAGCCCATTTCTTCCATCAAAGTCGGATTCATAAAACCTACAATACTCATAAGAAGAGAAAGAGCATTAAAAGCTCCATAAATTATGAGTAAAATTCCAATTACTTTGGCGGAACCCGAAGGTGGTTGAAGCATTATTATCTGACCATTGAAATTATTTTGGACCATCGAAACAGACCCCTCCAATGATGATTCTGCAGACTTGTGCTCAGGTTCAACTCCACTCCAAGGGTCTGGTTGCATGGATATTGCTCAAGGGCGAAAGCACTTCAAGACTCGTATTTTTTGTTTGATAATAAATGGAGGTTTTCAAGAAGGAAGAGCGTTTGCATCAATTGAGGCGGGTCTATGACAGACATCTTAGTAGTTTTCAAAAAAAACTTCGAGTCTGTACATGACAAAAGTCTTGATACGGTAAAAAAAGTCCTAACTGAACTCCAAAATACTAAAGAAATCAGAATCGAAATACGTGCGAGAGAACAAGTAAGGCGAGCTGATTTCATAGGAAGAGACCTTGTTATTGTTTTAGGCGGTGATGGAACCTTAACCAGTATTTCACACAATATCGATGCAAATACACCAGTTATGGGAGTTAATTCTCACCCTATTAGCCAAGACCCTGATGGTAGTTATGGATTTTACATGGATAGTGATATTGATACTTTCTCAGAAGATATTCAATTAGCCCTTAGTGGTAAAGCGATAATTAATGACATTCCAAGATTACAAGCGATAATAGATTCGACATCTGGCAACCGATTTACCACTGACCCAGCAATGAATGACCTATTGATAGCAAATACCCATCAATATGCACCTAGCAAATATCACCTTAGAAGAGGCGATAAGAAATGTCGTCAACAGAGCAGTGGATTACTCTTCTCAACATGGTTAGGCCAAGGAGCCTGGCTAAATCACACTATAGACTCTAAAACTATGAATAAACTTCAATCAAGAATCAATGAAGGTGATTGGAGTGATCATTATTTCTTTGTTGCTAGAGATATACCTCACAGCCAAAGAATAGATGAGCCTTGGTCTTGGGTAGATTGGACTACTGAATCAACAATACTTACCTCTGACATGCATAGAGGCTACGTAGTACCAGATGGATGGGACGAAGTACACTTCAACAGAGGTGCCACAATCACAGTAAATACTGATGCACCTAGGCTTTGTTTACTGACTTTTAGAAATACATTATCTGAAAAGTTGGAACAACTCAGTTCTAAAGTGTGAGTTTAATCATCACACTTGCTGTAAAAAGTAAAGTTAGATGTGAATAAAAAAAGGAGTGGAGACTGGAGCCCAAAAGGGCTCCAGCCTCCGGTTTCTTAGGAGGTGATCCATCTGCAGGTTCCCCTACAGATACC
>NZXL01000019.1 GCA_002697705.1 Methanobacteriota archaeon
ATATTAGGTAAGTGGGACCCAACCTTAGCTTTTGTTATGGGAGGTGCTATAATTCCCATGATAATTGGTTGGGTTATAACTGCGAAAAAAAAACCAGTATTCGACATAAGCTTTTCGATGCCTTCTAAAAAAGCGATTGAAATGAAATTTTATCCCTCACTTTCCATGCGGTGGGCATAAATACGGGTCGATGTTCGGCAAGATGTCTTAGAGGGATTACTATGGCTGTTGGTCAACAAGGAGAATTTGTAGCTGTCGTCAACGACACAAACCCAAAGAGTGGCGGTAAAGCCTACTCATTGAAAATTAGTGGTAATAACCACGCCCAATTACTTGGAAAGAAGATTGGAGATGAAATCGATGGAATGTTTGTTGGCGAAGGTGAATCAATCCTTAGTGGATACAAACTTGTAATCACTGGCGGTTCTGATAAAACTGGTACTCCTCTTAGAAGAGATTTGTCTGGTGGTTCAAGACAATCTGTTTTGGTAACCCGTTCTACTGGATTTAAGGGTCACAACCTTGTATTCAAAACAAAAGGTGGAGAAAAGAAGCGTTTCCGATACAAGCCTGATGGTTTGAGAAAGAGAAGATTCTTCAGAGGAAACACAATCAATCAAGATACTAGACAAATTAATCTAAAGGTCGTAGAGGCTGGAAAGAAATCTCTTGCAGATATTTTGTCTTCACAAACCGAGGAATCGTCGGAGTGAATCCCGAGAGGGTTATCGTAGGTTAGGAGGGAGCAAATGTCGAGAAAGCTTCCTTCACAACCAACTGTCAATATCGGACTAGTTGGACACGTTGACCATGGCAAAACCACTCTTACAAAGGCTCTTTCTGGAATTTGGACAGATACCCACTCTGAAGAAAGAAAGCGTGGTATTTCTATTAAGTTAGGATACGCAGATACAGCATTTTACAAGACAAAAGATGGAATTTTTTATCCTTCTGGACGTCATCCTAAAGGAGAAAAGGATTCGAAAGATGATTTACAAAGAGTTGTTTCTTTTGTTGATGCTCCAGGCCACGAAACGCTGATGGCAATTATGATTACTGGAGCATCTATTATGGATGGTGCCCTTCTAATGGTAGCAGCCAATGAAACATGTCCTCAGCCTCAAACAAGAGAACATTTGATGGCTTTGAATATTTCTGGAATCAAGAATATTATTGTCGTACAAAATAAAATTGATTTGGTCACTAAAGAAAGAGCAATGGAATCTTATAATGAAATTAAAGAATTCCTTAAAGGCACCGTTGCTGAAGAATCTCCTATAATTCCTGTATCAGCACATCACGATGTTAACTTAGATGTCCTAATTGAAGCGATTGAAAGTTCAATCCCTACCCCTGATAGAAGTTCTGATACACGTTCTGTGATGCATGTGGCTCGTTCGTTTGATATAAATCGGCCAGGAACAAGACCATCTAAGATGCGTGGTGGAGTTATTGGTGGAAGTATTATCGAAGGAGAATTCAAGATTGGAGACGAGATCGAAATTGGCCCTGGTAGAAAAATTCAGAAGGGTTCAAAGACTCACTGGGAGCCTATTTCTGCCACTGTCAGTAGTATGCAAGGAGGAGGAAATAATCTCAAGACCATGCATGCTGGTGGGTTATGTGGTATGGCTACTGAGTTAGACCCATCAATTACCAACTCGGACAATCTATCTGGCCAAGTTGTTGCTTTGAAAGGAAATCTTCCTGAAATTCGTTCGAATGTAAAAATTTCAGTTAATTTGATGGAACACATGGTAGGAGGAGATTCCAATAATCCTGATAAAATTCAACCTCTAAGAAATAATGAGATGCTCATGATTAATGTTGCAACTGCTACATCGGTTGGAGTGACACGAAACGCAGAGAAAACTAAAACTAATTTAGAACTAAGATTACCTATATGTGTTGATTCAGGTCAAAGAGTTTCCTTGTCTAGAAGAATCGGTTCTAGATGGCGCCTAATTGGTCATGGAATCATAGAATAAGTGATTATTATGTCACAGAGCATTATCGTCGATGCTTGTGGATGGGTAGCTGTAATAGATTCGGGTATGAATTTCGATATTGAGTTAAAACAAACTATCGGTAACTTTGAATTAATTCTTCTAGATTCGGTATTAGATGAATTAAAAGAAATAGAAAGTCAGAGGCCTAAGAGAAAATCATTGCTAATACCTATGCTAGAAAGTAAATCCAACCTTGATGATTCAGAAATTGAATCAAATCACACGGACGATCAAATATTCGAATTAGCAAAACGTGAAAGTTTTTCGGTCTTGACTGTCGATAAAGAATTGAAAAAGCGCTTATTTGAGTCTTCTATTAAAGTCATAGAAGTCAGTAAAAATAATCACTTCAAGGTCATAGAAAATCTATAGAAACTAGGGTAGAGTGAATAGTACATCGTCACCATGACCATCTAATAATCCTAATTTAACCCCTGCATCAATCCATGCATGGGCATAATTTATTGCACCAAAGGCTCTAACATGATCTCCAATTTTTAAGAAGTGTTTAGCATCAAAAGTATAATCATCAGCCATCTTTAGTAAAGTAGCTAATCTTTTACCATCTTCTGATTTTTCTTCGGCAAGAGGAGTGGCTTTATCTCTAGCTCTAGTCGTAATATCGATATATTTCTCAACACGTTTTGTGGTGACATTAACCAACTCATCACTCATTCTCCTCCCTCCTTCTGTCTCTTCAGTAGCCTTCTAACATCTTCACTTCTTCCAAGTGCTTGATAGAGTTCGACCGCTAGAGAGAGTCTGCCTTCATCTTCAGCATTTCTGGCTCTTTGNAATAAAGTTCTTCTTTCATCCCAGTTTCTTGCCAATGCAGCGTCTGCTGCTGCCTTAAATCGTCCTTCTCTTTCTGATTGGGCAAGATGAGGCGCAGTCCAAAATCGGATTAATCCTTGACGTGTGGATGAAACCATTGAATCTGCGGTTAACCCTTCTAGCATATCACCAAGTCCCATGCCCTTTCCAAGTTCAACTAAATTCTCTTGTTTTTCATCGGTGGAAATATGAGTTAAATGGCCTTCAATACCTAGTATCCACCATCCATCGCCACATCTTATACCTTCCATTGGTTCTAAGGAATCGGTTTGAAGACGATCTATATTATCCCATCCAAATGGATGAGGAATACCTTCCCAAACATCTCCACCACTGGCTTGTAACAATAATCTTCCTGAGGAAATTTTTGTAACCCAACTCCATATTCTATCTTCCAATATGCGTTTTTGATATTTTTGGGCTAATCTGCCACACCATAATTTTCCATCACCTGATTGCCATAACAAGTGTTCTCTATCTAACCAGCCAACCAGTCTGCGGACTTTGCCGCTATCAAAGCGACGAATACCCTTTCCTTCATGGGTAAAGAGATGTAATTGTCCTTCTCTTCCAGATAAAATCCAACCACCGCCTGGACGAGATGCTATGTCGGTAAAACCTCCAAAGGTTGACCTGCCTTCATGGAGCATGCTTCCATCAGTCGTAGATATCACATAGAAACCATGAGCGGCCAGAACTGCTAGAATACCATTATTGTAATCCATAGCGTGAACCTTGAATGGCATATCTACGCTCCACCTAATATCGCCATTTGATTCTATTAATATTAATTCTAAACCACTACTTACTGCAATACCGCCTTCAACAGAAGCGATACAAGCAATTCTGGAAGGTGCTTGCCAAGACCAAGAAATTGTCCATGTCATTACTCTACACCCCCTATTAGTCCCCAAGCAGTTAATTGGGCTCTAGCATCTTGAGTCAGTTGGAAATACCTACTTCTACCTACAGTCCTAACATTTAANATTCCAGATTTTAGTAAATGATTACTTATTTGTGACAATCTAGGTCGTTTAATTTTTAGTTCACCTAGTATTTCTTTATCAGAGGGAGAAAATCTTCTTGTTTGGGCTATTGATACCACATATGACTCGCTATGAGATAATGCAGATAGGGTTGAGGGATTAAGTGGGAAATCATGCTTTTCTCCCTGTTTCTCTCTCCTCATACTTGCCAAAGCCTCAGCTAATTTTCGCTGGCTTCCTGAATTATTAGAAGGTGCTTGATTGTGGATAAGGAGTTCTTGTAATGCTTTTAGAATCGGNGACAGATAGCCTAGATCGTTTGTATTTACTGAATTNATTGTTTCAAAAGTTGACATTTCTACTTCTTTTTCATCCATCATTGGTTCTTCGAATTCANTCAAACTATCGAATTCTTCAATATCNATTTCAGGCAATCCAATCTCATCATGTATTAGTGCTGCAGAATCCTCTTCTGAAATATCTAAATCTTCTTCCGGTGGTGTAATCAATTCTTCTGAAACCCATAATTCAGCACCGGATGACTCTTCATCCATAACCATCTTTTCGACCTCATCATTGCTTTTCTTGTAACCCCTTGTCCGTCCTAGTAAACCATGGAAAGTACCTGCATCTATGGATGGTTGAGGGTTTGAATCTGCAATGATTATTTCCTCATTCTCAGGAGTTGCTGAATATGTGAAGGTATCTATTGGTTCATCCTCGGAGATAGANTCAGATAGNCCTTCTAAGTCTAAATCAAAACCAAATATTTCACTTACTGGGTCATTTGGAGATAGAATTTCTTCTACTGGGTCTCTTTCTTGCCACGGTAGGGATGCATCGATTATCTCAGACTCATTAGTAATCTCTAATTCCTGGTTTGATTCTAAATTAGTTTCATCATTGCTGTATTCTGGGGAAATTGATTGAGTATTTTCATATTTTCCAGTTTCAATCAGAGCATTAAATGGGGCATTGGATGATATTTCTGTTGAAGTCCCAGAATGTAATGATACATCGATGGAATCTCTCATGAATCTTATTACTTCAGATGGTTTTCCTCCACTTAATGAATGAATATATTCAGCATCTATGGTAGATAATTGGAAATTACTTGAAGTCGCTGAAGAAACTCTTCTTTCAATTAATACTTTTACTTCATCAATTGTCAGTGGCTCTAAAGTCTCAATACTAGCAAAACTGTGTATTATGCTATCTGGAAGGATGCTGCGCTGTTTTGGCTCAACAACTACCACTACAACCGCTTTAAGCCTCTCCAGTAGGGGTAGAGCGTCACGTAAAGCTACAGTCATTACTGAGGTCTCCACTGTTGGCATATCAATTACAATAAGGGGTATCTTCGATGTATAGGTATAGGATGCTTCAACAATCTTATGTGCTAGTTCAGCCCTACTTTGAGGAATATTGTAATCTATCAACTGTGAATATAGGTTTTCTAATAGACTGTGTGCTGGATTTGTGGCTGAAATATGGTCGACATGGACATAAACAGGGGCTTCGCTAGCCGAACACCGAAGCAGAGAGGTTCTTCCTGAACCCATTTCTCCAACAATTAACAATCTCCTATTAGATCTAAAATTGATATGTTTGGAAATTCTTCCTCTAATATCTAAACGCCCTACGTAAAGCGATTCTTGGCCACTTTCTAATGGACTTGTAGAAAATGGGTTCTCTGTTAAAGGGGGAAAGTCAATCTGTAAACCTTCTACTCGCATGCCTCCTCAACTTCAAGTGGGTATTTGATGTTTGACCTAATGTACGACATGAAAGTACCCGTTATGAAGCGTCAATAATTATGCCGTGCACCATTATAATTGGTTCAACTAAGTCAAATAACGCTCGACTAACGCATCAATAACGCGTTAATAATTGCGTTAAACCCGTTAATTTAGATAGATTCGAAAACATCCAACCCCCGTCGATTAAGTAAGTAAAATAATTACATTTATCCGATTACTTATGTGTCTGGCATGCTTGGATGAGTTTGAGGAGCACCAATGCCGGTAGATAATAGTCGTTTGAGTGGTTTTTTCCGCCATAGTGTCGCCGAAAGGCGTAATTTAGTCAAAAAATTGGCTAACTTGACCGAAGAACAGGTTAATGCACTAGCAGCAAATGGTGAATTGGACGATGAAGCTGCTGATCGAATGATTGAGAATGTGATAGGAACCATGTCCTTACCCGTAGGAGTTGCAACTAACTTCGTCATCGATGAAAAGCACTACTTAATCCCATTTTGTCTTGAAGAGTCAAGCGTGGTTGCTGCTGCATCAAATATGGCAAAGCGTTGTCTTGCTAAAGGAGGATTTAGAACTCAGAATGATGCGCCAATGATGATTGGACAAATTCAAATTCTCGATTGCCCAGATATCAATCAGTCACAATTGGCTTTACATCAANCGAAAGANGACTTAATTTCACTCTGTAATAGCCTCCCATCTACAATGATTCGACTTGGAGGGGGTTGTAAAAGAATAGAAACTCGTATTATTGAATCTCTTTCTGGGCCTATGTTAGTTCTTCACATTATAGTTGATTGCCGTGATGCCATGGGAGCAAATGCAGTCAATACTATGGCTGAATTAATCGCTCCTGAAGTTGAGAGGCTCACATCAGGAAGAGTACACCTGAAGATTTTGTCTAACCTAGCCGCACATAGACTGGCAAGAGTAGAGGCCACATTTACTCCAGAAGAGCTCTCAAATGACGGTTCTGAAGAAAATGGTAAACAGATAATTCAAGGAATACTAGAAGCTCATCATTTCGCTTTAGCAGACCCGTTTAGAGCCGCCACACATAACAAGGGAGTCATGAATGCCATCAGTAGTGTCGCGGTGGCTTGCGGGCAAGATTGGAGGGCAATTGAGGCTGGTTGTCATTCTTGGGCATCGTTTTCAAACGATAATTACTCTTCCATGACAGAATGGAAATTAGACGATGAAGGGTGCTTAGTAGGCAGTATAGAAACACCGATGGCTGTTGGAATTGTGGGTGGAGCATCAAAAGTCCACCCTGTTGCAAAGACAAATCTAGCTATACTTGGCGTGACTTCTGCTAGTGAATTGGCTGGAATAATCTGTGCTGCTGGACTATCTCAAAATCTTGGAGCACTTAGAGCACTGGCCACTAATGGCATACAGGCAGGTCACATGAAACTTCATTCTAGAAATATGGCAGTAAGTGCTGGAGCAGTCGGTGATGAAATAGAGTTAGTAGCAGCAAAATTACAATCACATATAGGGCCTAAAACACAAACTGTAGTACAAAAAATACTTGAAGAAATGAGAGAATCTTAATTTACTCTTCTTCAAAATTTAATTTTGATTGGACCGAACCATCAGATTCGCCTTCTTCTTTAATCACATCTTTACCGACTAAATCATCAAGAAGCCCAGTATTTTGAACTTGTTCTCTGAACCAGGCCTTAACCTTCTTCCTATCCGTATATGGGCAACCAAAGGCTTCCGAAAACCTTCTAGTTGTTGTTAATCTTCTAGTATTGCCATCTTTTCTACGGTCTATCATACCATATTGGGCAAGTTCTCTAACGTAATCATATGCTTTTTGACCTAATAATTCAATCAAACGAGATTGGGCCATCGGTTGATGATAGGCGATTAGAGACGCTGCTTTGAGTAGTTTCTTTGGAAGTTCTGTTTTTGCCTCTTTGGGGAGATGATCCGCAATATCAGGTTTAACTTCAATAGCCCAACGTTCGCCTACTTCTGCAATCTGTAAAGCACCTCCACGTCTTCTCTTTAGAGTCGACCTCAAAGAATATAATGAATCCAACATCTCATCTTCATCATAGCCCAATGAAATACTCAATTCAGAGACTGTCATAGACCTACCTGCACCAAAAAGGGTTGCTTCCAAAAGTGTATCTAATTGTATTTCAGTAATGTGAACAACTCCTTACTCGACTAACCATTCGTGCTTTTGAAAAGTATCATCTGTTTGTGAGACCTCTACATGAACAGGTTCAGAAGATTCTTTTTCTTCCATTTCAAGTTCTTTTTCTTTCCTTTCAGCCTCTTCTATCAATCTCATCTTTTCTGCTCTTTTCTTAGCAAATTGGACAGANCCTGAATCTTCATTTTGAGATTCGGCACTCTGTATTTCATCTAACTCATCTATCGCATCTTTGACTTGTTGGAAATCATCTAAATCAGGCCACAGGTCTTCAAGAAAAATGTCGCCGTCTGGAACAACATCTTGACTGATAGAGGCAAATCCTCTATGAGTCAAAAATAATCCTGCAATGAAGGATGTCACCTTAGCCTCATCTTGATAACCCTCTGGAACATTACCAAAAATTTCCTCCAAAATAACTCTCAGATGAGTTTTTACATTTTGAACTGGTACTTTGTTAGTATCACTTTCAAGACACGCCCTTCTTAATGCTGACCAGCACCTTCCAATGTCGCCCTCTAAATCTTCATTGTGCATTCTTCCGCCAATATTTTCCAAGTAATCCTTTAACTCTGCTTGATGAGCAATTCTGTTTTCTTCCCTCAGCCTAAGGCCTTCAGCATCATCAGCTGCATCTTTGAATGCAGAGAGTAGTTCCCCCAGAGTAACGGGCCTTCCTTCNTCTCTTCTGACTCTTTCACCAAATAATGTCGGCAATATCTCATCAGCATCGCCTTGAAGGATCGAATTAGTAAACAAGAAAGCCTCATCATCATACTCGGATTCCCAACCAAAATCAAAGCCTTCATCCCATTCTTCTTCTTCATCNGTCCTTTGAACTCTATCGAAAAGGTCGANTGCTTGGTGATGTAATACCTCCCATGACAAACGGATTAACCTACCGCATGCTGGAAGGTCAAGATTACTAGAATTATTTTTTACACGTTGTGTAAAGAATTTCAAAAATTTGGATAAATCAATATTCCAGGCATCCAAATCTTCCTCTCTTACAAGCGAGAGAACAAGAGCCACAGAGCGGTCAAAAGGATCTGATAAAGACCTAAATTCGGCCTCTTCGGTTTCAGCGATTGAAAGTATTCTATCTGCGAATAATTGGGCTTCAACCGTCTCTTCACCCGATTCAATCAATTGATTGATCACGTCCTGTCTAAGGAACCATTTGTCTAAGACCGCTTGTTGCTCTGCCAAAAAATCACCTCAGAGTTCCTCTTGTGTATCGGCTACATCTGGTAATTCTGCTTCCTCTTCATCAGATTCTTCTTGAGATAAGGCCTCTTTCAAATCCTGCATCTCTTGAATATCTTCTGTTAGTTCAGCCGTTCTTTCGCCGAGTCCTTGCATTGTAGAATCTTCATCATCGGTTTGCTCATCTTCGTCAAGGATGTGATTTAGTAATCCTCCTAGGCTCTTAGGAGGTGATAACTCTTCAGGAACGGTCGGCATATCCATTTCAACTTGTTGAACTTCATCACGCCTCAATGCATTCATTTTCGCTATTCTTTCGGCTTCTTCTTCAGCCTCAGCACCCAGTTTAATCGCTCTATCTCTATCGAAATCTACGATTCTACGGCTACATCCATCTCCTCCGTGAGTGATTCCAATATGATGGTCTGCAAGACGCAGGGAAACTTTTCTTAGAGTCACCATGATAAATTGTGCATTCTTACTTCTTTGTCTACACATCTCTGCAATTCTTTCTGCATTAGTAGCATCAAGATTTTGGTCAACTTCATCGAAGTAATAAAATGGACTTGGGTCATAATCTTGTATGGCAAAGATCAATGCTAATGCTGCCATTGATTGCTCTCCACCTGAAAGTTGAAGCCTACTAACCTTGGATGATTTTCCTTTGGGCTTAGCCCATAATTCCAAACCAGCCTTGAATGGTTCATCTGGGTTTTCTAAGTATAATTCACCACGCCCTCCATCGCTAAGGACATTATATGATACCTTGAAATTCTCATTTACTTTTTCTAGAACTGCAACAAGTCTTTCCTTTCTCTGTGCTTCTAATTTATCGGTTACATCGATAAGAGAGGTTCTTCGCTTCTGCAATGTCTTGAAATCATCTTTCATTTCATTAAGACGTAATTCACAAGCCTCGAATTGCTCAATAGCTAGCATATTTACTGGACCATAGGCTTCCATTCTCCTCTCTAGTGAACGTACCTTCTTTTCAGATTCACCAACTGAAGGTAAAGTAATATTGGCTTCAGCCGGTTCTATTCCTGCAACTCTCATCTCATTGAGTAATTCTGAAAGTGCTGTTTCTTTGGTTATTAAAGATCGTCCAACCTCGTCACTCATTCTTCTTCTGGATTGTGCATCGGTAGCCTTCTGAGTAAGAGAGGTTCTAAGACTAGCTCTATCATCGACCAGTTGTAATCTTTCATCCTCTAGCCCCTTATTCTCTTCTAAGAATTCTGAAAGTTCTTCTTGCCTTTCTTTTAATTCTATAGAATCAGTGCTTATAGATGATTTTAACTCCTCAACTAATTCATTTCTCTTATTCATAGAGGAACTAATCGAATTAATTCTAGAGTTATTATCGTCAACTCTTTGAGTCAATAATTCTTTGTGGCTACTACCACTTTCTAGGGCTGTTTCAGCCTTTGATTTGAGTCCTTCAGCATCTAATCGCTTCATTTGTGCGGAGTGCATTCTGTCTTTGAGGTGGCTTGGACTAGCCAATTCTACAGCCTCTCTTGCTGATGTACAATTTGCTTCCATAATCTCAAATTGATTTTGAGATTTATCCAATTCCTCAAGATTAGACCTAGCTAGAGATTCTAATTCATTCAATTTCTTCTCAACTTCAGCGACTGCTCCAAGTGACTTATTGTGCATAGATTTTGCCTGTTTCATCTCAGCACGCCACTCTTGTAACTTAACGGCATCTTCTCCATCGGATAATTCATTTATGCTTACTCGAATTACTTGTTGTTGCCTTCTTGCCTCGATTAGTGCCGCTGAAACCGTGTCAGACATCAATCTTAATTTATCAACTTCCCCAGATAGTTTCTCAACTTCCGAGGCGCCTTTTATTCGCCCTCCAAAAGATACGGACATCTTGCGCTTTGAACCACCGATCATGGCACCTCCGGCTTCGGTTACATCGCCTCTTAGAGTCACTAGGCGAATACCTCCCATATGAGATCGTGCTGTTGACATAGAATCGACAATTAAGGTATTTCTAAGTACAAACCTTATTGCAATATCGATTTTAGGGTCGTAATCTAATAATTCATGTGCAAATCCAATTACTCCAGGTTTCTTAGAAACCATTACTGCTTTACCGGCAGCCCTGGTGTTTGTTAGTTTATTCAACGGAAGGAAAGTTGCTCTTCCAGCCCTATTTTCTGCCAACCATCGAATGGCNTGNGCTGCAACTTCATCACTCTCTACTACCAGAGAAGTCATGCCGCCGCCAATTGCGGTGGACAATGCTGACTCATGTGAATCATCAATTGGAGCACATAACTCGGCTATTGAGCCAATAATGCCTTTCAACTCTCCACGATCTCTGGCCGCAATTACTGCAGCGGCCCCTCCTGCCATACCTTTAGAACCGCTAGAAGTTTCCATTTCTGCCCTAGTTCNCTCCAGTTTTCTTTCTGTTTCTCTGAGTTTCGACTCTATAACTTGAGACTCATCAACCAGCTTTTGTTCTGCATTTTGAGCATCCATAAGCTGCTTTGAAAGTTTACTACGGTCTTTCTCTGCAGATTTCCCTGAAAATTCTTCGCCTTTTATTTCTAATTCACCCAATGCCAATCTTGCTTCTTCGGATGCTTCTTGAACCTGAGAAAGTTGTTCTGAAATTACTTCTGCCTGTGCCGCTGTTCTATCAACTTCGCTTTGTGCTTCTGATAATTTAGTTCTTGCATCCTCTAATTGCGTAATTGCCTTGGATAGATTCCTAGATAATTCTGCACTTTCATCATTTGATGATTCCATTATCTTAGTGATTTCGAGTTCTTCTGATTCTGCTTCTTTCAATGCTTTTTGGGAATCTTCTAAATCTTGCTTTGCTGATTCTAATGAAGTTGTAAATTCTTCTAATGAAAGAACTGCAGATTCTAATTGTTCTTTGAGATTGTCTAGTTCCAACTGATCTTCGGCATTCTTAGTTGCAGAGTCTTCAATCTTATCCTTGTTTCCATCTATCTTGAGATGTAAATCATAAATTTGTTTGTTTAAGCCATTAGAATCTCCACCCATCAATTCTTCAATTTGCTTTTGCAGAACGCCGATTTGATCTTCTAAAGCAATCAACGACTTAGCGCCCTCTTTGACTTCCAACTCCAAAGAATTAGCCTCTTCAAGATATCTTGTTTGTTCGGCTAATTGATATTCTTTCTCTGCCATTTGGCTAGCATAATTTGATTGGTAAGAAGTCACTCTTGCTTGATTAAGTTCATCGGCTAAATCCTTTGCTTTGACCGCTATGTCCTTCTCTTTCCTAAGGTCTTTCAATCTAACTTTTTGCTCTTCTTCCAGGAGTCCAATTCTTTCAATATAATTCTCGACATTTGCTTTTTGCTTGTCTGCTTTTCTTATCTCTTCATCGTATGAAGTCACTCCAGCAACACTATCTAGTACCTTTCTTCTTTCTTTAGAAGTCATTTTGGCTAAACTTGTAACATCGCCTTGTAAAACGATATTGTAGCCATCTGGCCTTGCATTGGCCGCTCCAAGTATTCTGTGGAAAGATTTCTGANTACTTTCTTCCCCATCAAGTAAATACTGAGTTACTATATTATTCGACTTTGTCAATCTAATTGAACGAGTCATTCTAACTTCATCGGAGTCGATTGGCAATCTTCTCCTCTTGCTCGAAAGTACTGGGTTAGCAAAAATCAATGTTACTTCACAAGAACGTGCAGGCTTAGAATTCTTGCCACCATTAAAGATTAAATCTTTAGAATTTTGAGCCCTAATCGTCTTATTGGAACGTGGACCTAGAACAAATTGAATGGCATCTCCACAATTGGATTTACCTGAACCATTTGGTCCAGTAATAGCAGTAAATCCTCTATCCAAAGGAATCATTACTTCTCCTTTGAACGACTTAAAATTAGATATCTCAATTGCTTTTAGGTACATTACCATCCCTCATCCGGAAAAAAATCTCCGACCTTATCGGGGTCATCGGGAATCTAGAGGTATTAAACTATGCGAGACATTAGAACTCAATACACTGTTTTTCCAAGTACTTGAAAGTAGCCGAAAGGAGGTATTAGATCGTCCCTGTAGAATTACATTTACGGCATCCGCCACCTTTGCAATATGGACAAGTTGCTTCGACTTTTAATCCGCTACTTCTTCTAGTCATTGAAAGCCTTGAATCGCGATGCATCAATGGAGACCTAGAGACTCTTTTTTGCTTCCCTTGTAATTCATTCAATGGTCTAGCAGTTGTACCGAATGTTGATCTGAATTTATCTGCGACTTCCCGTCTACTTTCCAAGCGTTTGTTGGTTTGTTCGATTGCTTCAGCCTCCCAGTATTTTGGACCACGCATCATAAATGCTCCCAAAATTGCCATTCCAATCTGTACGAAGAGAGGAGATACATCGACTGGAAGCAAAGAAGCAATACCTTCTGAACCTACTGCTGTTGGAAGTAATCCTAATCGATCCATTATTGCCAGCCCAAAGAAAGCGCACCCACTGGCAAAAAGCACTTTTCTAATTCTTTGTGCCCATCTGCCTTTTTGAGGTAATTTCAATCTTCCAATCATCAAGATGAATATGCCTTCTCCAAGAAGCAAGAAATCTGCCCCATTCCATTCACCAACAGGGCCTAAACAAAAACTATCATTGCCTTGTCCAAGTTCTTTTTCTACCTCTGCTTTAGAGCAATGAGGCTCAAATAATTTCATTACATCTAACTTAGAAGGTTCAGCACCATCATAGTATTGTGGTGCGGCTAGTCCGAATTGGACATTAACAATTACAAAACCAACCATTAAAAGTCCAAGTATGGTTGAGAAATTACGACTAATCACTCCCATNTCAAGGCCACTATGAGCATACATNATAGTGATGTCGCTTCACAATAGTTCAAATGAGGGTATCNTCACCGTCAGTTNGAGGGGTGTTATGGCTCACATAATCATCATCGGAAGTGGCATTGCTGGATTATTTGCTGCTTTGAAAATAGCAGACTCCGGCAACAAAGTCACTGTGATAACAAAACAGAGACTCAAAGACTCGTCTACAAATTGGGCACAAGGTGGCATCGCGGGAATCCTTGATAAAACAGATTTAGCCGGAATTGATTCCCATATCCAAGATACGTTGAGTAGTGGAGATGGACTGTGTGACGAAAATGTTGTTCATGAAGTGATAAATAGTGCAAGTGAATGTATTCATGAATTATTGAGAATAGGAGTTCGTTTTGAAAAGAACGATTCAGGAGATTTCCGTTTAGCCAAAGAAGGNGGGCATTCTTCACGAAGGATATTACATTCCAAAGATGCTACGGGAAAGGAAATTGAAAGAGCACTAAGCGATGCAGCAAAAAATCATCCTAATGTGATTTTAAATCCTAATATGCTAGCAATCGATTTAATCCAAAAAGAGCATGGAGTCCCAAGCATGGGAATTTCAGGCGTATGGTGTCTAGACCAAGAAACCAATAAAGTAGAAACTTTTTCTGCTGACTCGATTATTTTAGCAACTGGAGGAGTCGGTCAACTATGGACTCAAACAACAAATCCTAGTGTTGCCACCGGAGACGGCCTTGCAATGGCTTGGAGAGCTGGTGCAAATGTCAAAGATATGGCATTTATTCAATTCCATCCAACCGCACTCTCTATTTCCAAAGACAGGCCTTTTCTGATAACAGAAGCCCTAAGAGGAGAAGGTGGAGTAATTCTCGATAAGGTGGGTCTTGAAAAATGGCAAAAGGATTGTCAAAAATGTATTGATCAAAATATCAAACCCCCATTACCAAATGAATACTCTTTCACNTTGGAATTTTCGCCATTAGGTTCAATGGCTACAAGAGATATCGTGGCCAGGTCAATAGATATAAAACTCAAAAAAACAGGAGAGAGCAATGTTTTTCTGGTCACATCACNCCTTGACAGCACCCATTTACAAGAAGAGTTTCCCAATATCCAATCCCGCTTAAATCGTCATAATCTAAAACTCGGAATTGACCATTTACCAATTGCACCAGCCGCCCACTACATAGTTGGAGGATTGGAGGTAGATACTTTTGGAAGACCAATGCTAAGAAATGAAAATAATTTCATTCCTTCATTATATGCAATAGGTGAAGTTGCTTGTACCGGTATGCATGGGGCAAATAGATTGGCTTCAAACAGTTTACTAGAAGCGGTTGTATATGCTGATAAAGCTGCAAATCATATCATTGAAAATACACCCACTATTCAGAAAAAAGATGCTCCAGAATGGAGAGAAGAAGGTCTCGATTCATTAGTAGAGCACGCTCCAATAGTCAATGACTTGATGTTGCTTCGTTCGACAATGTCTCAGGAAGTTGGAGTCGTTAGAAGGTTTCAGAGATTGGAAAGGGCATCTAGACGATTAGAACTTCTTGGACAAGAAGTGGACTTAATTTGGAGAAATTCTCTAGCGAGCCGAGAAATAGTGGAATTAAGAAACCTTATCTTGGTTGGACAATTAGTAACTTTAGATGCCTTAGCAAGAACTGAAAACCGAGGATTACACTATAATTCGGACTTATCATGAATTCAAAGATTTAATCAGTTCGCTTAGTAAATTATTCTTCGGAGTTGCAATTCCATAGCGTTCCGCTCTCTCAACAACTGCTTGATTCAAAAATTCAATTTCGGTTTGCCGACCTTTTTTGACATCTTGCAACATGCTACAAAAATTCTTCGAAGTCGCCTTAATAACCTCATGTAACATTGAATTTAATTCTTCATCTGAAGGGATGTTAACCCTTTCTTGCCTGGCTATATTTGCGCCTTCTATCATTATTGAAGAACATAATTCGAAAAGATTAGATTGCAAAAGAAAACCATTTTCACAGCCGATTAAGGCTGCAACAGGATTTATCGCAATATTTAGTAAAACCTTACTCCAAACTAACTTTCTACCATCATCTTCCCATTTTGGATTGAGCCCCGACTTAGAAAGTAAATCGATTATGTCCGAAGCATCGGATAAACCGGGCCCTTCTCCAAATTTACCTAAAGAGATATTTCCTTCTCCCGCCCAATTGACAACCCCTGGCTCTGGCCTCCAAGCACCATGAGATATCGATGCTGCGAATACTCGATGAGGTCCAAAAAATTCGATACATTTCTCGACATGCCCCAAACCATTGCTCAAGCAAATTATCTTGGAGTTTTCATTCAATAGATCTACTGATTTCTCCATTAATGAGACCACATCATTGGCTTTACTAGTGATAAATAAAACATCAATCTGATTTTGTAAGCCATTGTAAAATCCAACTTCTTCCAATGAAATTATCATTGAATCATCTTTGACTACAAAAGAATCTTGTCCTGTTACTTCAATGCCACTTAGAGCCATTGCAGAACCGTGTTCTCCCCTAGCATGTATCAAAATATTATCTACTCCATATTGAGATATCTTAGCAGCGATTAAAGAACCGATAGAACCGGCACCTAAAACTGCAACATTCAATTTATCATCCTCACATGTAACTTCCCAAATAGATGTAAACTTGGCCATCTTGATGGTCAAGGCGCATTGTTGAGAAAGTGCTGTTAGAAGGAGAGAATTCGAAATTATTCATTCCTTGTTCAAGTATCGCTGTTGATTCAACAATAGTCCATTCTTCAGCGCCGTCTCCTAAAGTTGTTTGAATAATATTAACTGGAATAGATTCATTCGAAGGATTATGAATCTCGAAGTCAGCCATCTCGGGATGTAGTAATGTTCCATTCATCGATGCAGCCCAAATATTTGTCCATAAGCGATGAGCAATACCTTCTCGAGTCAAAACTAACTCTGGACCTCTTTCTACTGAAATGTTGGCTTGTGGCAATGGATGGTTTGGATTAGAACAAATTGATAATTCTTCAGATTCTGGAACCTTTAGAATTATTGAGGAATTTTCTTTGATACTTGGGACCTGTGCGATATCCCTGTATTCCATATCCCAAATCCAGGATTCGTTGTCAACAAGTGGTTTAGCAGGCGTACTAACCTTGGAATCTAATGCACAATAATCTGTAGATGTAGACAAAATTTGGCCTGGACTGATTATTATTCCCCATCCATATTCTAACGAATTAGTTATCTCCCAGCCTGTAGAAGGAATAATTGCTCTATTAGAAAGACTAGGCTGATCAGGAATAAATAATGATTCACCTAACTGAATTACATTCAATTCTGTCGAACGCATTAAGATTATAGCATCTTGGCCTCGAATACAAAGTGAATCATCATCAGACTCTAGTGAAGTTTCTAGCCCTTGGTTACTCTCAATCCAGTACATTCGTGTTTGAAAATCGACTGAAGAAGATTGTGGAAAAGAAACGTTTACTGGCTCTTCAGAATCAATAGAAAGGCTTAGACAGCGTTTGATTTCTCCATTAGAATTGATTAATTCCCAACCTGAAAGAGGATATGCTGGTAATTCGGGGAAAGCTAGTATAGTATCGAATTGGGCTTCAGAATCGATAAATGTTATCAAATAGAATTCTTCTGCTATCGGCTCATATCCAGAAACATTCCATGTTAAGTTTAGAATTACAGATGATTTCTTACCAGGTAATATATCGTCGCCACACCCTAAACCTTCAATCGAAATTGAATCATCATCACTACACAACCAATCAGCGTCCCATTTAGTTGATGCAACACCATTGATTCTTGCCAAATCTATAGTCCAGTGTTGAGTTATTGCAGATGGATTCAAGACTTCTATTTCCAAATGACCGTACCAACTACCATCTTTTTCCATAATCTCAATTTGGTCATCGAATTGATATTCAATAGAGTCATCCCAATCTTCATCCATTGCAAATGGAGTTTGACTTGGTAAAGAAATCATAAAAATTAAGAATAAAACTATTCCCATTTTAGATACAGATTCCGGTTCAATACCCTTTGCTTCATCCAAGACTATTGGAACTCTCTTATCTGAACCCATGAATAGTAATAATGGGATAATCACACCAAGGATAGGTAACCAAATTGTGAAACCATCAAATGCATCAAACATCCATGCAAAAACCAGTATTATCATGAACAGGAAGAACTGATTGGAAGAATTTCTGGCATCATTTAGGCCGACACGAGCCACAAGAATGCGTCCTCCGGGGAAGGTTGGGATTGGAAGAAGTGAAATCCAACCATAGAAACACAACAACGCACCTGCTTTAGTAAATGGATGCGCCCATAATAATCTAACAGATAAATCCTCAACTGTCATTATGCTTATCAGATTGACCAATAATGGTGAATCTGAAACATATTGCATAGAGGTAATCTCTACAAATTCAGGTGTCATGAATAAACCTAAAACCCACAATAAAGAGCCAACTGAAATGAATATCAAAGGAACCGAAAGAGCGACCCAACCTAAAGAATGGCGATTTTTCCATGGACGTGCATCCATTCTGGGCAGTGATGGGATCAATAGTAAACCAAATGGCCAAACCAGATAAGATTTAGATAAAAATCCTAAACTAAACAAAGCGATCGTTGGCTCTGGAAGTGGAAATAGGTGGCCAACACGAATTCCATGGTGTTCAGCCCACTTCTTTTGAACAAATGAGGCAATTAACATTATACTAACTACTGGTAAAACATATCCTAAAATGGCATCAATAAAAAGAGATTCGTGGAACCATCCACCCTCTGGAATGGAACCCTCCATCCAATACATCCCTGCCAAGGTCAATGAAATAAATGTCAATGACCACATGGCGATTAAACTCTTAGAAGACGGGAATTGTCTTTCAGGAAGCGGAAGAACTTGCAAAATCCAAGGGTCTCCAAAATCTAATTTTATCATCCAACCTAGTTTCTGTAAATATTCATTGGCTTCTTCTAAACTCTCATGAACATCTTGATCCTCTTTTACATCTGCTTTCCAAATAGGCCATCGGCTCCCACCAATCTCGCCATATAGGTGGAAATATCTCTTTAGAATGGATTCAAGCAACTGTTTTTGGTCCCAAGACTTCTTTTGTGTAATTAGTTGTTCTACATCCTTTGAGTCGTCGCTCTTGGAATCACTAGGACTTGACATACGACTTCCTCGGTATAACCCTGTGAGCCCATCCCTACTTTAACCATCGGCGGAATGATGATTAAAATTATAATCACTTATTCTTGAAACGCTTGAGACGGAATGTTTCCTCTCTTTCCATCTCTTCAAGTCTTAGTTGAATAAACACTCTTGCTTCCTCAAGTTCAGGTATTACCTTGAATTCAAGAGCATTTACACGTCTCTTTGTTGCTTCGATTTCTTCCAGTAATCTCTTCAGAGTGGCTTCCATTTCTGAAGCGGTTACAATCTTTCCAATCAAATCACTAAATGAGTCTCCTGCTTCATCAATATATGGTGAAGAACCAATATATCCCACACCACGCTCTTGAAATGTTGATTTCAAATTAGATCCACTGACACTAGGAACTACAACACCCATGATGTTTCTTCGCTCAACCTCAACTTCAGGATGGGCGCTATTTGCAATTGCAGTAGCCCTAACTGCCAAACCACCTTCAATCGCATTAGCCAAATCAATTCTTTGTTTTGCCAAACGATATGATTCAGTCAAATCACGCTTTGCTTCAATCATCTTGGATAATAGTTGTCTAAACTCGTGGAATAAACCATCTCTCTTCATTTTTAGAAGTTTATACCCATTCTTAGTTTGTTTAATCCTAGCCTTGAGCTTGATTAGTTCACTTCTTGTTGGTTTAATATCCAAAGCCATGAAAAATCACCTCAATTTATTTTACTCACTCTTTGTTTTCAGGATGGTACTTCTCAATCCATTTTTGGTCAAGACGGACGAGATATTTGGTATCGATAGATGACATCAATGACCAACAAAGGTCGAGTGTTTCTTCTATAGAACGGTCTTCGTCTCTAGTTTGTCTAAGGAACTTGTCTTCAAAAACACCGGAGAAGTCAAGCAATTGCTTGTCACGCTCATTCAAAGCATCTTCACCAACAATTGCAACCAAACCTCTTAGTTCACGACCTTGCGCATAAGCAGCGTACATTTGATCTGAAACTGATTTGTGATCTTCTCTAGTAGTCTTTTCACCAATACATGAACCCATCAAACGAGACAATGAAGGTAATACATTGATCGGCGGATAAATTCCTTGTTGGTGTAATTC
>NZXL01000020.1 GCA_002697705.1 Methanobacteriota archaeon
AAAAAATTCTGAGGTGAATTAAATGTGGGAACATAAAACAGTATCAAATAAAGAAATGAAAACAACAGGAAGAATGAACCCTAGTGAAACCTATGTTAGGTTGATGGACGAGGTTGAAGAAGCGGTATCGACTGCACAAATAGATGAGTTCGCGCATGAATCATTCCTTGAGTACCTCCCTAGAAGAGGGCCATGGGAAGAATTAACCGAAACTGATATGGCTAAATCCGACCCTCGAACTAGGTACATCGGTCCAGCAAAAGCCAAATTACTCAACACAAATCTGTACTTAGGTTCTACTTGGATTGAAGCCGAGAGATTCAAGTTCGAGCGAAGAATCTTAACAGTTGCCGATTTCTTAAAGCAAAAGACAATTATAAACGCTAACATGTGGACACCTAAGCAATTATTTACAACCCAGTCCTTCTTTTTCTGTTCAACAGGTGATGAAGAGAGAATGGGCGGTTCATTCCTGACAGGAGATATGCCAGGAGATAACCACCTTTTCCTCGGTAAAAGGGATGGAGAATTCGCAGAGTGGGAAACTATTCTTTGGGGGCTTGGCCACAGAGGTGTTGTGCCTGATTCAGATCCATTGGACAAGTGTTTCTATCCTTCANTAATGCACAGAAATGTATCTTTCAATAACAGACTGGGATGGATTCGTTATTCTCCAGCTGGATTTGGTAAAGACGCTAATGGATTCTTAGTTACCAGACCGCACACATGGATTTGGCCAGCGGTTAACGGGAATAGAGANACTCCAACATCTTTCAACTTACTTGTTAACCTACCAGACAGAAGACTATCATTTGGTGAAGAAGGAATTACTGANGTATTTATGACAACAGGAAAAACCTCCATGTATTCTTTGATGGGAATGATGAGTTCTTCAACAGTTAGACAAATGTTTGGAGCAGGTTCTGAAATGGTACCTTTGGAATTCCATTGTATTGAGCCAGGACTCGATGAGTGGATTGCTAGAGCAAGTGACGAAGATAAGTATTCACGCTTATTCGAAGTCTGTGCCTGCCTAGGTTACATGTTAACAGATCCACAAGTTGGTTCCTTGGGTGGCTCTTCTAAGAGAAGAAGATTANTGATGTATCCTACCGACCAAGGAAACCTGTTAACTTGTGTTAACGCTAGCCAAGTTGCAGACCACGCCCTGAAATCTAATTATGAAGCAACAGTATTTACTAAACTTGACCAAGCAGATTTCATGAATCGTGTAACTCGCAGATTCAAAGCTTATGCAGACCTTGTTGCTGCAAGCGATATTGCAAAAGGNGCTCGTTGGATTAGCCAAGCAGATTTCCATGACGGAGAAAAGAAGGTCACAGGCCCACCAGTTCACTCAATTATGTCTGTTAGAGGATATGATATTATTGACATCGAGGAATATATGAACTCATTCGATGANATTTCNCAAGCCCCAGAACGTTTGATGAGGAGAATAGTTCAATCTATCGCTACTAATGCATTGAAGACAATTTATCCAATGGATTGGCTTGGNGAATCTGCAGGTTCTGCACCATTCGCACATATTTTTGCATCAAAAGAAGACAATCCATTAGTATATTATACAGATATAAGGTTCTTAGTTCCAACTTCTATTGACAAGTTGCGTACAATGACTGGAGCACGTGGAGCAGATAGAGGTAGAATGAGAGAAGCATACACAGGATTAACAAATGCAGATGCTATGACTAGTTTGTCAATACAAGACCTTTGTCTACCATTCTTAGCAGACCTTGGACAAGATTCATGGCAAACTGGAACAGGACTTAAGGAAGGCGAAGTGATCGTTGAAGTTACTATGGCAGTAAATCCAGCACTCGTCTGGAGAGCCCTTTTGGAACCGACTACACAGGAAATCTTTGACCTACCAAAAGGCCATAAAGGAACCGCAGCTAATCTTTGGGGAGATATTTTNATCAATAATGAAACACTTCATTCTAAGATGGAGAGAGACGGTTTGGGGCATTATCTTAACCTGTTAAAAATGGCTTATCATTGGAGCAATGATGAAGCTAGAAAGATTCACAAGATGGATTAGTAATTATTGTGAAAGGTTTCTTCAACAGGTGATTATTAGCCGGCCTCATGGCTCAACCAAACGATGGCTCAGGACGCGCTCCAGTGGCCATTGTTAGACCAACAACATCAGTAACTAGCGGCGTAGCAGTTACACAAAAACTAGTTGGCGCTGCAGTAGCATTTGGCAATTTGATCAGTGGAACATTCGGCCCTAATGGATTAGATAAGATGCTTTACAAAACCAATGGAGAGGCCGCTGTAACCAATGACGGGGCTAAGATAGTTTCAGAATTACTGGTCAAGCATCCTGCCGCCAAAGCATTCGTATTATTGGCAGAATCTCAAGAGAATGCTTTTGGAGACGGCGTAACTGGCTGCCTTATTTTTGCTAGTGAATTGATGAGAGAAGCAGGAAGGTTACTCGAAAAAGGACTTAATCCACTTGTATTGGTCAATGGATATAGAAGCGCTTTGCAACACACTTTACTACACCTGGAAACTGTTGAGCAGAAAATCAGTATAGAGGAAACAGAAAGATTGGTCTCGTTAGCAAAGACCTCCCTATCAGGAACATCTGCCGAAACAAATAGCGACGACTTGGCAAAAATAATCGTTGCTGCATCAAAACAAGTAGCAAGCCTAAGAGAAAACAATCATATTGTCAATACAGAAGATATTCGAATGGCTAAATCAGGAATGGGGAGTATCTCAGATACTCGATTGGTCAAAGGAATGGTCTTAGAGAGGCGATTGAAATCCGATAGGTTGCCTAGAAACCTATCCAAAGGCAAGGTAGCAATTCTATCATGCCCTATTGAATTACAACAGACTTCCAGAGACTCAGAAGTTGAGATTTCTACCCCCGAGCAGTGGGAGGCATTTATTCAAGCAGAACAAGATATACTAGACTCAAAGTCAGAAAAAATAATCTCTTCAGGTGCTAAAATATTATTCTGTGCTGAAAATATTGATGACAGAATTATGCACAAGTTAGTAGATCATGGGGTCTTTATTCTGGACGGCCTAGAGAGAAGTGGTACAGAAGACCTAGCCCTTTCTACCGGCGCAGAAATGATCAATCACATCGATGATTTAACCGAGGAATCTTTAGGGCATTTTGAAAAATTGTCGATTACAAGAGTGGAGGATTCTAACGAGCCTAGAGATAGAATCACCTTAGAAGTTGGAGAGCATTCAAAAATATCTACAATAGATGTTGGAGGTGGCGATGGTGTTGCAAGTGAGGAGATAATAAGAGGGATGTATGATGCATTACGCTCTGTTTGCGCTGCAATAGAATGTGGTTCAGTCATTTGTGGTGGAGGAAGTTTCCATATGTCTGCAAGTTTATTTGTTAGAGAGAACGCAGAACTTAACCCAGGTAGAGAGAGGCTTGCAATGGAAGCATTTGCTAGGGCCTTAGAATCTATTCCAGCAACACTCGCATCTAATGCTGGACAACACCGTTTGGATGCATTACTATCTCTTAGGGCACTTCAACGCAATAATACTTCCAATAGTGGAATCAACAAAAAAGGCGAAGCTGGAGCGCTAAAAGACGTATTAGAGTGTGCAGACACAATCGCACATGCAATCGAAGCGGCATGTGAAACAGCATGCGGTTTATTGCGTGTTGACCAAGTAATTTCAGCCCGTGGAGATTAACTGTACAATCGCTATGTTCATGAGTCTCGAACTAGAGCGAAGNATTGGGCATAGTNATGGTAGATTCTAGTAAACCNCGGGCTCTGCTTAGNGTATATGATAAAACAGGCATNGTTGAATTTGCAACNTCNCTNTCACAACTNGGTTTTGAATTNGTTTCAACNGGNGGNACAGCANGAGTACTATCTCAATCNGGATTAGATGTAATCGGAGTNTCAGATGTNACAGGNCATCCNGANATTTTTGANGGCAGAGTAAAATCACTTCACCCAGCAATCCATGGGCCNCTNTTAGCAAGACTGGAAAGNGAAGNAGATAGNAAAGGNTTGGNAGAANTAAATTANCCNCCTATCCAAATTGTNGCNTGTAATNTATANCCATTTAGNGATGCAGCAATGCANGANCCNAAGTTAGAAGATTCNGCNTTACTNGANATGATTGANATCGGCGGGCCAACAATGGTTAGGGCGTCAGCAAAAAACCACCGCAACGTCTTGATAGTGTGCGATCCTTCGAATTATGATGAAGTAATTTCAACCATTAAGCAATCTGAAGATGTCTCAAAAATCAATTTGGCCTTTAGGCAAAAATTGGCCCTCGAAGCCTTCGAACATACAGCGGCTTATGATGCAGCAATATCAGATGAATTACATGCTAGATGGGTTGGCAGGCCCGAACAATCTGGTGACAAAGAAATCCAATCGCAAAGACTCCCAGATACCCTACTTTCCTCTGCTCATATGACTCACTCCCTAAGATATGGAGAAAACAGCCACCAAGCAGCAGCCTTGTATATCGATCCCAAAGCCAAAGGAAGTCATTCTACATTAGTGACTGCAGTTGTGGAAGGTGGCAAAGACATGTCTTACAATAATTATTCAGATGCTGATGCTACTCTTCGATTATGCCGTTCACTGTCGACAGATGAATGGCCAGAAACCCCTCATGCCTGTGTTATTGTGAAACATAATAATCCATGTGGAGCAGCACTTGGAGCAACTCAATTAGAAGCATATCAAGCCGCTTTAGCGAGCGATCCAGAATCGGCATTTGGCTCAATTATTTGTTTCAATGAATCACTTGAAGAAGACACGGCTGAGGCCATGGAGTCACTATTTATCGAAGTTCTAATGGCGCCAGGATATAATGGGAAATCAAAGCAAATAGTGATGAAGAAAAAGAATCGACGAATCCTAACAATTCAATCGCCAGAGAATAGACTTTCACCACTGCAAAGAATTTTGGTCAAAAAACCAATTGAAGGTGGTTGGTTAGTTCAGACTGAAGAAGCCCCTGTGATAGATTGGTCCAAGGCTAAAGTTCCAACTAAGAAGCAACCAACAGAGCAAGAAATAGCTAGTATGAAATTCGCAGTAAGAGTTTGTGAACAAGTCAAGTCTAATGCGATAGTAATGGTTCAAGGTACAGCAACTGTTGGTATCGGCCCAGGACAAACCAGTCGCGTTGAAGCGGTTAGAATCGCTGCTAGAAGAGCAGGAAAGAAAGCTGAAGGCTGCGTTTTAGCCTCGGACGCTTTCTTCCCTTTCAAAGACGGGCTCGAGCAAGCAGCAGAATCAGGAGCCTCATCTATCGTTCAGCCTGGTGGCTCAATAAGAGACCAAGAAGTGATAGATGCGGCGGATGAAAGAGGCATTTCGATGCTATTTACCGGTCATCGTTTATTCCGCCATTGATTGCGAAGCCCTCAAAACATCGTGCCACTACCACTATTTATGGCGCACTTTCCTGATAACCACAGGACAGGTTCAGAAAAGCAACCTTTGCGCTGTGCCATTCTAATTTCAGGTTCTGGAACAGGTATGCAGGCTCTATTAAGACACCAAAAGTCGAAGCAACATTGCAATCATCAAACATCATTGGTGATTTCAAATAATCCAGATGCAGGAGGGATCAAGATTGCCGAAGATCTCGGAATTCCAGTTAAAGTATTGCCTCTGCCCGATATTGAAGACAAAACACAACGTAGACTAAATCACGAAATAGAAATCACAAATTGCCTAAAAGAATACGATATCGAATTGATTATTTTAAGCGGCTATATGCGCTTATTAAGCGAACAATTTATCGAAAATTGGAACATGAAAATAGTAAATATCCACCCTTCTCTTTTACCCAACTTCCCAGGCGCTCACGCACATAAGGAAGTTTTGTCAGCAGGCGTAAACATTTCTGGCTGCTCGGTACATTACGTTGATGCTGGAATGGATACAGGTCAGATTATTGCCCAGAGAAAAGTTCCAGTTTTTTCTGATGACACCATCGAGACATTATCTCAAAGAGTAAAGATAGAGGAACATATTCTCTATCCTCAGGTGATAGACCTACTATCTTCTTGATAGCAAATATTGATGGACATAAACCATAAATCTCAATCCGGCGAGATATTATGGGTACACTAGTTACTGGACAGGCGGCAACATTTGTAGAAGAATTATGGATTGAAACAGAAAAGCGATATGAAATTATTTGTATTACAAGAGATGTTGCAGAAGTTGTTTCAACTAGTGGAATAAAAGATGGATTGGTCTTAGTAAATCCAATGCATATAACTGCATCATGCTATGTTAATGACCTTGAGTATGGCTTACATCATGACATCATGAAATGGCTAGAAAAGATTGCACCATTTCATGGAATTGACGGCAAACAAGGAGAAGAATACCACCACCACAGAACAGGAGAAGACAACGGCGATGCGCACCTAAAGCGTCAATTATTGGGACAACAAGTTACCATGCCGGTAAGGGACGGCAAACTACATCTTGGAAACTGGGAGCAAATTCATTATGCAGAATTCGATGGTCAAAGAAGAAAAAGAATCCTAGTCAAAGTAATCGGAGTTATTTGATTTTAGAAAATATGCTAATATCTTCAAGACATCAACTTAATTTCGCATTCATCCAATCGTGTTCTTGCAACAACATGATCTTCATCTATCGCTAAAACCGCTCTCCACCCAGCTCCTGCTTCATCGAATCTTTCTGCCTCATGATGTAAGGCAGCAATATGTAAATGCGCATCCAAATGATTAGAATCGCATTTGACAGCAGCCTCAAAATCACTCAAAGCATTATCATCTCTACCCCATTCAAGGTATAGCAATCCTCTTTGGTGCCATGCAGGTGCATAATTTTGAGAAATTCGTAAAGCATCATTTAGAGGTGTTTCAGCTCGCTCATGTCTATTGAGGGCGATGAAACAAGATGCCAATTGGGTCAATGCCTGGTGGTGATGAGGTGCCTTTTCAAGAACGATTTCTAAGTTTGCTCTTGCATTTGCCCATTCACCAAGCGCCATTTCAGCTTCGGCCTTTTTGAATCTAGCCAAGGTAAAGTTTGGTGCTAAGTCGAGCAAGATTTCAGCATCATCTAATGCCTTTCTTCCCTCATCCAAAGCCATGTAAATACTACATCTATTCAATCTAGCTCTGATATGGCCAGGGTCTTCTTTTAGGGTCTTTGCATAATACTCTAATGCACGGTCTAAGTGACCACTACGTGCTTCAATATTCCCTCTTACATATGTGATTACTGCGCTTTGTCCATGGATATCTGCTACGTCGATTTGTTGTGCAGCTGTTGCAATGTCTCCCTTGTCTAGGGCGAGAAGTGCAGATTCAGCAGCAACAGATGGATCTTCCTCAGAAAGCAATCGGCCCGCTCTTGCTATTGCTTCGTCCGCGGAATCAAGATTATTCAACAGTCGATTAGTCCTAGCCAAACCAAGCCATGCTACGCCTAATTCNCGATTTAGTTTCAATGCATTGTCAAAAGCGGATATAGCCACAGCCAACAAAGTCGAATCGGTTTCTCCAGTACCNTCTCTGGTTCTATCGGCGTTTGCAAGGTGCAGTCGCCCTTCTACAACATGTAGTAATGCGTGGTCAATTCCTATTGGGGTTTCATCGAGCAAACGCTGAGCGTCGTCAATTCGTCCATCTAATAGATATCTTGTTGCTATCTTAGCTCTTAATTCTCCATTCATTGAATATTTTTCTAGTGCTTTAATCAGGGATTCTTCCGAAGCCGATACCGAACCTTCAGTAAGCAATAGGTCGGCTTTGAGTAAAATCAAATCCACTCCACCTGCCTCTAGGGCGACAGCGTGAACAGCTGCTTTGAGTGCCTCTTTTAGTCGATTTGACTTTGGCGCTAATAGTTTGGCGCATAAAGCCCAAGCATCTCCACATTGCCTGTCTAAATCCAGACACTTATTCGCTGCTTCGTAAGCCTTGCCATCTTCTCCTTCTTGATGTAATAAATTAGCATAACTCAACCAATCTTTGGATTGATTCGGATCTTCCTCTAATGCTTTTTCAATTGCTTCTAAAGCCTCAGAATGAGAACCGGCTCTTGCCCGCAGTCCTGAAAGTAGCGACCTATCAGCAGGAGTATCAAGCCCCAAAGCTTCCAAACGTCGAACATCTCTTTCGGCTTCTAAATCACCCATCTTTGCTAGTAAATGGGCATGGGCTCTAAGCAATTCAGGACTATCTGGTTGAACAGTCATTCTTGCCTCAAGCCAATGTCTTCGTAATTCNTCATCTCCTTTTTCTAATGCAATATGCTCAAGCGCTTCTANAATATTCATATTTCCTGGGGAAGACGAGTATGCAATTCCAAAACAATTCTCAGCCCAGTCATATCTTCTAAGACCCAAACTTGCATGACCTAATTTGTGGGCAGTAACTGGCTTTAATCCAATACTACTAGCAGTCATGTTGTGTCTGTCAAATAACTCGATTAATCGTAAGATCAAATTTGAAGTGATTTGATTAATTTGATTCGAATCTCCAACCTTACTTTCGATAGAAACAGGAGAAACCAATGTCTCTAGAGCATTTAACGCTTGAGAGAATATTTCACTTTCTTCTAGTGAATCACCTAGTTCACCAATTTGCTCCAGGTGGGCAATAGTATTGTGTGCCAATAAAGCCCCATCTAATTCAGGATTGGTTGCACGTAGCGCCTCTACCATCCCGTTTAGAGTAGATAATTTAGAATTCATATTGGCAACTTCAGTATTGAGGTGGCTAAAATGTGCGCTTTGACTTTGTTGAAGAAGAATATTGTTTTCAGTGACACTAACTAACTTGTCGTGCGTCTTTTTTAGCCAAAATCCCGTGCCTCCTCCAGCGCCTATGACAGCGATTCCAAATAAAGCGGTTAGTGGTTCCATAAGCAACGAGTTTTCTTTGCCCCTTTATGCTCATCGGCTAAACAGAGTAAGAAGAAGGCGATTTTCCGACCTTTCGATTTCACCCGATAAGCGAAATATATCCCAAAAACGCCTTCATTTTGGCCAGTTCTTTGCTCACATTCAAAGACTTTCAGTACTCATCAGTGTCGAGGTCACCTAATGGCAAGCCAAGATGAAGCCGAACAATCNGAATCTTGGTTTGATAATCAAATAGATTCCTGGGCCGATTTTGGATGGGATGTTTCAGGGATCGAGGATTATTTGAGAGATAATTCCGATTTAGCCTCAGAAGCCCTNCTGCGAGTAGAATATTTGGTGAANCTATCGACAGANTTGAAATCNAGATTAGANTTTTCATGGNTTGAAAACAATTCATCATATAGNGACTTATTTGACCAATGGNTATCAGAATTACAAGATCCAATGAATGGNGAATTAGTAAAACAAGAATATGAGGAATGGGCGACAGATAANCGCCCNTGGGAACTCGTTTTTCAACAGGTAAAAAATGAGTGGAATGCTGTTAGAAAAGGAGAAGAAATACTTCTTTTCTTGGCCCGCTGTGATTCCTTGGACCCGACCTCACATCCACAAATATCAGTNTTATTGCCGATGTTCAAATCACCCGAGATGTCATCGAGACTCGATGAAGAGATAGTTCGTATTGAACAAAACGAAGCCAGGCAAAAAAGAACCATTTTTAATGCCGTTGAATCTCTTAGAGACCAAGATTATGATGTTGATTATATTCTTGAAATGCCAATGGTTCAGGCATTGGAAGAAATAGCGGAAAAGCAGAGATTGCACACAGAGCATGAAATAATTCGCTTGTTAATTATCGACCAACTATCCTCTTTTGATGGTGCAATCGCACAGGACTTNGAGAACCAAAGACTCGACCTAATCGCCGAAGGAACCGAAATAGATTTAATGGATTTCAAATCAAAAATAATGGCCATTAGTGATGATTTATTCAAACGCCTTTCATCTGTAAACGATGTGATTTTTAATTGGCGTTCAAAGGGCATAGTTTTTCCACATGATGATNCGATTAGGCCTGAAGAATTAATGGAATGGGAAACCAATATTCCGGAGATTGAACAGCGCGTAAATCACCATTTAGAATGGCTCGAAAGGTATCAAAGAATTACAACCATATGGCCCGATTCCAGTAGCATGGGCGATTCTTATGTTGGCTATTTGGAGCATACTGAAAATCTAATTGATGTTGTAGAAGATTTACAACAAGAGTGGAGGAGAATTGAATTGGAGTGTTTCGCTCTTCTTGAGAAATATGAAAATCATGGATTGCTATTAGATTCTTATCAATCGATGATAGAAGGAGACCCAAAGAGCGCACTTTCAATGATTTCCAACGCGCAGCCATTGTGGCAACAGAGAGTTGATTGTATAGCGGACTTATTAGATTTAGATATTTCATTTGAAGGTGCGGACTCGGTCAATAAACGAATTTTACTTCTCAAAGAGATNGAAGCGGGAAGCGANGTAATTGACGATACAANATCAATGATTGATAACTTCGNCAAACGCAGGNCNAGGCATCGAAGAATGCTNGAATCAGAGTTATTNGATCTAATCAAACAAGGCAAAGCATCCGAAGAAACACCCTCCTCAGGTTTCACNCTCTTAGAGTTCGAAGAATTCGTNGCCCAGTCAAGAAAGTATGGAATTAGCAATAATATTACTGCTACAGGAAACTCTGTAGTNACTTCAGCNATCAATGAGAGATTNGAACGGAAATTGGTTGACGAACTATCNCAATATAATGCAGCNGGNTGGTATACTGGGCACCTGTCCTCNCAACTTGAATCAAGNCCAATCGAACTTGCCAAGACNTTAGGNGGTGTTAGAAAATTGATTTTGAACCATGAATCNCTTAGGAGNAGATTGACTACTTTGCCTTGGAATAGAGATNTCAACTTGGCNATTCAGGTNCAAGANAAACTNCAAGACCCACTTAAATTNGCGGAATTAGNAGATAANATNCCATCATTNATGAGGCACCTTTCAGTTAGAGAAGTAGAAGATGAAGAGTTTGAATTCCAAGCATGGAGGCCCGAGCCAGTAAGGAAAACACTACTNCCTATTCCNGAACAAGTGAAGGCGCCTTCTTCAACATTAGAAGAGGCGCATGAGGCCATGCTTGATGCTATGGAAGAAGAAAACCTTCACGATGAGGCCATTATTGAAGAAGAACCAGCTCAGATAAAAACAGAAACAAACGAGCCCGGATCAAATACAGCTGAAGAGCAATTGGAACCCGTAGAGGAAGAAGCATTACTCTCAGAACCAATAGTTCAAAAGCATACAGTCAATTCAACAACAATCGATTCAAAAAAGATTTCAACTCAAACTTATCAAAGTCTTCTAAGGACTTTGGGCTTGAAAGAAACCGCTCAAAGTTTAGAAGAACCAGGAATCGATTCTGTAAAATTAATTCGCAAATCGATAGCTACTCATGTTGGAGTTGAACCTAGAGATGTGAGGGTAGATAGAATGCTGAGAATCATACTCAGATTATTGCCTACTGGTGATGAAAACGACACCATGAGAAGCAAATTGGTCAAAAAAATAGAATCTGCAATTCCAAAATATAACAAATGGATGAAGTCACGATTAGAAGCCCGCCATTCAGGTTCCAAAGACAATTTTTTACAAGACACCAAGAATCTTGGAAATGCCTTGAATCGAATCCCAGGCCCAGGCTTCGCTTTACCATTGAACAGAGATGACAAAGACTTGCCAAATTCCCAAGATTTAGGCGAGCTATCAAAGGAAGTCGAGAAATTGATCAAAAGTATGAATTTACCATCGGCTAGCGGAATTGTAGTTGAAGCGGTATAATTCACTTGAGTTCTTCAAGCAATTCATTTCGCTCATCCGGCGATAGTGATTCTTCAACAGGCGATGCTTTTACTGAAATTTGCGGAGCATCGGGCAGCGGTGCATCTAGAGGAACTTCGCCAGCATCTATGGGTGCTAATCCCAAACCTATCGGAGGGGGCAAAGCCGCCCCAGGTGGCGGTAATGGCGGTGGAAGAGTAGCAGGAGGCAGTGCATTATTCATTGGCGCCAAAGGAGGCGGTGGTAATTGATTGACCTCCGGTGGGGCTGGTGGAGGTGGTAATTGGTTAGGCTGTGGAGGAGCTGGTGGTGCCATGGTGTTTGACGCGGGTGGGCCATTTTGCTGAACCGGCTCAGGCGGTGCAGGGGGTGGTAATTGATTGGCTTCGGGCGGTGCAGGAGGCGGTAATTGATTGGCTTCAGGTGGCGCAGGAACATTTTCCATGACCATTTGCTCTTCATCAGTCATTGTTGGAGCCATAATTACAGGTTGTATAGGCGCCATTTGTGGCATAGGCGGAATAACTTCTGGCGGTTTAGCCAATGATTCATGCAAATCATCAATCGATTTAGTATCCAATTCTCCAGTTTCAATATATTTTGCCATTGTTGGGCCGATTAAAGCCATACTAGCACGGAACATAGCACGATTTGAACCATAACCGGTAAAGGTAACTTTGTGCTTTGAACCATGGGTGGAAAATTCTAGATTATGCACCTCGAGATGCATGTAAATCCAGCCAATTAATCCAATTCCAAGTAATAATTGTCCAAACATAGAGAGTTGTGCTACGAAACTAAAACCGAGGCCAACAAAAAATGCAACAATCCATAGCCATTGGTGCTTATGCATTAGTTCATTATGTGTGTGAGAAAAACCCGTCAATTCCTGCTTCATCACAGTTTTAACATTCAATCTTCTTTGTCCGTCTTCTCCATAATTAGCTTCAACAATTCTAATCAGATTTTCATTTACTACTATCGAAGTTGAACTGAGCCCATCTGGACTTTCATTCAATGGGAATTCTTGTACAATGTCTCCTGTTTGAGCCATAATGGGGGCGGATCTAATAGGTAGGCTCCATGGAATATTAACCACAGTTTCTTCCACATCAGATTCTTCCACTTCTGCCTCTTCCTCGATTTCTTTAGTCTCGAGAGATTCTTGAGATTCTTCCTCCTCATCGGCCTTTTCCTCTATAGCCGAGAAAGGATCATCATCGTCAGGCCAACTCGAAGAATCATCATCGCCCATAAACTAGGCACACTCAAAGCGATTCTTAATATGCACGAATAACCAAATGAGCAATTCAAATTTAAATTCACTAGGACGGAACTCATAAACAAGTAGCCTGTACCACTCTCTAAGGGGGATTGTCCATTTCAAAATCAAAGAAGAACCACAGTTTTCCAGTTCGTGCTTTTTTGTATGGCATAAAAACTCCAGGCCGTATTTTTAATCGATTCATACTATACCCATTATTAGATCGTAAAATTGCAAATAGTGATTTAGAACTTTTTGTCTATGATAAAAACAGAGGTTTGATGCGAACTCTAAATTATGGGGAACGGATGAATTGGACTCTTGATAGCGGTAAAGTATGTGACGCAGTACCTTGGCTAGATAGAATTGAGCCCTTAATTTCACAGGACGATGTTGTATTTGATATAGGGGCCAATATGGGTATTGTTGCAAATTGGTTTGCGCAAAGATGCAAACATGTACATGCATTTGAACCCCATCCTGACAACCTAGCAACGATAAAATCCCAACAGGAATTACGCAATATATCCAATATCACCTTGCATAATTTGGCATTAGGCAAAACCCATTCAAAGATGCAATTACACGTTAAAGGGTTTCATGGACACCACTCTCTTGGCGATGTAGATAATAGCCCAACTATAGGTAAGATAGAAGTTAATGTGCGCACGATTGATGATGTATCTAAAGAACTGAAAATCGACCAAATCAATTTCATGAAGATAGACGTTGAAGGATTTGAATCAGATGTTCTAAGCGGAGCCAAGAATCTATTAGAAAATAAGAAGATAGAATATATTTTATTCGAACTTCAAGACACAATATTACATTCAATCAATCGAACATCAAGTGAAGTTTTTGAAATAATCTTCAATGCAGGATATCAGATAATAGATTTGAATGGCAATATAATGGCAGATAGCAATAGCTCTATTCCTAATGGCGATTATTTGGCTTGTTTAGACAGCACCGAGGCTGCTAAAAAATTAGCAACTTCCGAATTTGATTTGAACTAATCCAAATCAACGGTGGGTATCGACTAACCATGACTTTACATCTTTGCGCTCTTGGTAACCTTTGCCAGCTTTAGTGCCAACAACGGTTTCAATTGCTGCATCCGATGCGATCTCAAGAGTTCTTTCGCTAACAGGTCCATTGAATACAATTGCAATTGCTCCGTCGGCTTCTTCAGCCGCCTTTGCCAACTTTGAAGGCCCAACAGGGTCTGAAATTGTTCCATCAACCATAACAAATAGAGCCTTCTTAGGTTCTAGAGCATCTAGATGGTCAAAGAATTCATGAACTTCAGCAGGAGCTTCTTTCTGAACAAATGTGTCATCCATATCTTCTGCCCAGTTCTTGTCTTCAACTCCTGCTTTTTTATCATCGTCAGCCTGTTTCTTGCTGATTTGATGTCCAAACTTAGTCGCATCAACCTTCATAGAAAGGCACTTTGTAACAGTCTTTTGAGGTAATAGTTCCCATTCTTGTCCAACTGGCGCTTGTGCTACGAAGTCAACCTTCATCATTTCCATCAATTGGCTAAATAACATCTCTCCGCCTCTGTCGCCATCTATTGCTAGTATGACAGTTTCCTTTCCATTGGCTAGGTCGATCAGTTCTTGTTTTATCTCTCCAGCACCATCTGCACTGATTGCATTCTTAACGCCACAATTCAATAAATTTCGAACATCATTTCTTCCTTCAACAACTATCAAAGAAGACGAAGATTCGACATTTGGTCCACACGTCAATCCATGGAATGACGTAGCGGTTCCTACAGTTAGTACGGAACGAACTTCTTCAATTACAGTCTTTGATGCAGCTTCTCCAGAGTTAACCATTTTCAATAATAGTTCCTTAGCTCTGTCAACGACAGTAGTTCTCTTTGTTGCACGGATATCAAGTATTTCTACCACAGATATTTTAGCCGTACAAGGGCCGATTCTATCGATTGTTTCCAGTGAAGATGCAATGATTGCAGTTTCAACATTATCTAGGCTACTTGGAATTAGTATCATTCCGTGAACTTTGCCACCCTTGGATTCCATTTCTACATCAACGTGTCCAATTCTTGCAGTTCTTTGCAACTTTCTTAATTCCAATTCATCTCCCAGAAGGCCTTCTGTTTGGCCCATTATTGCTCCAATAATGTCCTTACGTTGAACCGTTCCGTTTACCTTAATATCAGCGCGAATTTGGTATTTCATCGCCTTGCTCTGCTTTGGGCCGTGCCCTCCGCGATTATGTGGTTTCTTTCCCATTTGAATTCCTCCTTTAGTATCCACATCTCTGAGCCAAATAGTAGGGAGATAACCCCTCTACCAATCTGGAGCCACATGACGAATCATGGGCGTGAACAGGATGTGAACAATATACGGGATCAGCCAATACTTATTGAATGCTCTTATCAAAAAAACGTAAAAAAGCCGATTTTTGAAGAGCAACTAATTCAAGAACAGTAAGTGCATCGGCGTAATGTGTCCGAGGTTCTATGTCATAGTTTGGAGGTTTTCCAAAGTACCATAGAAGTTATGCTGGTCGATGGTATCTTGACAAGAGAGGAGAAGCGACTTGTAATCAAATTGGCTAGCGCACTAAACCTTGAAGAAGACGAACCATCAAAGATCTATGAAGCAATTAGGACTGGTAAGGTAATTCAAGGCGGAGAGCCAATAACATTGTCAGGAGCAAAAACAATCTATACAAAAGTATTCGAGATAGCAATTGTTAATGCTTCACTTTCAAGAGATGAGTTTAGAGTTCTAGCTCACTTGAGAGATATTTTTCAAATCGATGATGAGGAACATGAGAACATTGAAGCAGAACTTCGTGAAATCGTCAAAGAGAAATTCGAAGACCCCAATGTTATCGATAAGATGCTTGGAACTCTTAGAGATTCGGTTAGTTTGGTTGGCGACTTGTTTGATGTTGTTCGTAAGAAATCAACCGACGGTGCTAAGAAATGAATCTACAGTTAGATGAATTATTGGCAAATACGCCTCCAAAAATCATCAACTCCAGGCGCAAAACAATGAAATTTTTGTTAAATGCTTACAGAGTAAGTACTCCTGGTATGATAACCAAACCGAAGACCGATATTTTAGCCAAACAAGGCGCATTTGCATTTCATTATGGAAGCACAGACCCAGATATGCGCACATTAACTTCTTGGCTACTTACAAATGTGGAAAACCGTAAAAAGTTAACAAAATTAATTTCTAAATTATGGAAGAGGCACGGTAAAGAAGATTTGAAATTAGTGGGTTTACTACTCGCAAATCTATCGTCAGAAGATTTGGGGGAAGATCCATGGATTACTTTCATCCACTTATTCAATGATAGTGAGCCTTTGGAAACAATTCTTGAAATCGCAGAAGAGATGAATCGTTCAGAAAACAAAATTCCAGACGATGAATGGCTTATTGCAATGGCAGAACAGAGCTCTCTTTGGCATCAAATTGCTATGTTATTTATTTCGATTAGAGAGCAAGGCGCTGGTGAGTTAAGTCACCTGATTACAACCGCCCCAAGTGGTGGAGAATTGTTTGAAAAGATTAGAAAGCGCCTTTTGACATCAAATAATTGAAACGCCGCCTCATACTCGAACTACTATGAGTGAGCGGTTTTTACCAACCGAAGACCCTGTTATGGAGGCTGTTTTACAATGGACAGTTCAAAGGGATGCTCAGGATGTACGCCGCCTTCTAGAATGGTTGCCTGAAGCGCGCTCTTCAAGAGAAAGAAAAGCCCTCTTAGAGAGAGTCAGAAGTTTATTGTTGGAATTGGAAGGAGCAATGAATCGTCTTGATGAATTACATTGATGATTATTATGACTACAGTTCTTCTCCTTGCCGGCGGTAA